>NZ_JAELUG010000118.1 GCF_016429255.1 Rhizobium sp. ASV8
TCAGCCATGAAATGTAACGCGTGAGGAGCGGTTGATTGAGACCGAGGCTTTCGCGCAGGGTCGCGAGCGCTTCGGGCGTCGCATTCTGGCCGAGAATTGCCGAGGCGACGTCGCCGGGCAGGATCTGGGTGCCGGCGAAAATCAACGCCGACACCAGAAACAGCGTGAGGAGCCCGAGCCCCACACGCTTCAGGATAAGAACAGTCATTTAAGCTTCCAGCCAGACTTTTTCAGCGAGGCGTGCACCCATCAGATTGAACATCGGATGGGTGGTCACACCCTTCAGCTTCTTGGAGGTGGCGTCGAGATAGTCACCGAACATCGGAATGAGCGCGCCGCCATCATTGCTGAGCATGGCCTGCAGCTCGGCATAGATTTCCTTGCGCTTCGCCTGATCGAGCGAGGCGCGGGCTTCCAGCAGCTTCGCGTCGAAATCGGCGCTCTTCCAATGGGTGTCGTTCTGCGAGGCATTGGAAACATAAGCGACGCTCAGAGCCTGGTCTGCGGTCGGGCGACCGCCGCGATAAGACATGCAGAACGGCGCCTTCATCCAGACATTGTCCCAATAGCCGTCGGCCGGTTCGCGCTTGATGCCGATCTCGATGCCCGACTTGGCGGCGGCCGTGCGGACGATGGCCGCCGCGTCGACCGCGCCGGTAAAGGCCGCGTCGGAGGCAGAAAGCTGGATCTTGAGCGACGTCATGCCAGCCTGCTTCAGGTAGTACTTCGCCTTTTCGGGATCATAGGCACGCTGCGGCAGAGCGGCGTCGAAGAATGGATCCGTGCTTGGGATCGGATTGTCGTTGCCGAGGCGACCATAGCCGCGTAGCGCCGTCTTCAGAAGCTGCTCGCGATCGATCGCGTATTTCAAGGCAAGCCGGATGTTGTTGTCGGTAAACGGCGCCTGCGTGCAATCCATCAGGAAGGAGAAGTGCTGACCGCCGGCGGACTGGACGATATTGAGGTTCGGATTGCGCTTCAACAGATCGACCGTCTTGAAGTCCAGCTGGTTGATCGCATGGACCTGGCCGGACATCATCGCATTGGTGCGGGCCGACACATCGTTGATGACGATGACTTCGACCGCATCAACCCAGGCCGTGTTCGGCTTCCAATAGCTTTCATTGCGCTTGAAGCGCGCACGAACTCCCGGCTGGAAGCTTTCATAGACGAAGGGGCCGGTGCCGACGGGCTTGTTGAAATCGGTCCAATCCTTCGGAACGACGAGGAAATGATAGTCGGACAGGACATAGGGCAGATCGGCATTGCCGCTCTTCAGCGTGATCTTGATCGTGCCGGCATCGACCTTGGCAACATCGGTAAATTCCGAGGCGAGCGACCGCGCGCCGGATGAGGTTTCACCGCGGTGCAGATTGATGGAGTAGAGGACGTCATCGGCATCGAGCGTCTTGCCATTGTGGAAGGTCACGCCCTGGCGGACCTTGAACGTCCATTCCTTGGCGTCCGCCGACGGTTCCCAGCTTTCGAAAAGTTCAGGCACGGCCTTGTTGTTGGCGTCGATTTCGACAAGGCCGTTCATCAGCATGTAAGCCTGGTTGACGGGTACCCAGTCCTTCAGAAGACGCGGGTCGAAATTGTCGGTGGTGCTGCCGCCACCAATACCGAGCTTCAGCAAACCACCCTTCTTCGGCGTCCCCTCGCTTGCGGCATGAGCGGACGACGTGATCAGCCCGCTCATGCCGCCGACGGCGGCCAGACCAAAGCCGGCCGCACCCGACATGAAAGAACGGCGCGTCAATTGAAACTGGTTTTTGTGCTCGAGCATTCGTTACCCCTGTGTTTAATTCATAGCTCATAGGATTTTTCTGGTGGGTATCTTACCGCAGGCCCCATGTTCAAGGGCAGACTCCCGATTTTTAGGTATGACTTTTGTGCATGGCCCCATGCAAAATGCATGGCTTGGCATTTGCCAGAACAGGAATAAAGGAGCGTCGCAAACGTGACGGCAGGGGGCGCATTTCGGAAGAAAAGCACAACCTGCCTTTTTGAATTTGGATGATCCTGGAGTTCGAAATGGGTATGCCCGACATTGTCGGCCTTTTGGGAGCCGCCTTCTATTTGACGGCTTATGCGTTGCTTCAACTGCGCATTTTGACGGTTGACGATTTCTTGGTCACCGTGCTCAACGTCGCCGGCGGCGTTGCGCTCATTTATTCGCTGATGTGGAATTTCAACCTGGGCTCGCTGATCTCGCAGGTCGCCTGGCTGATAATTACCGTGGTTGGATATGCGCGTTTCCGCATGATTTCACGCCGGCGCGCAAGGCAGCAGTGAGACGACGACAAGCATTGGGCCCATTCGCCGGGCCCGATCATTTTCATGTGATCCTCTAAGGTCACAGGGGTGCATTGCTGGCAATCAGCCAATCGGACACTTCGCGGACGATCTTGCGTTGATGCCGGTCCGCCGGGCGCATCAGATAGAAATAGGCTCCGGATCGCATGACATGATCGTGAACCGGAACCAGCGTTCCCGCGGCGAGTTGCTCTCCGATGAGCCATGTCCAGCCGAGCGTGATGCCGATCCCCTGCGTGGCGGCGGCGACGCAGAGGCCGTAGTCGCCGAGCCGCCATTCCAGCGCACCAGCCGGCGGTGCAAGTTTTGCATCCCGCCACCATTCCGGCCAGCCCTGCCACTCGCGCATCGTATCTTCGATGGCCAACAGAACCGGAGCCGTCTGCTCCATGAGAGCGAGCGAACCGGGCGCCGAGATAGGCACGATCTCCTCCTGGCCGAGAACGGTGAGATTGACGCCGATGGGGCGCTCCTTGCGATAGAAGATCGCAAGGTCGAACTCGTCCAACCGCAGATGGGCGACATCGTCCGTGACGCGCAGGCGAATTTCGATGCCGGGAATTTCCGCTTTCAAGATGGCGACGCGCGACAGGAACCACTGATCGGCAATGCCGCGCGAGCAGGCAATGGTGATCTGGCGGGGGCCGGTCCACGCCCGCAGCCCGTCGGTAACTGCACTCAGATCGCCAAGAAGGCGGCTGACCTCCGACGCATAGGTCTCGCCGATCGCGGTCAGCTGCACGCCAAGCGGAAGCCGGTTGAACAGCTTCGAGCCAATAAAGGCCTCGAGCTTGCCGATCTGACGACTGATGGCGCTTTGGGTGAGGCCGAGTTCCAGCCCTGCACGAGAGAAGCTACCAAGCCGGGCAGCGCTGTCGAAAACGACAAGCGCATTGAGCGGCGGCATGGATTGGCGTCCACCTTCCATGAATAAATGCTTTCAAGAATTCCAATGGTCGCGATTGCACTAATACCGCAATGCACAAACGGCAAGGTCCGCGTCCTGTGGTTTGTGGTTTCTATCGGCAATATGATGGGCTAATCGCCGTTCTCTGCGCGTGCTGCGTTTATCCCGCTGTCGCCACTTCGCGAGTGGGTATAGGCTCTCCATGTCGCTCCGACTCATGCGCCAACCATTAGCCCCAGGCAATCATCGCCCAGAGCGTCGGCGGATCGATATCAAGCACCTCGCCGTGCCCTGCCCTAGCGCATGCTGGAAAGGCCGTCGCGATCGAGGACCTGCTTGATGGACCCCTTTTCCATGATCGCGGCGCGGTCGCACATATGAGCCACGACGCCTGGGTCGTGGCTGACGAGCACGAAAGTCATGGCGTGCAGCACCTTGAGATCATTGAGAAGGTTCAGGATGCCGGCCTGAACGGAAACGTCCAGCGCGGACGTCGGCTCATCGAGAAGCAACAGTTTTGGCCGCAACAGCAAAGCGCGTGCGATGGCTACGCGCTGCCGCTGGCCACCGGAAAGCTGATGCGGGTAACGCCCGCTCGCCGCGGCCGGGAGGCCGACCTGATCAAGCGCCGTTCGTACCTGACCGTCGATATCCGTTCGGCCCCTCAGCGACAATGGCTCACCGAGAATGCGGGCAACGGTGTGCCTTGGGTGAAGCGAAGAATACGGATCCTGAAACACCATCTGGATATTGTCGCGCAGGCCGCCGACAATCTTTTTTCCGGGCTGCAGGGATGCGCCAAACGCGGAAATGGCGCCTTGCCAGCTGGTGTTCAATCCTGCAATGGCGCGCAGCACGGTTGTCTTGCCGCAGCCGGACTGGCCGATGAGGCCGAAAGTCTCGCCGCTTGCGATATTGAAGCTGACACTCTGCACCGCCGTGAAAGCCTGGCGGCTGCCGGAAAAGGTGATGGAAAGATCGGAAACGGAAAGCGCGTTCACGTGCCTGCTCCATAAACCGGCAGGCGGGTGCCGTAGGTTTCAGCCGAAGGTCGCGCGGCCCAGAGTGCGCGTGTATAGTCCGACTGCGCGTTGGCCAGATCCGTCGCGGCCAGTTTTTCGTCGATGCGGCCGCCCTTGAGCACGATCACTTGATCGGCGTATCTCGCGACCTGCTGCAGATCGTGGCTGATGAGCAGCAACCCCATGCCGAATTGCTCGGTGAGCGAGCGCAGCAGCGCCAATATCTGGTTTTGAAGCTCGCGGTCGAGTGCTGACGTCGGCTCGTCGGCAATCAGCAGTTTCGGGCGGTTGATCAGCATCGCCGCGATCATCACGCGCTGCCCCATCCCGCCCGAGAGCGCTGCGGGATAGCTCGAATAGACGCGCTTCGGATCGGGAAGCCCGACCATATCGAGCATATCGAGGGCTCGCTCGCGCCGTTCAGCCGCCGAAAGCCGTGTATGCAGCAGCAATGTCTCCTCGACCTGACGTCCGACCCGGTGCGCGGGATTGAGCGAATATTTCGGATCCTGAAGGACGAGGCCGATATCGCTGCCTCGCAGAGCATTCCAGCCGGAGGATGGCAGGGACAGGAGATCCTGTTCCTCGAAGGCGAGGCGTTTCGCCTGGACCTTGGCCATACGCGGCAGCAGCCCCATGATTGCGCGCCCGGTCATGGATTTGCCGGAGCCGGATTCCCCGACGAGCGCGACGATCTCGCGCCCGACGGTAAAATCGATGCCATTGACGACCCGCACCATGCCCGCCTCGGAGGGAAAGGAGACCGACAGGTCCTGAACGGTGAGCAGCGCTTCAGCCATGACGCGGATCCAGTATGTCACGCAAGCCGTCAGCCAGAAGATTGAAGGCCAAGGAGGTGATGAGAATGGCAAGACCGGGCACAGCCGCGACCCACCATTGGTCGAAGATGACCTGCGTGCCCTCCGAGACCATGGCGCCCCATTCGGCTGTCGGCGGTCGAACGCCAAGGCCAAGGAAGCCGAGCCCAGCCGCGGCCAGGATGATGCCGGACAGATCGAGAGCGAGCCGGATGATCGCAGACGGCAGCACCAGAGGCAGGACATGGCCGTAAAGCAGCCGCAACCCTCTGATGCCGACCATTTCTGCGGCGGCCAGATAGTCGCTGCGGCGAAGCGCTGCCGTCTCCACGCGCGCCTGGCGGGCATAGGCCGGCCAGCTCGTCAGCGATAGTGCCAGCGCGCCGTTGACCAGTCCCGGCCCCATGATCGCGACGAAGGCAAAGGCGAGCAACAGCCTTGGGAAGGACATGACCACATCGGTAATGCGCATGAGAATGCGTTCGGTAATGCCGCCGAAGAACCCCGCAAGCACGCCGACGATGATGCCGAGCGGCGCCATCAGAAGCACCACGAACAGCAGGAGCAGCAAGGTTGGCCGTGCGCCATAGATCATGCGCGACAGGAGATCGCGCCCGAACCCGTCGGTACCGAACCAATGCGCCGCACTTGGCGGCATCAGGCGGTTGGCGGTCTCCTGCAGATTGGGATCATAGGGTGCAATCCATGGTGCAAACAATGCAGCGGCAAGAATGATGAGGACGACGATGCCGCCGGCGGCAGCGGACGGAGAACGCAGGAGACGCCGCAGGAAGGACGGCCCGTCGAGCGGATGCTGGATGATGGCGCTCAACGCTTCTTCCCCGCCTCAAGTCGCGCGACGCCGAGATCCGTCAAGGCATTCAGAAGCACGAAAGACGTGCCGACGACGAGGGTTGCGCCGAGGATTGCCGGCATATCGCCGGCAAACATCGCCGTCGTCAGATAACGGCCGATGCCGGGCCAGGCAAATACGGTCTCGGTCAGCACCGCGCCTTCAAGCAAGCTGGCATAGGAAAGGGCGATCACGATCAGAAGCGTCCCGGATATGTTCGGCAGTATATGGGTGAAGACGATGCGGAACAGGCTTGCTCCCTTGGCGCGCGCAGTCGTGACATATTCCTGTCCAAGCTCGGTGAGGATCGCAGCCCGCGTCAGCCGCGAAATGGCGGCAAGCGCATGAAAGGCGAGCACCGTTGCCGGCAGCACCAGATGCGCTAGCGCATCGCGAAAAGCACCCTGTTTGCCGGAGAGCCACGCATCGACGAGCGCAAAGCCGGTCACGGGTTTGACCGTATATTGAAAGAGGACATCGACGCGTCCCGGTCCGGGTGCCCAATGCAGCCGCGCGTAAAAGAACAGCAACATCAACAGGCCAAGCCAGAAGATCGGCACCGAATAGCCGAAGAGCGAAACGATCCGCGCGACGCCGTCGAGCCATGTTCCCTGCCGCATCGCGGCGGTGATCCCAAGCGCCAGTCCAATGATCGAGCCGAGGATGATCGCCGTGGTCGCAAGCTCTATCGTCGCCGGAAAGGTCCGTGCGATGTCCTTGGCAACCGGCTGCCCGGTTGATGTAGATTGGCCGAAGTTGCCCGAGGCTGCGGTCTCTATATAGCGGAAGAACTGTACTGGCAGCGGCCGATCAAGCCCGAGTTCGGCGCGCGCCTGCTCGTAGGTCGATTGGCTGGCGTGGTCACCGACCATCTGCAATGCGGGATCGATCGGCGATAGACGCGTCAGCGCGAACGTCACCAGGGCGAGCCCGAAAAGGGTGAGCGCAAAGGACCAGGCCCAGGAAAGAAACGACCGCACGAAAGACAACTCCCGCCAGGCTTTCATCTGGCGGGAGTTGGTCATGTCGGCATCGGGTTGGCTTGCCGCTTGCGGCACTTACTTCTCCACCTTGTCGTAATAGACCTGGTCAGCGTTCAGGCCCTGAGCGTAGTTCTTTACCTTGTCGCTTAGCACGACCTGATCGTTGCCTTGAAGCATAAAGATGAAGGGAGAGCTTGCCTGGATCTTTTTCTGAATATCCTGATAGAGCGCTACCCGCTTGGCCGCATCCTGTTCCTTGACGGCGGAAAGCGTCTCGTCGGTCAGTTCTGGAATAACCCAGCCGGCATATTTCGCAGCCGTGTTGGCGGAGTTGTCCTTGTTGATGGCAAAGGCGCTGGCATTGGAATGCGGATCGAAATAATCCGGGATCCAGTAGCGCAGCGTCATCTCGAACTTGCCGGAACGGCCGCGCGCATAGATGTCGCTTGCGACACCTGGCTGGATATCGAGCGTGATGCCGGCCTGCGCGAAGGTCGATTGCAGCGACTGTGCGATCGACAGGAACGGCTGGTCGTTGAAGACGATGAACTCGACCTTGAAGGGCGTCTTGATGCCGGCATCGGCGAGGACCTTCTTGGCCTTTTCGACGTCGAGCTTGAAGGGCTTATCTGTCAGCGCACCCGGAAAGCCAACCGGCAGGAAAGCCTGATGAACCGAGCTTTGGCCGCGAAGCAGGTTCTTGGCGATGCCGTCATAATCGACGAGGTAGCGGGCAGCCTCCCAGAAAGCGGGATTGCCGAGCGTCGGATTGGCCTTGGTGTTGAGGAGAATATAGTCGGTACGCGCCGATGGGACGGACAGAACCTTGACGCCGCTCTTGGTCTTCAGCGCTTCGATCTGGTCGGCAGAGAGACCGCGGGCGATATCGGCGTCGCCCTGCTCCACCAGAAGCCGGCGGGCGCCGACATCGGGAACATTGCGGATGATGACGCTCTCAAGCTTCGGCTTGTCGGCAGAATTGGCGTTTGCCTGCAGCACCAGTGCTTCATGCGGCGTGTAGGTCGCAATCGTATAAGCTCCGCTACCGGCCGAGTTCGTCTTCAGCCAGGCATTGCCCAGATCACCATCTTTTGCCTGCGGCTCGACGGCCTTCCCGTCAACGATGGAGGCGATCGGCGCCGTCAGCAGCGACAGGGCGAAACCGGAGCCGACATCGGCGGACCAAGTCAGCTTTACGTGCTTGTCGTCCACCTTGGTGATGGCAGCATCGACATTATCCGCCTTCCAGCCGAGCTCGTTGAGAATGAAGGCGGGCGATTTGTTGAGCTTGACGGCGCGGGTCAGCGAGAAGATCACGTCCTCGGGGCGAACCGGATTGCCGGAGGAAAATTTGGAGTCGGCGAGTTCGAAGGTCAGGCTGCGGCCGTCGCTCCCGGCAACCCAGGACGCGGCCAGAGCCGGCTCGATCTTGGTGCCGTCTTGACGGTTGGACTGAACAAGGCGCTGATAAAGATTGTTGAAGGACTGGACCGTCGTCAGCTCGAAGCCTTCGGCGGGATCGAAGCTGACGGCATCGTCGATCGACTGGGCGACCACAAGCACATTCGGCGGCGTTTCGGCGTTGGCTGCGGACGTGCCGAGCAGAAGGCCCAAAGCGAGTGTTGTTCCCAATAGTCGCGAACGAACTGAAATGATCGACATTATGAACTCCTGAAATGTCATTTTGCGCGGCAGCCACAACAGGCTTGAACTTGCCCGATACGGCTCGGCTATAGTTGAAGCATGTAGCAATCTCTTTGATAGGACGCAGGCTAAACGAATCCTGATTTTCGCGTTTCATTCGAATAATTTTCCATGGGCATTCCGCCGCCACCCTCATGGCTTGCTCACGGCCCAGTTCCACGCCGATTAAGGTCGATGCCGTGACATGCCAATGAATTATTGCGGCGTTAATGATGGGCAACGGCATGGAAAATGGGCCTTCAACGCCGGGGCGACGGCCAGGGGCTGACGAGGCAATACCCGGGACGTATCAACAGCAATCCAGGCTGCGAAATCAAGGCTGCGTGATGCGGGTGAGTCGGGCTCTCACGAGTGAGTCGCAACTCAAAGCGCCTCCAACAGCCTCAGGTCGCAGCCAATGCCCGTTTGATTCACAGGAGAGGGCGCAATAGTCGATTCCGGCTAATGAACTTTATAACATATTGAAATATAACGGATATATACCTTGAAAGGTGCTCTTGCGTCGCGCAATCGCCTCCCCCTTAAGCCTTTGTTTATCACCTATGATTTGACCGAAGCCCGGAATCAGTTAACTGTGAGGCGACGGAAATTTGGCGACGATCGAAAAAAAACCGTCGTGAGGAAAAATGAACGCGAAGCTACAATCGACCGACATGGTGGAATCCTCCGCCGACAAGATCAGCAGGCAGTCGCAATTGCTGTCTGCGCAGCTGCAGTCGATTCGCGAGCGTCTCTACGAGCCCGAATCCGCCAAAACGTTGAAAACCTACACCTCCCGCGAGGTCGCGACGTTGCTCGGCATCGCCGAGTCCACGTTGAGGCAGATGTCGCTCGATGGCGAAAGTGCCATTCCTGATCGGCAGGATAATGGCCGGCGCATCTATACACTGTCACAGATCAACCAGTTGCGGGAGCATCTCGCGCATAAGCGACCGGCAGAGGCTTTGGATTTCCTGCCTCGTCGACGTCCTGGCGACAAGCTGCAGGTTATTGCCGTTGCCAATTTCAAAGGCGGCTCGGCGAAGACGACGACGACGGTCCATCTGGCACACTATCTCGCCATCCAGGGATTGCGGGTACTTGCCATCGATCTCGATCCGCAAGCCTCGCTCTCGGCCATGTTTGGCTATCAGCCGGAATTCGACGTCGACGAGAACGAGACAATCTACGCCGCCATCCGTTATGATGAGGCGCGCCGCCCGATAAGGGAGGTCATTCGTAAGACATATTTTGACGGGATCGATCTCGTTCCAGCGAATCTCGAACTCATGGAGTATGAGCACGAGACGCCGCAGGCGATTGCCGAGGGATATGGTCGCGGCAACGAAATTTTCTTCAGACGGCTTGCGACTGTGATCGGCGAGGTCGAGGCAGATTATGATGTCGTCTTGATCGACGCGCCGCCGCAGCTTGGCTATCTGACGCTCGGCGCGCTTTGCGCCGCCACGGCACTGATGATTACGATCCATCCGGCGATGATTGACGTGGCGAGCATGAACCAGTTTCTCGCCATGATGAGCGACTTGATGCGGGTCATCGAGGAGCGTGGCGGGGTTCTCAGCCATGATTTCATTCGCTACGTGATTACGCGTCATAATCCCAATGACGGCCCCCAGGTCAACATCGTCACCCTACTGCGATCGCTGTTTAAGGATGATGTCCTCGCACCCGCCGTCGTTGAAACCACCGCTATCGCAAGCGCCGGTCTCGAAAAGAAAAGTCTCTACGAGATGTCACGCGGCAGCGTCGGGCGTGACACGCTCAATCGCGCCCTTGATTCCGTTGATGCGGTCAATCACGAGATCTTAAATCACATCAAGCAGGTGTGGGGGAGATAATGGCGAATCCGCGCGAACGAAACCAGCGTATCAAGAGCCTCTTCGGGAACGTGGATCCGGAAGCTCTGGGCAAGCAGTCCCCTCCTCCCCAGCCTGAGTCCGACAAGCGGCGGGTGGGAGCAGGGGCCGTTAAGTCAATGGACCGTGCATTCGTCTCGATCGAAGAAGAGAATAAGCGGCTTCACGATCAGCTCCTTTCGTCTGAAACCATTATTGAGCTCGATCCGAGCCGTGTCGTCCCGTCCTTTGTCAATGATCGGCTCGATATCGAGGGCGACCGCAATTTCCAGGCCTTTGTCGAAGGAATTCGCGAGGCCGGCCAGAGACTTCCTATTCTGGTGAGGCCGCTGCCGGGCAAACCTGGTCACTATCAGGCGGCCTATGGCCATAGAAGACTGCGAGCGTGCCAGATCCTCAAACGTCCGGTAAAAGCCATCGTGCGCGAGCTTTCGGACGAGGAACTGGTCGTCTCCCAAGGCATCGAAAACTCGGAGCGCCTCAATCTCTCATTCATCGAGCAAGCGATCTTTGCGCTCGCATTGAAGGAGAAAGGCTTCTCCAGAGAGACAATTTCGGAAGCGCTCGGACGCAACGAGGGCAAGAGGCTCGCCTATATCTCGATCCTTACCAACATCGCCTCTCTGATACCGGAGGATCTGGTTCGTCTTATCGGTGCGGCCCCTTCCACAGGAAGGCCGAAATGGGAAAAACTCGGTTCTCTGATCGAGAACAGGGTGCTGTCCAGTGCTCAGGCCAAAGCGATTGAACCTGTCGTTCAAGCTCAAAGCTGGGCAGAGAGTGATAGCGATCAACGCTTCGCCCTTGTCTTCGGGGCATTGGGTGAGCGCGAGAGGCAGACAGCTATAGTCACTGAACTGCGTATCGCCGGCATGGTGATTACCGCGACCCAGACGGACACGAAGACAAACATATCGATTCCGAACAACCGTATTCCCGGCCTCTCGACATGGCTGCTGAAGCGATTGCCGGATTTGGTGGCAGAATTTCAGGCTAAGCGGGAAGAGGGTTCCAAGATGGAATAGCCGGAGAAATGAAGAAGGGCCCGCCGACTGCAATCGGCAGACCCTTGATCCATTAGCCAACGGAACGAAATCGAACCGTAAGCATCAGTTTTCAGCAATCTGATTCTAAGACGGTCACGGCACATAATCAAGCCTCTGTCAGCACAGGGATGTTTTTTTGTGTCGCGCCTTCGTTGGCTTCCTCACAACGATATGTGGGACTGTAGCCGTTTTCGGCTGCAGCAGAGAAGCTATGACCGAAACGGCACCTGTCGCGTCCTTTAGACGCGTGACGCCTGGGATCGTCGCCAGCGCGCGCCTTGCCATGGCGAATGATGTACCTGATATTGCGAAGGCTGAGATCGCGCTTCTTTTGAAGAAGGCGGCTCCCGTCCTTGGTATCGATGGTACGACTTACCACGTCCTGGATATTCTGCTTGGCCTTTCACGAGCCGATGACTGGAAAGGCGCAAGCCGCCCGATCGTCGCCATCTCCAATGCAAAGCTCGCGGAATTTACCATGCGATCCGAGCGTACGGTCATCCGCTGTGTTCGCAGATTGGTGGAAGCCGGGATTGCCGCCTATCGCGACAGTTCGACGGGGCGACGCTTCATCTATCGCAACGATAGTGGCGAGATCAGTGCCGGTTTCGGAATTGATTTCACGCCGGCGCGGGTGAGGGCGTCAGAGCTCAAGCTTGCCGTTGAGGAGTATCATGCCAAGCTGAATAGAGAACTTGCCGCCAAAAGAGACATCAAGAGGCTGGCACGGGCGCTCGAAGATATTTCCAGAGCCTTTCCCGAACAAGAGGCAAGTTTGCGTCTGCATGTGAGCGAGTTGAACTCCACAGATGCCTCGCTTGAGGAACACGCCCAGAGGCTTAGGGACCTGCACAAAAGCACCGTCGAACAGATTGGCGCACAAGCTGAAGACCTCAAAATGGCATGCGAGGGTGACATTACCGTCACTCCTTATATTAATACTACCCCAGAATCCAAATCTGATAGTAGACAAACAGAGACTCGCTCTAACAAGCGAGACATAAATGATAACGGCAGCAACGCTGCCGAAATGGCTTTCGAAAAAAAGCCCGGCGAAATCAGTGCCAAGAAGCAAGCGCCGGTTTCTGCTGGTCAGCTGAATGCCAGCGAATCCGTGCAGGCTCACGTCCTCGCCACTGTCTCAATCGGCTTAATTCAAACGGCATGCCGAGAGGCACAGTCCCTAATCGGCGCGGAGTTCAGCTCTTGGTCGTCGCTTGCAAGATCTGGAGAGGCGCTGAGGCGTGTCGTTGGACTTTCGGAAGCTGGATGGGCGGATGGTCGCGCGAAGATCGGCCCCTATACCGCGAGCGCCATCCTGGCTACGGTACTCGAGAAGTCCATCCGCGACCCTGATCTGATCTCGAGGCCTGGCGGCTATTTCCGGGCTATGGTCGATCGCGCCATGGATGGAAGACTCAATCTCGAGCGCACGCTCTTCGGACTCGCTGATGGAGTCTATGGGAAATGAGTGGCACAAGGAGTAACAGTTGTTACGATAACAACAACTTAACTCGACCCTCGCCCATGCCAACGGCATTGGGGGGGTGCTCGACGCATGATCGGCAGAGGCTTGCCCCTTTCGGATGATTATTGAACCATACGACTGGCTGATGGAAAGAGAAGGATTTGCGTGTGGGAGCTTGGTGATCAGCTCAAACGGAAATTGTTCGATCAGGCTTGTCGCTCTATAGGCGCGAGGTCGAAAATCCCAAGCTTAAAAGGAACCTGGCTGTGACCGACTGTACCCTCCTCAACGGCGCGACCGTTGCCTTCGACCTCGACGGAACTCTTGTGGAATCGGCAGTCGATGTGATCGGGGCTGTGAATGCTGTCTTGATCGACGAGGGGGTTAGGCCACTGGATTACGCCAGGAGCCGGCCTTTCGTGAGCCGCGGCGCTCGTTGGTTGTTACAATCGGGTCTTGCCGCTGCCGGCGCTGGAGATCCTGGTGATCGAACCTCCGTCCTATTTGAGCGCTTTATCAATTATTATGCCGCCCACATTGCCGACGAAAGCAAACCATTCCCGGACGCAATCGCAGCTTTGAAGACACTGAGGGCAGCCGGCGTCACGTTGGTGGTCTGTACCAACAAGCCGACCGCTCTCGCTCGCCGCTTGTTGTGCGAACTCGACATGATTGAGTTGTTCGCCGACGTTGTGGGCATTGATGCCGTTTCGGCGAGCAAGCCTGCCGCAGCGCACCTGATCGAGGCCATATCGGCCGTGGGAGGCGAAATCAGGCGTAGCATCATGGTCGGCGATGCTGAAGCTGACGCCCGGTGTGCGAGAGCTGCCGGGGTGCCGTTGGTCCTTGTCAGTTTCGGCTATACTGAAATCCCGGCGGTGGAGCTTGCGCCGGATGTTTTGTTGCATCGGTTTGAGGATCTGGTGCGAGCCTGTTCCGAATTGCTCCATCAAGCAAGTCCCGGTGAAGCAGGAGGCTATGGCGGAGGCCCGTGCAGTCCAGCGCACAAGCTTCAAATGTAGTCGACGCTTCGGCCATTGTGAAGATAGCCGAACACGCGAAAGCCTTCAGGCGTTTCCTCGCCCGGCACATGAACTTTCCTGAGTGCTGTTCGGATAAGTTCACGCTGACTGGGCGTTTCGACCTGAATATCAACGTGGACGATATCTTCGTAACCACCCTCAATAAAGTGGTAAAACCATTCCCGATCGGGTCCGTAATTGCAGCCGTTCGTAGAAAGCGTGCTCCATGCCGGGGTCGGTGTTAGCGCCCCTTTGAGAGCACCTTATCCTCAAGCGAGACGCGGGGGGATCCATGGATTACTCCTCTTTGACAACGAGCTTACGCTGGGAATAACTCCCCGGTCGACGCATGAGATCGCGTGGGATGACGGGTCGATCAGGAAACCTCGAAGCTATCTGTTCTCGCGGTATCGTCGAAGCGGGCAGAGAGAACGGGGAGGACACGGCTTGCAGTGACGATGTATCTTGGCATTGCCGGCGACACGCCGATGAAGGCGCGGATCGCGCGAAGAGGATTGATTTTCTGCTGACGACGGCACCCGTTCCTCAGCAGCCAAGGAGTGAGGAATGAACGCAACATATCGGCCACCGGAAGAATTCATGACGGAGCGCTTTCTCGTAAGACGAATTCAGCCTTCCGACGCTGAAGCGGTTTTTGCCGGCTGGGCCGCGGATCCCGACGTGACCAAATACCTTACCTGGCAACCGCATACAGATCTTGCGCAAACGCGCGAAACCACCGAGCAGTTTCATCGGGACTGGGAAGGAACTTCCAGCTTTCCAGCGGTGATTTGCCGACGGGAAGCGCCAGGCGAGCTGATCGGAAGTATCCACGCGCGTTCATCCGGATCGAGGGTCTCCTATGGCTGGCTGGTTCGCAAGGACCATTGGGGACAGGGTGTTGCAAGCGAGGTGGCAAGCTGGTCCGTTGCGCACGCGCTTTCTCATCCGAAAATATACCGCACAGAGGCGGCATGCGATATCGAGAACATCGCCTCGGCCGCGGTGATGCGGAATGCGGGAATGACGCAGGATGCCCTGCTCCGCCGATATCTTTCACATCCAAATGTCTCGAGCGAGCCGAGGGACGGTTACCTGTATTCCCGGGTTCGTTAATGCGGGCGGGACGGCCTCCCTTCTTCGAGGACAGGGTCGCAAAATTGGCGACACGTTTTGCAAGGAGGTGTGAGCCAAATGGCAATGGATCTGGCTTACCCGGTGATATGGAGGTGATCGGCTACGAACGTCCTGTGTTGCGCAATATATGATTGCTTTTCAATAGAGCCGTATCTTTAGATTGTATTTTCGTCCATAGATGACCAAGGACGCGGTTTTGTTCTCCTGTGGTGCGATTGGTCATCCATGTTGCCAGATGCGAGCGTACGGGCTCGCCTATGGGCAGCTTTTTTGGTTGTGTTGAGATTTATTGCAATCCTAGATAATTTGACTGAATCTTAGCGCCTGTTGCTCTCGTGCTTGAACCGTGCGGTGGCGACGTTCTTCCGAGGGCACGATGGTGGAGCGCTATGTTGGACGATCTCAACGCTGTTCCGCGCGATGGCAATGGGGATATCGTCCCGTGCGTTTTGCAGTCCCCGGTAGTCGCTTGATCGACACGCGTGGCGTCCGTTTCAATGGTTCTGTAGGCCTCACTCAAAACCGCCGTCACTCTTGATCCACCCGCAGGAGCACGCAGCCCGACCGGCGCAAGCCTACAGAAGCCAGGGCGTCTTCTCTACGGCCAAGTTGGCGACGGATCGGCAAGCAGAATCCGAAATTGACTGCGGCGTTCGTCAACACCAATTATTGACGAAGCGAAGCAAGCAACTGGCGATTTGGCTAACAGGAGAGAATGCGCAGTTAAGCTCTCCTTCCCCGAGATGCGAGACGCACATGTCAGCCGCGGAAAGGTCAACGGTTATATACCTGAGGCGCCGAGGTCCCTACCCTTCAACCACTTCACTGATCTGCACGATGGGCGCGATGTCCGTATAGTTGGCGACGTCAGCGACAATCTCCGCGCGGTGAGGACCGAAGGCCTCCTGGAAAGTCGTCAGGCTCGGCGAGTAGACGTGGCATGCCGCGACGAACTCCGGCGAGCTTCCTGGTTCGCGACCCGCAAGGCCCCTATCGATCTCGTAGCGCAGACAGGCAGCGCCGAGCCGCTCCTGGATCAGTGGCATGTGGTGGGTGCGGTAGTAGTCGTGATCAAATTTTGAGCCGCCATCGGCTGGATAGTAGACGCTCATCTTGATCATTGGTGTTGCTCCTACCTGAGCGCCTCTGGGAGCGCTGAGAGCATTTCTAGGTCACCGGCTCATGGAGCGCAACGGATTTTGGCCGAGTTGGCTATGAAGGGAGCGGAGTGATTTTGGCTGCGCTTTCCGGAAAGAGCGCCAATTGTGCCGGAGTGCGTAAGTTCGCCGAAAAAGATCTCGCGCCATGCGGACTTGAACGAGGAAGGTGTCCCGCGGGAATTCCGGTAACAGCGGCGATGCTTTGAACTGCAGCTACGTTTCTCGCAACTCGGCGCTCCCGCAGGCAGTTGAGCGGCTTGGCGTCGCCGGACGCGTAGAGGCATCTGACACGGCTGCTGGCCTCACTTTGATGGGTACCTGCCATTCGACTGGTGTCTGACCTAGTTAAGTGAGCCAGGATAGCCTGCTCTGTTTGTCGAGCCTGTTTCTAAGAAATGAGGTCGGTACAAGCGATCGGTCGCGGCTCAATGAGAGACAGCGTCGACCGACTTCGCCGAAAAACGGAGGACAGAGTAGTAACAGTTGTTACTTTCGCGTGCGGTCTATCGGGCCGTCGCTAAGGTGCCAGGCGGATATGTATTGCGGGGCGATCATGTCTCAGCGGCGGACGAAGCCGCAAGTGATGGTGTGTCCATTACCGGCCGTGGGGACCAGTAAGTCGAGTCCTGCCGCATCCCCCGAGATGGTCCGAGCGGCTCGACGTTCGGTTTCCTACAAGCGGTACTCATCCGCTCATTCGTAGGACTGAGGAGCGGCAGCGATAGCGGGTATGAAAAGTCTCACTCTCGTTCCGGCGGACGCTTATGCGTGCTGAATACCGACTATTTCCGGATCTCCACATATTACGCGGTTCCCCTCAAATCCCGGGGACATCAGTGGTGATCTTGCCAGCCATCGTCGCTGTGAGCCTGCAGGAGCGCAGCGGTGCGTTCGGCGGTTGAGACAATCATGCGCGCGACACAGGGATCAGCCAAGCCTTGCCATATCCGGCGACCCGTCCAAGTCCGCTCATGCCGGAGCATTCGGGTTCGTTCGGTATGCCGTAATCGACGGGAGTGCACCCATCGTCGTGCTGCGAAAGCTTTGTTGGTCAGGCCGCCGGCGTTCAATGCGCACGTTGCTGGCAGCCAGAGAAGGGCGAGCTTCTAGCCAATCAGACTCTGGCGACTGAAGTCTGGTCGGACATTGAATTGGCTCCTGGCGACGTCATCCAAGTTGCGGAAAGGTTTCAACCAGTGTGGCTGCCCGTCATCGACGCGGGGCTGCGACCGATCGAAGCGATTTTGCCTGGCAAGGACGCGCGGTGGCCTACTAAGGAGTGGGCGGGTCGCGAAACGATGTTCTGGTCTTGATGTCTGGTAGCCGTGGTGTGGCCGCCAGAGCCGCGTGGCCCCTGCCATAATAGCCTTGCGCGCTGACGTGTTGACGCGTCCGGGATTGCCACACGGCGGCTATCTCCCATTTAGGAGATGCTGCGTTTGATGCACTCTGCAACGGAGCTGCACGAGCGCTTCAGCGTGCGACTTGCATTCAAAGTGGCACCAAACAGCATATGGGGACCCCCGTCGCGAGAGCCCCACCAAGGTTCATGCCAGCGTCGATACAAAGGCTGCCAGTCGGAGCCGTCCCCTCCGGAGCTCATGAAGATGGCGGTCTGGTCGCCTGAACCCTGTTAGAACCGCCCGCCGGGCGGCGGCGTGGCGTTCGCCAACAAGGCCTGCGTCACGACCGACCCACGGCCGTTCATCGGCTCGGATGAAAGCTGGAGGAACACCCGACTCAGGCCGCGTCGGGGTGATCCAAATTGCTTTAAACTATAGACCCCGACGAGGAAGTCGCGTCGCGCGGCCTTCCAGCGGGATCGGGCAGGTGGGTGGCAATGACCTCACTTTAATGAAGCGCGCGATTGCCTGCTCCGCTTGAGTGCCCATGCGTCCGCGCCCGGACACAGCTGGCCAACTGGGAAAGGTAACAACTGTTACCATCGCGTTCTCAAGACGTCTTGGCTCTCCTGACAGTTGGATCGAGATTGCGACTGGAGAGCGAGGCGAGGGCTCGGACGAAAGGTGATGTCGGGTGGGAGTATGCCCGTAGAACTAAGGCGCTGTCGCAGAATGGCGGAGTGGATCGCGGGGGGGGGGGGGGAGCAACGAGAGACCGTATGAGGATGCCCGCGGTAGCTTATACCCGGTCGCGGTACCTGAAACCCCATCCATCGACGAAATGGGGAGCGGGCTAGCATGCCGAGCAGCATTGGCCGTACGAGGCCAACTGTGCGTGTATGGAGCATATGGCAGCAGGGGGCGAGATCGCTCGTGGCGCAGCCTCCAAGGTTGAAGACGTGGCCCCTTGTCGGCCGAAGGCGAATGGCCAGTAATTGCGGCTCGGTCGAGCGAGCTGAGGGGCTCTGGCAACGCCCTGCAGTGTCAAGTTTGCGAGGGTTCGGCGTCTGGCATGTGGTGTAAGCCGGCACTGATCGCCTCTGGGCTAGATGCAAGGCAGTGGGAAGGGTAGCCGATAGGCTATGATCGTTCGCAAGGGCTCCTGATGGGAGAAGAACAATCAGATCCACACTCGATCCGTCCCGTAGATCGCCGAGGCATATGGAGCTGCTGTGGCAATCAAAAAACCCACCATTCCCGACTTTGATGGTCGTCATGGCGCCGGCTGGCTGAAACCGGGTTCGTGAATCCGGGTGCCTTGGATCATATCGCCACCGCCGTTCCTACGATCGAACCATCGTCTGATTATGAAAGCTTTCCAGAGTTTGAGGAGGAAGTTGAGGGAGCCGAAGATCGATAGCGCGCGCAGATGCCGGGTGGTGAACTGCCAAGAGCCCATTACTCGTCCGGTTGCTGTCCTCCAGGCGGGCAGCAGCGCAATTTCGAATTGATGTCTCCTCCGCTCGGTTCTCGTCGTGGAACTGGTGTTCCGAAGGCGGCGAAGCGGCGACCGGTTTGCGAACGAACAAGGGGTCCAGATTCGACGGAGACCAATGACGAGTAGCCCTGTCGGCAGGAGCAAGCGTCTGGCGCCAAGTACGGATCAAGGGCGGGCAAACGTGGATCAGCAGCCGCCAGTTGGTCGCAGGAGACCGCATCCTGATAGAGGCGACGCCCACGGGCCCCTACGCACGGCTGTGTGTGCAGCGGGTGCCGGATTTGAAACCCGTCTACCATGAGGCAAGGAAGACTGGGCGCAGCGGGGATATCAGCGCGCAGGGGCGGCGATGATTGCGTGTGGGATGCCGCCTTGGTCGAATCCGCGATCCCACTCCGCGGGCGCGGTCGGCGATTAGCCCTGCCGCTGCGTGAGGTATTGTTCAGCAGCAACCGCAAACCCGGCAAAACCGAGAATGGGGACACCCTTAGGCACCGTCGCCTTCCTTGCTCGTCATCCGCTTTTTTGCCCGATAGTCTGTATCATTGGCCAATTTGATCAACGCAAAGCATGAAAGCGACCGTCAGGGACGTTGAAATGCGCTTGCCAGGAAATAGTGTCAGTCGCGGCGGCCATTGGCTCTCCCCCTGGCCTTGCCGGGCGCGTTTCATCGTCCAAAAACCGATGTATGGCAAACGGAAGTCAATCGTCGATTGATTTCTTTAACAGATAATTTTATTGCTTTTTCAAAACGATAGCCTGGGTTTGATATTCCCATGCAGGCATGCCCAGAGAGCAGGATAGGCCGATGGTGTCTTTAGCAATAGTGAAGTCCGAATCTGCCTGTATCACCTTCTATCATAATCAGGAGGGCGACGCGAGGCGTCGCTCGGATCGCGTCGTGAAACGGTAGAGGTCAAGATTGCCGACACGAGCAGGGCCGGTGCGTTTGCCGCAACAGAGCCTGACCCACATTTGGAAGTTGGAGCCGATCGCTGGACAGAAGGAGACGCTGAACTTTCAGCAAAGCTTGATCAGCCCCAACATGGCCTTATGGGAAAGTCCGCCCATCACGGCTCACCATGTCACCCAAGATTGGGCAGCATTTTCCAATTTCCAGGTCCGTAGCCGGGTAGCGATCGCGGCGAGGACATGGACTGATTCTTCGTCAAATCCATGAAGCTGGGATCCATTCGCTTTTCCAGTCTGGTTAGACCGCGCAGATCGTCGGGCGTCTAGCCAGCGTGAACTGCGCAGGCGGCCGGATCTCGGACGGCTGCCGGGAACAGCAGGCGTACGGTCAGCCCTCCCCTCTCCGTCTCCTCGAGCAGGACAGCTCCGCCATGTGCGTCCATGATCTGGCCGACGATGGCGAGCCCTAAACCCGTGCCCTCCCCCGCGCTACGCTTGCCGCGCACAAATGGCTGCAACACGGCCCCGCGCTCATCTGTCGGAATACCGGCCCCATAGTCGATCACGCGGGCTTCGGCGGACGGTAGTACCTCCACGACGATCAGCTTCGTGCCGCCAGCGTGCCGAACGGCATTCAGGATCAGGTTCTCCAGCGCGACCCTGATCGCAGCCTCCGAACCGAGGATCAGGACCGGCTTTCCCGGCGCTCGCAATTCAATTTCGATATCGTGCTTTAGTGCCGTCGGCACGTGATCGGAGGCAACGACCCTGGCAAGTGCGGCAAGATCGATCTCGACCAAGGCGAGCGATTGACCAGAGAGGCGCGCCAGCTGCAGCAGGGTGGTCACGATGGAGCCGAGGCGCGCGGTATCGTGAATCAATCCGTCTCGCAGTTCGCCGCCCGGCACTTGCTCCACCTTCAGCCGCATCTTGGTCAGCGGGGTGCGCAGTTCATGCGCGGCATTGGCGAGAAAGCTGCGTTGTGCCGTGAAAGCGGCGTCGATGCGGGTCAACGCTGTGTTGAAGGCAGCAACCATCGGCTTCAGCTCACTTGGCGTATCGGCGTCCGATATGCGACGGCCATTAGGCAGTCCGTCAATCTGCGCGGCGGATCGCACGACACGCTGCACCGGACTTGCGATTGTTCTCCGGACGATCACGATCGCGATCAATGTGGTGGCAACCAGAATGAGGCATAGCAGCGAGACCAAGCCCACTGGAGGGCCCGGTACAAAGGCGACCAGGACAGTTTCCCAATTTGAGAGGTCGATCCCGCCGACGGTAACAATCTTCAAACCGCGATCCTTGCTGATCGACCTGATGCCCAACATGTCGCGATTGCCGTGCCGGTAGCGGAACTCTGAATATTGAATTTCGCGGGGGGTCTGCTCGAACACGCGTCTGGCATCCGCGGGTTGGCTGCCTCGCGTAATCATTTGCCGGCCGTCTTCGATCACATACCAATATGTCGGCTGGGCCTCAGCCAACCTGACGACGTTTCTGGTAAGCTTCTGACTGTCGAGCGTCAGATGGCCGTCGGCATCATAGGTGATGGCCGCAGCCAACGTGCGTGAAAGCTCGTTTGTATTGATCTGCAGGCGGTCTTCCCCGCCTATGCTCAGAATAACAATGAGCGTGAGCAGCGTGCCCAGCAGCATCACGATGGCCATGCCGACGATCAGCAAAGCAGCCACAGGAAAGGCGATCGACCGATGCGCATTTGTCATTTCAGGGCCCGTTCGTCGGCAATGTCGCGGGCGCTCTTGATGACGAGCCGCCAAATCGTTTTGCTGGCGCCAGTCTGTGGTTGCCACATTACCGCAATGTTACGAGGCGGGTGTCGAATAAACTTTCCGCAGATACCCGATTGCGGCGGTATTGCCTCGGTATTGGCATCGGATATCCGCCCGCCACGATTGCTGAGGGATCAATCGCTCCCTATCGAGGTGCTT
>NZ_JAELUG010001126.1 GCF_016429255.1 Rhizobium sp. ASV8
GCTGGCAACATGCCACACGGTCATTCCGGAGATGGATGAGAAGGGCAACATCAAGTATCAAGCTGCATCACCCGATGAGGGTGCTCTGGTAGATGGAGCGAAATGCCTCGGTTACAAATTTGTCGCCAGAAAGCCAAAGTCGGTCATAATTGAAGTTAGAGGAGAAGAACTGGAATACGAATTGCTCGCTGTGTGTGAGTTTAATTCGACCCGAAAGCGAATGTCGACAATCTACCGCTGTCCCGATGGCAAGATCCGATGCTACTGCAAAGGAGCTGATACTGTGATTCTTGAACGACTCAACGATCAGAATCCTCACGTCGACATTACGCTGAGACAATTAGAAGAGTACGCATCTGAAGGTCTGCGAACTCTGTGTC
>NZ_JAELUG010001127.1 GCF_016429255.1 Rhizobium sp. ASV8
CCCCCCCCCCCCCCCCCCCCCCCCCCCCCCCCCCCCCCCCCCCCCCCCCCCCCCCTTTTTTCAAGCATAAGACGGCATACTAGATTTAATAGACCGTCTCGTGGGCTCGGAGATGTGTATAAGAGACAGGAATTGGTATGATCTCTCTTGAGCCGTCGAAGCATGATCCGTTCTGTCATAAGGCGCAGCTTGCGGAATGCTTCTCGACCCGGGCCCATGTTGCCAAACTTTTGAATTGGGTTGAGAAGTTCCTGTCTCTTATACACATCTGACGCTGCCGACGACGTGTCGTGGGTGTAGATATAGGTGGTCGGCGTATAATTAAAAAAAGGGGGTGGGGGGGGGGGGGGGGGGGGGGGGGGGGGGGGGGGGGGGGGGGG
>NZ_JAELUG010001128.1 GCF_016429255.1 Rhizobium sp. ASV8
GCAGGAAGAGAGCGAGGCCACCTGCAATGAGCAGTAAGCCAATGAGGTCGAATTCAACGGCGTAGTGTTTGATGCTCTGGAAGACGTTGCGGCCGCTTGCGGGGCGCTGAGGCATGACGCCGAGCTTTTTGGCCTTGCGCGAGTTCCACATGAAGAGGACAAAGATGGGCGAGCAGATGACGGGGACGACAATGGCAAAAGTGCCAAAGGCCCAGCGCCAGATGGGACGGAAGCTTTCTGCTGCTGGGCCGCTGGTCCATGTTGTGATGATGTAGGGGGAGGAGATGAAGGCGAAGACAAATGCTCGGTTTTTGAGGGCGGACATGTCGGCGATGAAGACGGTCAGACTGTAGCCGATGCCGTTGAATCTATTGGGGGTG
>NZ_JAELUG010001129.1 GCF_016429255.1 Rhizobium sp. ASV8
CCCCCCCCCCCCCCCCCCCCCCCCCCCCCCCCCCCCCCCCCCCCCCCCCCCCCCCTCACTGCCCCGCCCCCCCCCGAGACCCCCCCCCACGACACGTCGTCGGCAGCGTCAGATGTGTATAAGAGACAGCAGATGGATTCGTCCACATCAACTCGGTCGCCAAAAGTGTAGGGGAAAGGCGGCCCTTTTGCCATGGCGGAAGCCACGGCCGACTTTAAAAAATCCATCTTCGATCCCTTTCAGCAATATGCGTGTCTCTTATACACATCTCCGAGCCCACGAGACGGTCTATTAAATCGCGTTTTCCGTCTTGTGGGTGAAAAGGGGGGGGGGGGGGGGGGGGGGGGGGGGGGGGGGGGGGGGGGGGGGGGGGGGGGGGG
>NZ_JAELUG010001130.1 GCF_016429255.1 Rhizobium sp. ASV8
GGGTAGAGGTCTGCTAGTGAGATGAAGCCGACTTTGATAAGTAGGGCAGCGAGGTACAACAGGTTGGCTGGCAGGACGTCTTCCGCGGCCCGCAAATCGGAATTGTAATATCGCAGCTTGAATCCAAGCAGCTGAGCAGCGACTCTGTTTCCGGGGGGAGGGAGAGTATTTGTTTCTTTGATCCATTGTTGTTCGAAGTCGAGGCTGGAATTGGTAGATTCGCCATTGGCAGAAACATCTGCTGAGCCAGCCCTTTGTCGTCCGCCGAGTTCAAAGAATGCAGCGAGATGTGCCTCTCTAGCTCTGTCCCAGAACGCTATGTCGCTTGCCAGCTTCCGTTCGGCTACGGCAGCCTCGTCTTCTGGACTCATGTTCCAATC
>NZ_JAELUG010001131.1 GCF_016429255.1 Rhizobium sp. ASV8
CCCCCCCCCCCCCCCCCCCCCCCCCCCCCCCCCCCCCCCCCCCCCCCCCCCCCTTTCAATCCCCCCCCCCCCACCCCCAACTACCCCCACGACACGTCGTCGGCAGCGTCAGATGTGTATAAGAGACAGTCGTCACCGTCTCCCAGACCCAGGTCCCCGAGCGCGGCAACCGCCGCTTCGGTGACCGTCGCCGCGACTAAACGAATACAAAAAGCGAATTGTTATAAAGGTTTATTTTTCTTGTTTTTGGGCTGTCTCTTATACACATCTCCGAGCCCACGAGACGGTCTATTAAATCTCGTATGACGTCTTATGATTGAAAAGGGGGGGGGGGGGGGGGGGGGGGGGGGGGGGGGGGGGGGGGGGGGGGGGGGGGGGGG
>NZ_JAELUG010001132.1 GCF_016429255.1 Rhizobium sp. ASV8
CCCCCCCCCCCCCCCCCCCCCCCCCCCCCCCCCCCCCCCCCCCCCCCCCCCCCCCTTTTTTAAAGCTTATTACGTAATCCGAGATTTAATAGACCGTCTCGTGGGCTCGGAGATGTGTATAAGAGACAGGATCAAGGCGATGTATTGAATTATCTGGTACGCGATTGCCGTTCCTTCGGCAGAGTTGG
This sequence comes from Rhizobium sp. ASV8, assembly GCF_016429255.1. Lineage (GTDB taxonomy): Bacteria > Pseudomonadota > Alphaproteobacteria > Rhizobiales > Rhizobiaceae > Rhizobium. Next base: position 189 of record NZ_JAELUG010001132.1, read on the forward strand.
TCATGACGGCGATACCACTTCGTCGGGGTATTTCGATCGAAGCTGTCTTCTTCAGGTCTGCAAGGGGGTGGTGGGCGGATGGGGGGCGGCCGACGACGTGTGGTGGGGGGGGGGGGGGGGGGGGGGGGGGGGGGGGGGGGGGGGGGGGGGGGGGGGGGGGGGGGGGGGGGGGGGGGGGGGGGGGGGGGGGGG
>NZ_JAELUG010001133.1 GCF_016429255.1 Rhizobium sp. ASV8
CCCCCCCCCCCCCCCCCCCCCCCCCCCCCCCCCCCCCCCCCCCCCCCCCCCCTTCCTCCCGACCCCCCCCCCACCCACCTCTACCCCCACGACACGTCGTCGGCAGCGTCAGATGTGTATAAGAGACAGCTCTTTGGCTTGTCTGCCTGTGTTCGCTATCCACGAAGTCGAGTTGCCCGCCACAATCTCACTTAACAGGACTTGAGAGGGGTGCGGTAGCACACTATCGCCCTCAACAACCTGACCTGGGGGGGTCTCTTATACACATCTCCGAGCCCACGAGACGGTCTATTAAATCTCGGATGGCGTCTTATGGATGTAGAGGGGGGGGGGGGGGGGGGGGGGGGGGGGGGGGGGGGGGGGGGGGGGGGGGGGGGGGG
>NZ_JAELUG010001134.1 GCF_016429255.1 Rhizobium sp. ASV8
CCCCCCCCCCCCCCCCCCCCCCCCCCCCCCCCCCCCCCCCCCCCCCCCCCCCTCTTCACCCCCCCCCCCCCCCCCCCCAACTACACCCACGACACGTCGTCGGCAGCGTCAGATGTGTATAAGAGACAGTGCCCGGCCTGTCTTCGTTCCCCTTACACCGGTAGTCGGCATAAGTCTCCTTTCAACGGCGCTTTACATCCCTCATCCGCATCACCATCCGAGGCCCGATAATTATTCCTTGTTACATTTGGGGGGGGGTTATACACATCTCCGAGCCCACGAGACGGTCTATTAAATCTCGGATTGCGTCGTATGCGTGAAAAGGGGGGGGGGGGGGGGGGGGGGGGGGGGGGGGGGGGGGGGGGGGGGGGGGGGGGGGG
>NZ_JAELUG010000119.1 GCF_016429255.1 Rhizobium sp. ASV8
AAAGCAGCCGTTGCAATGCTCGCGCCGATGTCGGGCGTAAGGTTGACCATCGGGCGCTGCTGGCTCACTGCCGTAGCGCGGGCCGTGACCGGAAACTGATAGATTTTTGCCGTTTCATGTCGAGCACTGATTGCCATTCGCTGTCTCTCCCTTTTGGTTTTCAAGCGGACGCGCTTGAAGAGACAATCCACATATAGCAAAGCCCAAGGCGAATATCACCATTTCGCTTAAAAAAAATGCTAAAAGATGAAATTATAGGCAATTTGGCAGCTACAGGCTCCGTGCCGTTTCTTTGACCTGCCGGGTTTTCGGTCCATTCCAAGGTTTGCAGGCCTGCGACATCTTGTCAGCTCGGCCGGAGTGGTGCTCGCGATTTGAAAAGAATCGGATGCTTAACGCTGGGAAATCTGGCTTCGAAAATCCCGAATCATAGAAATTTCACACGCCATGCGAGGTTCTCGAAGAAACTGGCACGGCAAATGCATCTCCCTTGGCAGCCGTTCATAGCTAGGAATTTTCCGGCGGGCGCCGGGCAAGTTTCCTGCTTTGCCTGATTAACTGTTATGAGGTGCGTAATGACGAAATATAAGCTCGAATACATCTGGCTCGATGGGTACACTCCGGTGCCGAACCTGCGTGGCAAAACGCAGATCAAGGAATTCGACGCTTTTCCGGCGCTCGAGCAGCTTCCGCTTTGGGGCTTTGACGGCTCCTCGACGATGCAGGCTGAAGGCCGCAGCTCGGATTGCGTGCTGAAGCCCGTTGCCATTTATCCTGATCCGGCGCGCACGAACGGCGCTCTCGTCATGTGCGAAGTCATGATGCCGGATGGCGTAACCCCGCATCCGTCCAACAGCCGTGCGACGATCCTCGACGACGAAGATGCATGGTTCGGCTTCGAGCAGGAATATTTCTTCTACAAGGACGGCCGTCCGCTCGGCTTCCCGGAATCCGGTTATCCGGCTCCGCAGGGCCCGTACTACACCGGCGTCGGCTACAAGAACGTCGGCGATATCGCTCGCGAAATCGTTGAAGAGCACCTCGACCTCTGCCTCGAAGCAGGCATCAACCACGAAGGCATCAATGCCGAAGTGGCCAAGGGCCAGTGGGAATTCCAGATTTTCGGCAAGGGCTCCAAGCGCGCCGCCGACCAGATCTGGATGGCACGCTACCTCTTGCTGCGTCTGTGCGAAAAGTACGGCATCGACATCGAGTTTCATTGCAAGCCGCTCGGCGACACCGACTGGAACGGTTCGGGCATGCACTGCAACTTCTCGACCAAGTTCATGCGCGAAGTTGGCGGCAAGGCCTATTTCGAAGCGCTCATGGCTCAGTTCGACAAGAACCTCGAAGCCCACATCGCTGTCTACGGCCCGGACAACCATCTCCGCCTGACCGGCAAGCACGAAACGGCTCCGTGGAACAAGTTCAGCTACGGCGTTGCCGACCGCGGCGCTTCGATCCGCGTTCCGCACTCCTTTATCAAGAACGACTATCGCGGCTACCTCGAAGATCGTCGTCCGAACTCTCAGGGCTGCCCCTACCAGATCGCGTCGCAGGTTCTGACGACCATCTCGGAAGTTCCGACGGCTGGCTTCGCGTCTGAAGCTGCCTGAGGTCTAGGCTGACACAAACGGAAAGCGCGGGATTTTGGTCCCGCGCTTTTTGCATTCTGAGAGCTTGCCTCAAGCGGCCTTGTTTGCCGCATCGATCGGATGCTGCGAACGGAAGCCGACGGCAAGGCGGTTCCAGACATTGATCGTGGCGATTGCGACGGTGATCTTGACGATCTCTTCCTCGCTGAAATGCTGCTTCAGCGGCTCGTAGTCGGAATCCGGAATGCCGGTCTGGGCGATCTTGGTGACAGAGTCGACCCAGCGCAGCAGGGCGCGTTCGCGATCGTCGTAAACAGGCGATTCCCACCAGACGCACATCAGGTTGATCCACTGTTCGCTGAGACCGTCGTGCCGGGCCTCCTTCACATGCATGTCGACGCAATAGGCGCAGCCGTTGATCTGCGAGGCGCGAAGCTTGATGAGGTGGATGAAGCGGCGTTCGAGGCCGCTGCTCTGAACGAAATTCTCCAGCGCAACGACAGCCTTGTACGAGTCAGGCGAAGCTTTGGCGAAGTTGAAACGGGGATGCATGGTCTTCTCCTTGGGGTTTGGGTTCAGCTTTTGGTCTTGCGTTCATGCAGCTCGAGAAAGGCGCAGCCTCTCGCGGCTATTCCACCATCCGTGTCCGTCTGTCTGAGATCGGTCAGCACGTCGGCGATGGTCGTTTTGGCCAGTTCGGCCCGGTAAACACGTTCGGCAGCCAGCATGGCGGCGTTGATGCCGCATGGCTTGGTAAAGTAGCGCCCCTCCAGCGGGTTCGGCCCGCGCTGGCGGATTTCGGCGCATCTGAAGGCAGGTGCCGGGCCTTCGGCTGCGAGGACGATGTCAAGCAGGGTGATCGCCTCCGGCTTGCGCGCCAGCCGATAGCCACCTTTCGGTCCTGGCACGGTGTCGAGAATGCCGGCGCCTGACAGAGCCTGCAGATGCTTCAGAAGGTAGCTGACCGAGACGCCATGAAATTCCGCAAGCGCCGCTGCCGAGAGCACCCCGCCATCGGACAGGCCTGCCAGCATGCCAACGCAATGGATGGATTGTTCTACGCCGTCTCCGAGCTTCATCTCTTTGCCTCTCTAATCATGGATAATTTTTATCCGCGATTATGGCGGCCGTCAAGCCCTTTCTTTTTTCCGCGATTTGTCGCTAGGGTTCGGACGTGGACCAGATCGAGCCGAAGCATCCTCCTGCCTTGCCCGCCCCCTTCACCCGCTGGTTTGCGGAAAAGGGCTGGCAGCCGCGCGCCCATCAGCTGGAGCTGCTTGCCCGCGCCGAGGCCGGCGAGAGCACGCTGCTGATTGCGCCCACCGGAGCGGGCAAGACGCTTGCCGGCTTCCTGCCGTCGCTGACGGATCTCACCCGTCGCGGCAAAATCCCGCCGGGCTCGGCCTTCACCGGCATCCATACGCTCTACATCTCGCCGCTGAAGGCGCTTGCCGTCGATATCGAGCGCAACCTGATGAAGCCCGTTTCGGAGATGGGGCTGCCTGTCTCTGTCGAAAACCGCACAGGCGATACGCCGAGTGGCAAGCGGCAGCGGCAGAAGCTCAATCCGCCCGATATCCTGCTGACGACGCCGGAGCAGGTGGCGCTGCTGCTTGCCAATCGAGAAGCCGAGCGTTTCTTCAAGGACCTGAAATACATCGTTTTCGACGAGCTGCATTCGCTCGTCACCTCAAAGCGCGGCCATATGCTGTCGCTCGGCCTTGCCCGCATCCGCAAGCTGGCGCCTCGGGTTCAGACCATAGGCTTGTCGGCCACCGTCGCCGATCCCATGGACCTGCAGAAATGGCTGGTGGCCCAACAGCCGGGGGAGGAGCATCATGCCGGCCTGGTCATTATCGAGGGCGGGGCCAAGCCGGATATCTCCATTCTGTCGACGGAAGAGCGCATCCCTTGGTCCGGCCATTCCGCCAAATACGCGATCCCAGATATTTACCGTGAGCTGAAGGCGCATCGCACGACGCTGCTCTTCGTCAATACGCGCTCGCAGGCGGAAATGCTGTTTCAGGAGCTGTGGACGGCCAATGACGACAATCTGCCGATCGCCCTGCATCACGGCTCCCTCGATGTCGGCCAGCGCCGCAAGGTGGAAGCGGCGATGTCGGAAAACCGGTTGCGCGCCGTCGTCGCCACCTCGACGCTCGATCTCGGCATAGACTGGGGCGATGTCGATCTCGTCATCCATGTCGGGGCGCCGAAGGGGGCGAGCCGTCTTGCCCAGCGCATCGGCCGCGCCAATCACCGTATGGACGAGCCATCGAAGGCGATCCTGGTGCCAGCCAACCGCTTCGAAGTCATGGAGTGCCAGGCGGCGCTGGATGCCAATTATATCGGCGCGCAGGATACCCCGCCGATCGGCGCGGGCGCGCTCGACGTTCTTGCCCAGCACATTCTCGGCATGGCCTGCGCCGAACCCTTCGACATGCTGGAGCTTTATGACGAGGTGCAGAGTGCCGCTCCCTATGCCGAGCTTCCATGGGAGACCTTCGAACGTATCGTCGATTTCGTCGCCACAGGCGGCTATGCGCTCAGAACCTATGATCGCTATGCCCGTATCCGCAAGACGCAGGAAGGGCGCTGGCGCGTTTCCAATCCGCAGGTCGCGCAGCAATACCGTCTGAACCTCGGTACGATCGTCGAAGAAGCGATGCTGAATATCCGCATGGTGAAGCGCAATGCGCTCGGCTCTCTGGGGCGAGGGGGAGCGCCGCTCGGCAAGGTCGAGGAATATTTTGTCGAGCAGCTGGCGCCCGGCGACACTTTTCTCTTTTCCGGCAAGGTGCTGCGCTTCGAAGGCATCCGCGAGAGTGAGTGTCTGGCCTCGCAGGCGTTCTCGCTTGACCCGAAAATCCCCTCCTATGCCGGCGGCAAGTTTCCGCTCTCGACCTATCTCGCCGATCAGGTGCGAGCGATGATCGCCGATCCCGACCGGCGGCATCGCCTGCCGGATCAGGTGCGCGACTGGCTGGAAATTCAAAAGGAAAAGTCGCTGCTGCCGAAGCGCGACGAATTTCTGATCGAGACTTTTCCGCGCGGCAGTCGCGCCTACTTGGTCGCCTATCCTTTCGAGGGGAGACTGGCGCACCAGACGCTCGGCATGCTGCTCACCCGAAGGCTCGAGCGAGCCGGCGCCAAGCCGATGGGCTTCGTCGCGACCGATTATTCGCTCGGCATCTGGGGTCTGGAGGATATGGGGCTGATGATCGCCAATGGCCGCCTCAGCCTCTCCGATCTCTTCGATGAGGATATGCTTGGTGACGATCTCGAGGCCTGGCTCGACGAATCCTTCCTGTTGAAGCGTACCTTCCGCAATTGCGCTGTCATTGCCGGCTTGATCGAGCGCCGGCATCCGGGCAAGGAAAAGACCGGCCGGCAGGTGACGGTCTCGGCCGATCTGATCTATGATGTGCTGCGCAGCCACGAGCCCGACCATATCCTGTTGCAGGCAACGAGACAGGATGCGGCGACGGGGCTTTTGGATATTGGCCGTCTTGCGGATATGCTGAAGCGAATCAAAGGCCATATCACCCATCGCGCGCTGGACCACATTTCCCCGCTCGCCGTCCCGGTGATGCTGGAAATCGGCAAGGTGCCCGTGCCGGGCGAGGCTCACGATTCCCTGCTTGCGGAGGCGGCCGACGACCTGATCCGCGAGGCGATGGGCTGAACGAACAAGGATGAACTGACGTGATCAACCGGCTGGCGCTGGCACGTAGCTTGAACTGCCAAGACAGCGGTGAATCTGCGCCGGCTGCGGGCGTCGAGACTGTTGTTCACGGCGTTGCCGCCGTCTGCGATCCGTTGGGTGCGCTCTATCTGCCCGATCCCGGCAGTCTCGTCGTTTCCGACCTGCATCTGGAGAAAGGTGCCGCCTTCGCTCGCCGCGGCATGATGTTGCCACCATACGATACGCTTGCGACACTGACCGTTCTTTCCGCCGTTATCTCCCGCTACGATCCGAAGATCGTCATCTCGCTCGGCGACAATTTTCACGATCGCATCGGTTCGCAGCATCTGCCGGAAGAGTTTCGTAGCCTCATCGTCAATATGGCCCGCGGCCGCGAATGGATCTGGATCAACGGCAATCACGATCCGGATGGCACCGTCGATCTCCCCGGCCATTCGGTCGACGAGATGCATTATGGCGGCTTGACCTTTCGCCATGAGCCGAAGGCAGGCCTGCAGGCCGGCGAAATCGCCGGGCATCTGCACCCCTCCGCTACCGTTCGGCGCCGTGAAAAGTCCGTGCGCCGCCCATGTTTTGCAACTGATGGCGCCCGCCTGCTGATGCCGGCCTTCGGTGTCATGACCGGCGGTCTCGATCTTCGCCACAAAGCCATGACGAGCCTCTTCGCGCGAGAAAGCCTGATCGCCCACCTGCTTGGCCGCGACCGCATCTATTCCGTGCGCTTCGGCAATCTGTCGGCCTAGATTCATTCCAGGAAAAGCGCAGCGGCTTTCCGTCCAAAACGCGGAAACGTTTGATGTGAGCTTTCTCGCCACTGTCTCCATCGCGATCGCCGTGTACAGCTAAACCGATTGCCAACAGCAATTGCTTGAAGCTCAATCATGCCGATGGCAAAATGCAAGCAGTCTTGGAGATCACTATGGACGCATCGCATCGCTCCGGCTGCCCGATCAATCTGACGCTGGAAATTCTCGGGGATCGCTGGAGCCTGATCGTCATCAGGGACATCATGTTCGGCAATCGCAGGCATTTTCGCGAACTGCTGCAGAATTCCGAGGAAGGGATCGCATCCAACATTCTCGCCGACCGCCTGAAGCGGCTGGTCGAGCGCGGTCTGCTGACCCGCGAGGATGATCCTACCCACAAGCAGAAAGCTATCTACAGTCTGACGGAGATGGCGATCGACCTGGTGCCGCTCTTTGCTCATATGGGCGCCTGGGGCCGCAAGCATCTGCCGGCCTCGGAAGAACTGTCGATCCGCGCCGAGCTGTTGGAAAACGGCGGTGCAAAGCTTTGGGAAGAGTTCATGGATGAGTTGCGGGCCAAGCATCTTGGCAAGGCGTTGCCTCCAGGCACGCCCTCGGTGCTCGGCCGATTGACCGAGGCCTATCTCGAACTCGTCAATCGCAAGGAAGGCGGCTGATCAGTTTTTCCGGAACATGAAGCTGGCTCCCCATCCCGTCGCCAGGGCCAGCAACACCGCAAACACGCCATAGGCGATCGGTCGCTGATGTGCGGCATCCGTGATCATCTGCTCGATACCGGTCTTGATAACACGCAGCGGCAAAGCCTTTTCGCCGATGAACTTGCCGCTCTTGAAGAGATAGGCACGGACTGTATGCACGCCGTTCGGCACATCGGCGGGGATTCTGAGTGTCGCCTTGAACAGCGAGGAGCTGACGAACCGCACGCCGGCCGGATCGCTTTCATAAAGCCCGCCTGCCGACTGCAACCGCCGGAAGGCCTGCCGGAATTCAGGAACGTCGCCGACATTGCCGACGAAGCCGACCGGGGTGAGGGGGATATGGTCGACGCCGATACCGCGGTCGCTGAGTTCCAGCGGGGCCGTGATGTTGTCGACTGCGCGCGTGCTCGATAGCGAGTAGGCTTGCGGCACATGCTCGAACGTCATCGAGCGGGTATTGACCCAGATGCCGAAGACGCGCTCCTTCCTGCGCACCGTCGCGTTTTCGCGCGGCCCTTCCAGCACGACGACGATGTCATATTGCCCGATCGCCAGCAGCAGCTGATCGGTGTTGGAAAGTGCGCCGAAAATCGTAAGATCCGCACCGGCAAAGTCCGAGGTGATGGCGATCTCGCTAGTCGAAGTACCGATCTCCATCGTTTCGCGGGCAGTCGTCGAGGTGGTCGGCTGGTCGAGCAAAACCTGCGCGTGGCTTCCGAGCGGCGCAAGCAGCAAAGTCGCGACGACCAAAGCAATTCCAGCAAAAGTGCGCAGCGGTTTTGCTGGAATTGCGTGGAAATGCTTGGGCAATCCGAGGCCTCTCATCGGCTGACCCCTTCCATGACGACCGAATAGACGTCAGCCGGCGTGACCACGAGCGCGATCGCCAGACGAAGCCCGACGGCAAGGACGAGTAGGCCGAGCAGGGCGCGCAGCTGCTCGCCACGTAGCTTCTGGCCGACCCGAACGCCGTATTGCGCGCCGACGACACCGGCCACCATCAGCAGGAAGGCAAGAATGATATCGACGGAGTAGTTGGTCGCCGCCTGAACGATGGTCGTGAAGGCAGTGACGAAAATGACCTGGAACAGCGAGGTGCCGACGACGACGTTCGTCGGGACGCGCAGCAGATAGATCATGGCAGGCACGAGGATAAAACCGCCGCCGATACCCATCGGCGTCAGCATGCCGACGAAGAAGCCGAGGCCGATGACCGGGATGGCGCTGAGATAGAGCTTGGATTTCTTGAAACGCAGCTTGAGCGGCAAGCGCTGCACCCAGTTGTGATGACGCAGCTTGGCCGTTGCCGGCGGCAGTTTGCCGGCCGCCCGGCGCATGGCGCGCACGCTTTCCCAGAGCATGAGCGTGCCCACCGTGCCGAGCAGGAGCACGTAGATCAGCGAGATGATCAGGTCGATCTGCCCGAGCCGGCGCAACAGCACGAACAGCCATAGGCCGAAGGTCGCACCCGCCAGACCGCCGGCGAGCAGGATCGTGCCCAGTTTCAGATCGAGCGAGCCGCGGCGAAAATGCGTGAGTGCCCCGGATACCGATGAGGCGACAACCTGGTTGGAACCGGTGGCGACGGCGACGACCGGGGGGATATTATAGAAGATAAGAAGCGGCGTGATGAGAAAGCCGCCGCCGACGCCGAACATGCCGGAGAGAAACCCTACGGCTGCGCCCATGCCGAGAATAATGAAGATATTCACCGACAATTCTGCGATCGGCAGATAGATCGTCACGCGCTGTTCCCATTTGCAGGCACTCCGGCACGGAAATCGGAGCCTGAGCCATTTTCCCCTTTAAACGGCGAATTCTAACCTGAAATCGTTGCCAGAGCCTTAGGAAAGCCAGACACGGCAGATTCGAATTGCCGGCTCTACTTTAGCGCGGCTTTTTTCGCTTTTCTGTGACGCGCGAGGCGCGACACCGGAAAGGGTTTGGGGGGCATCCCGAAACGGAAAATGCCGGCGTGGTCGCGCCGGCATTTCGTTTGACTGTGTTCGGCAGGTACGGGTCCGCCTACTTGTTGCGGGCGAGCAGCTCCTTGACGACCTTGTCGGTCACCCGTCCATCGGACGGCAGGCCGACGGACTTCTGGAAGCTCTTCAGTGCCGCCACGGTCTTGTCGCCCATGTTGCCGTCGGGTGCGCCCGCGTCGAAGCCATTCTTGTTCAGGATCGCCTGGATATTGCGGATGGCCTTTTTCATGTCGATGGAGGCTGTGTTCACGCCCTTGCCCGTGGCCCACTCGTCAGGAATGTCCGTGCCGTTGGCCTTGGGATCGACCTGCTGGGCCTTCCAGAGATCGACCTTGGCGCGCGCGCTTTCGAGATCGGCCGGCTTCATGGCGTTGGCGACTTCGTCGCGCTTCTGCGCGGCATCCTTGTCGCCGCTCTTCGCCGCGATTGCGAACCACTTGTAGGATTCCTGCAGGTCCTGCTTCACGCCGTTGCCGCGGGCATAAAGGATCGCAAGATTGAACTGGCTGTCGGATACGCCGAGATTGGCGGCGCGGGTGAACCAGCTTGAAGCCGAGTCATAGTCCTGTTGGCCGGCCGTTCCCGAGGCATAGAGGACGGCGAGGTTGTGCATGGCGCTCGCATTGCCCTGATTGGCGGCCTGCTCGTAGTATTCCTTGGCTTTGACGAGGTCGCGGTCGATGCCGTTGCCCTTCTCGTACATGCTCGCGAGCCGGTACTGTGCGGGCGCATAGCCTTTCGCGGCCGAAAGCTGATACCAGTTTGCTGCCTGTTTCAGATCCGTTGCGACATTGCGGCCATCGGTATAGCGGGCGCCGATCTCGAAGAGTGCGACGGGGTCGCCCGATTTCGCGGCAGCAACAAGCGATGGAGGCTGGATGCCATCCGGCACCTGGATATCCGCGACGGCGGCCGGAGCCGTGGCGGCGTTTTCGGTGGGGGCGCCAGCGTTTGCTTGTGGCAGGGGCGCGATGTTTCCGCCGGAACCATCGGTGGCTGCCTGAGGGACTTCGGCCGGAGTTGTCGCAGCGGGATGGTCGCTTGTCGGTGCGAGCGCCGGATTGGCGGGTGCCGCGGCGGGCTGAACGCCTGCGGTATCCGTCGTCGTTGCCATCGGCGCCGGGGCTTGGTTTGCGATCGGCTGCTGGTCGTTGGCGACCGGAGCCGCGTTGGCGGCGAGGCTCTTGGTCGCCGCGCTGTCAGCCGGCGCTACCATGGTCGAAATTTCCGTGGAAGCGGGCGCCTTCTGGCCGCGCGTCAGCGTGTTTGCCAGCGGGAAGGCCATAACGGCAAGCATGATGGCACCCAAGGCGAGCAGGATCGGCCGGCGGAAGCGTGAAAACACCCCACCTTTCTTCGCGTCTTTTTTGGCGGAAGGAGCGGTACGCTGCACCTGATCGACTTCTATCGCTGCTGCCTGTGCCGCGCGGCGGGCCGCCGCGATATAGTCGGCTCGCTCGTTTTCGGTCGGCTGACGGCCGCCACGAGCGGAATTCTGGCTGGCGCGAACCCGCTCCAGGATCTTCTTGATGTCAGGTGCGCCGGAGCCGGGCTCCAGCAGCTCGTTTGCTTCTTCCGACGGCATCATGTCGGCCGGGTCGATGGAAGGCGCCTGCTCGATGACCGGACGATCCGGAGGGAAGATCGGCTCAGCCTTTTCCGGCGTGAAGAAGCGCTTGCCGAGGCTGGCGAGAAGGCCGGCCTTGGAACCGCTCTTCTTGGCTGCAGCCTTGATCTCGGCCTTGGTATTGGCGTCAATTGCCTGCGCGACGGCGGTCTCCGAAGCAGTCGCCATTTCTGCAGGCGCAACCGTGCGGATGATCGGGCCGGCTTTCTGCTGTGCGGCCATCGGCGGCTTGATAGCCGGGGCATCCTCCTCGGCGAAGACGTCGCTTTCGAAGTTTGCTGCCGGCATGGCGGGCGCGGGCCGGCGATGCTCCATATGGTCGAGCCGGTCGGCAATCTGCAGCAGTGTGTCGTGCAGCGCTTCGAAAGTGCGATGCGTGCGCTCATCGCTGGCGCGGCTGAGATCCTCGAGGTGGCGCAGGTCTTCGGCGAGCGCCGTCAGCGCGGCCATGTCGCCAGCCTGCGCGCCACTGGCGATCCCGCCTTCGCGCGAATAGGCCTCGACAACGGTTTCCGCCGCATGGCGTGCCGCCTCGATGATGTATTCGTCGTTGGTCGCCATATAGTCTTCGATGGCGCTCATCCGTCGATCGAACTCGACGGGAAAATGCTCGGTGGACGTTGCCCTGGACTCGCTGGTGAGCAGGGTGGACAGGTGCGCGATCTGCTCCTCGAGATTGCGCAGGGCCAGGGTGTCCGTCGGCGGTGCGGCGGTGCTTGCTTCAAGCCGGGCGGCGATGTCGGAGAGGCGGCCTTCCAGCCGGCGTACCGAGCCGTCGTCGATGTTTGCGGCCGGAACCGGCGGATGGAAATCAATTTCGTCGATACGGCGGGCGAGATAGTCGAGCCGGTCCGCGAGGACATTGCCGACCGAGCCGTGTTCCAGCGCATCGATCTTGTGGGAGATGTCGGCGAGATAGGTAACGAGCTCGGGTTGCGGTGCCGCCTTCTGCGAGCGCTCCATCAGGTGCGAGAGTTGATCCAGACGCTCTTCGAGGCGGGCGACAGATTTGGCGCTGCCGAGTTCGTCGATGCGCATGGCGAGTGCTTCGAGACGGCCGGAGAGGTCGTCGGCAGGCTGTCGCCGTGCCGCATCGCGGCTCATGACGTCAATCTGGTCGGCAAGGCCGCTAAGACGGCCTTCGAGCCGCTGCATCGCCTGGTCCTGCGGCTGCATCATCGAGCCAAGGCTTTCCATCGCGGTCGCGATCGTCAGCAGCTTGTTTTCCAGCGCATGCACGGCGGGGCTGTCATTCATGCCGCCGAGATGTTGCTTGATGTCGTCGAGGCGGTAGGCAAGCGAGACGAGCTCGTCCTGCAGACCGGTCGTGTCGATCGCTTTCACCTGGCGCTCGACATGATGGAGGGATTCCTCGCGGGCGAGGCCGTCCATCAGCGAGCGCAGTTCGTCGAACTCGGCTTTCAGGCCCGCCGTTTCCGGCTGTCCGGTGAGCTGGTTGATGCTGTCGGCAAGCCGCGCCATATCCTCTCGGACATCGGCTGCGAAATGCTTGTCGTGGGTGTTCTCGCGGATATCGCGGATTTCGGCACGCAAGGCGCTGACTTCGCGGCTCACGCTATCGGCGATATCGCGCTTGAGATCCTGGCGAAGATTGACGAGCGCCTGGGCGATGTCGACGGAGCTTTCGGCGGTCGGCCGCTGCGGCTGGCGTGGGCTATAGGCATCGAGCGGACGCCGTGCCGGCTGCGGCTCTGCCTGGGGAATTTCTTCGCGGCGGGCAAGCAGCCGCTCGCGGTTTGCCTCGAGCGTGCGCTGGCGCTGGCGAATTTCGGCAAGCGGGTCGGGACGGGTGTCGGCTTCCTGGCGCTCAGCGCGCAGCGGGCGCTCGTAGGGCCGGCTTGCCGGATATTCGCGTTCGGCGCGTGGCGGTACGCGCTCGGGCGCTGCTGCCCGTTCGGGAACGGCGCCATAGCCTGCTGCGACGTGCTGGCGCGTATCGCGTGAGGCGGCAGTGCCCATCAATCCCTCGATGCGCGCCTCCAGCCCCTCGATCGTTCGGCTGAGAGCATCCAGAGATGTCCAGTCGCCCGTGCTGGTAGGATTTGATCGCGATCCGCTCATATCTTTTGCTCGCCTCGAACTTTGGACCACCCCGGGCCGCCGTGTTGACGGAAGAAAGGCGTTGCGACCTTTGCCGCGCTGCCCGGATCCCGCCTTTCGGAAAGAGAATAAATGTATTTGTTTCCCTCAACCTGAGCTGCAAAACACCGCGCCAACAACGGACAGATTGAAGAAACGCGAAGCACTGCTGCACAACTCGTACAATTTACGAAACGTGGTAAACAACTCGTTAAGTTTGCCGGAAGTCTTAACCTTTTATTTTGGTTCTGCTGTCGGAAAGCCCGATATTCTTGTGGTGAGCCGCCGCCGATGACCGTGGAAACGGGTGATCTCGGCGTGTTCGCTCCATGAGCTACCCCACAGGCTCATCAAAAAAACGATGCGTCATAAATTTGACGTTTACGCAAACGTCAATATTTTGTAAGAATAGCTCAGCGACCGGAATCCGAGGTCCGGCGGCGAATTGGAGGAATTCGAAAGATGCCAGTCTACAAGGCCCCCGTGAACGATACGCTCTTCGTCCTGAACGATGTGCTCGGGGTAGAGCGCTACAACAACCTTCCGGGCTATGCCGATGCGACGCCTGACATGATCGAGGCGATCGTCGGCGAGGCGGCAAAGCTCTCCGAGGAGGTGCTTTTTCCTCTCAACTATTCCGGCGATCAGGAAGGCTGCGTGCGTCATGACGACGGCACCGTCTCGACGCCCAAGGGCTTCAAGGAAGCCTATCGCGCCTATCGCGAAGGTGGCTGGCTCGGCTTGGCCGTGCCAGAGGAATTCGGCGGCCAGGGGCTTCCCTACGTGCTGCATTGCGCCGTCGGTGAATATACCTCCGCCGCCAATATGTCGCTGATGATGTATCCTGGCCTGACGCAGGGCGCGATCGCCGCGATCCTCGTGCACGGCTCCGACGCACAGAAGCAGACCTATCTGCCGAAGATGGTCGAGGGCACCTGGTCAGGCACCATGAACCTGACCGAACCCCATTGCGGCACCGATCTCGGCCTCTTGCGCACCAAGGCGGTCCCGCAGCCCGACGGCAGCTACAAGATATCAGGCCAGAAGATCTTCATCTCTGCCGGCGAGCACGACATGACGGACAATATCGTCCATCTCGTTCTTGCCCGCATTGAAGGTGCGCCCGAAGGCACCAAGGGCATCTCGCTGTTTATTGTGCCGAAGTTCATCGTCAAGGAAGACGGTTCGCTCGGTGCGCGCAATCCGGTTACCTGCGGTGCGATCGAACACAAGATGGGCATTCACGGCAACGCGACCTGCGTGATGAACTATGACGAGGCGACGGGCTTCCTCATCGGTGCCGAGAACAAGGGCCTGAACGCCATGTTCGTCATGATGAACGAGGCACGCCTCGGCGTTGGCCTGCAGGGCCTCTCCATCGCCGAGATAGCCTATCAGAACGCCGCCAACTATGCTCGTGAGCGCATTCAAGGCCGGTCGCTTTCCGGCCCGAAGGCGCCGGACAAGAAGGCCGATCCGATCATCGTCCATCCTGATATCCGCCGCACGCTGATGACCATCCGCGCCTTCAACGAGGCCGGCCGCGCCTTCCTGCTATGGACGGCGCTGAAGTCCGATATCGCCCATCGCTCCCCGGATGAGAAGGACCGTCAGGCAGCCGACGATATTCTTGGTCTCGCGACCCCGATCCTCAAGGGCGTCATGACCGACAAGGGCTTCGACCATGCCGTCATGGCGCAGCAGGTCTTCGGCGGCCACGGCTATATCGAAGAGCATGGCATGAGCCAGTATGTCCGCGATGCCCGCATCGCCATGATCTATGAAGGTGCCAACGGCATCCAGGCGCTCGATCTCGTCGGCCGCAAGCTGGCGCTGAACGGCGGCCGCGCCGTCATGGCTCTCTTCAAGGAAATCGGCGATTTCTGCGAGGAGAACCGCAACGACGAGCAGATGGGTTTCTTCACCAAACACCTGAAGAAGGGCTTGAACGACGTGCAGGCCTCAACCATGTGGTTCATGCAGAATGCCATGGCCAAGCCCGATAATGCCGGCGCCGGCTCGACCGACTACATGCACCTCTTCGGCCTCGTCGTCCTCGGCTATATGTGGGCGAAGATGGCAAAGGCGGCGCAGGATGGCCTTGCACGGGGCGACACTGCGCGCGAGGATTATCTGAAGAACAAGCTTGTCACGGCGCGGTTCTACATGGAGCGCATCATGCCGGAAACGGCATTGCGCAAGGCCCGCATAGAAACCGGCGCCGACACCATGATGGAACTGGCTGCGGAAGCCTTTTGATCAAGGCGGCTTATGCCGCCGCAGGGAGATGAGACATGACCGAGGTTTTCATTTACGACCACGTGCGCACGCCGCGCGGGCGAGGCAAGAAGGATGGGTCACTGCACGAAGTGCCGTCCGTTCGCCTTGCCGCCAGGACGCTTGAGGCACTCCGCGACCGCAACGGTCTCGACACCGAAACGGTTGACGATATCATCATGGGCTGCGTCGATCCGGTCATGGAAGCCGGCGCCGTCATCCCGAGGGGTGCCGCCTTCGAAGCCGGCTATTCCACCAAGGCGCCCGGCATGCAGATTTCCCGCTTCTGCGCCTCCGGCCTCGATGCCGTGAATTTCGGCGCGGCCAAGATCGCGCAAGGGGCCGACGATATCGTCATCGCCGGCGGCGTCGAAAGCATGTCGCGCGTCGGTCTCGGCATGTCCGGTGGCGCATGGTTCATGGACCCCTCCGTCAACTTCCCGGCCTATTTCATGCCGCAGGGCGTCTCGGCCGATCTCATCGCCACCAAATACGGCTTCTCGCGCGATGACGTCGACGCCTATGCCGTCGAGAGCCAGAAGCGTGCCGCCAATGCCTGGGAGAAGGGCTACTTCAAGAATTCCGTCGTGCCGGTGAAGGACATCAACGGCCTGACCATTCTCGACCGCGACGAGCATATGCGTCCCGGCACCGATATGCAGGCACTGGCTTCGCTCAACCCATCCTTCCAGATGCCGGGCGAAATGGGCGGCTTCGAAGCCGTGGGCATCCAGGCGCACCCGGAAGTGGAGCGGATCAACTACGTCCATCACGCCGGCAATTCCTCCGGCATCGTCGATGGTGCCGCCGCCGTTCTGCTTGGTTCCAAGACAGGCGGCGAGAGCATGGGCTTGAAGCCGCGCGGCCGTATCAAGGCCTTCGCCAATATCGGCTCCGACCCGGCGCTGATGCTGACCGGCCCGGTCGACGTCACCGAGAAGCTCTTGAAGCGCAGCGGCCTGACGCTTGCCGACATCGATCTATTCGAGCTCAACGAGGCCTTCGCCGCCGTTGTGCTGCGCTACATGCAGGCCTTCGACATCGAGCATGACAAGATCAACGTCAATGGTGGCGCTATCGCCATGGGCCATCCGCTCGGCGCAACTGGCGCGATGATCCTCGGCACCGTGCTGGACGAGCTGGAGCGCCGCGACCTCAATACCGCGCTGGTGACGCTCTGCATCGGTGCCGGCATGGGCACCGCCACGATCATCGAACGCGTCTGAGGAGGGAAAGCAATGGCTTACGCAAATTTCACCGTTGAGACCGACGCAGACGGCATCGCACTCGTCACCTGGGATATGCCCGGCAAGTCCATGAACGTCTTCACCGCCGAGGTGATGGATGAGTTGAACGCGATCATCGACGCGACCGTCGCCGATGCGGCCGTCAAGGGCGTGGTCTTCACCTCGGGCAAGTCCTCCTTCTCCGGCGGCGCCGATCTGTCGATGATCAAATCGATGTTCTCGCTCTATCAGGATGAGAAGGCGAAAGACCCGGCTGCTGCTGCGCAGAAGCTTTTTAATCTCGTCGGGCGTATGACGGGCCTCTTCCGCAAGCTCGAAACCTGCGGCAAGCCGTGGGTCTCTGCGATCAACGGCACCTGCATGGGTGGCGCTTTCGAGCTGTCGCTCGCCTGCCACGGCCGTGTCGCATCGAGCGCCAAGAGCGTCAAGATCGCGCTGCCGGAGGTCAAGGTCGGCCTTTTCCCGGGTGCCGGCGGCACGCAGCGCGTCTCGCGCCTAACGGATGCTCAGTCTGCCCTCCAGATGATGACAACGGGCCAGTCGCTGACGGCGGCACGCGCCAAGGCGATGAACCTGGTGCATCAGGTGGTCGAGCCGGACCAGCTGGTCCCGGCTGCCAAGCAGATGATCAAGGACGGTCTGAAGCCGGTAGCACCTTGGGACGAGAAGGGCTTCAAGGCACCGGGCGGCGGCATCTGGACGCCTGCCGCAGCTCAGCTCTGGCCGGCAGCACCGGCCATCCTGCGCCGCGAGACATCGGGCAATTATCCCGCCGCACTCGCCATCCTCAAATGCGTCTATGAAGGTCTGCAGGTTCCCTTCGACACCGGGTTGAAGATCGAGCAGCGCTATTTCACCCATGTGCTGCAGACCACCGAAGCCTATTCGATGATCCGCTCGCTGTTCATCTCCATGCAGGAGCTCGGCAAGGGCGCTCGCCGCCCCGCAGGCCAGCCGAAGACCGAGCTGAAGAAGGTCGGTGTCGTCGGCGCCGGTTTCATGGGTGCTTCCATCGCCTATGTCACCGCGGCGGCCGGCATCCCGGTCACGCTGATCGATCGCGATATCGAAGCCGCCACCAAGGGCAAGGGTGTCGGCGAAGGCCTGGTCAAGGATTCGATTGGTAAGGGACGGATGACGCAGGATGAGGGCGCTGCTTTGCTCTCCCGCATCACGCCATCGGCTGATTATTCCGATCTCAAGGATGCCGATCTCGTCATCGAAGCCGTGTTCGAAGATCGCGAAGTCAAGAAGGCCGTCATCGAGGCCGTCGAAGCCGTATTGCCGCCAACGGCCATCTTCGCTTCCAACACCTCGACGCTGCCGATCACGGGCCTTGCGAAGAATTCCAAGCGCCCTGCGGATTTCATCGGTGTCCATTTCTTCTCGCCTGTGGAGAAGATGATGCTGACCGAAGTCATCCTCGGCAAGGAAACCGGTGACCGCGCCATTGCCGTCGCGCTGGATTATGTCGCCGCCATCAAGAAGACGCCGATCGTCGTCAACGACACCCGCGGCTTCTTCGTCAACCGCTGCGTCTTCCGCTACATCCACGAAGCCTATGACATGCTGATCGAAGGCGTGCCTGCGGCCATGATCGAGAATGCCGCCAAGATGGCCGGCATGCCTGTCGGCCCGCTGGCGCTCAACGACGAAGTTGCCATCGATCTCTCCTACAAGATCCTGAAGGCGACCGTCGCCGATCTTGGCGAGAAAGCTGTCGATCCGCGTCACATGCAGCTGGTCACCGGTCTGGTGGAGCGCGAAGGGCGCTTGGGCCGGAAGAATTCCAAGGGCTTCTACGACTATCCGCCGAAGCCGGCCAAGAAGTCGCTCTGGCCGGGCCTCAAGAATCTCTATCCGCAGAAGAAGGCCGATGATGTCGACGTCAACGTGCTGAAGCAGCGCTTCCTCGTCACCATCGCGCTCGAGGCGGCCCGCACCATTGAAGAGGGCATCGTCACCGATCCGCGCGAGGCCGATGTCGGCTCCATCCTCGGCTTCGGCTTCGCCCCCTATACTGGCGGCGCACTGTCCTACATCGACGGCATGGGCGTGAAGGCCTTCGTCGATCTCTGCGACAAGCTGGCAGCAGCCTATGGCCCGCATTTCCAGCCGACCGCGCTGCTGAAGGATATGGCGGCCAAGGGCGAGACCTTCTACGGGCGTTTTGATCCCTATCGCGTCGTGAAGGCAGCCTGAAGCGAGGCTCATCTTCGTGGGTAAAAATAATAGGCCGCCCTGAAAGGGGCGGCCTTTTCGTTTCGCCGAATTCAATACGTAAGTATTATCTTACGCGATACTCAATTGCTTGTCCTTGCCAGCCCGCAGGGCAAGGACGCCCCAGCCGACGAGCAGAATAATGGCTGCGGCATAGATATCGGCCGCCTCGACAAATCCAAGCGCCTTCGACAGGAAGCCCGCGACGATGGCGGGCACGCTGAAGGCGAGGTAGCTTTCGATATAGAAAGCCGAGAGAAGGCCGGCACGTTCGTCGGGCTTGGCCAGTGGCATGATGCTGCGCACAGTGCCGAGAAAGGTCGCGCCGAAGCCGGAGCCGGCGATGACCGTTCCTGCAGCAAGGATCGATACTTCGGCCGTATGCACGCCGACAATCACGGTCAATACGCCAAGCGTCATGCTCGATATGCCGAACTTCATCGCCGTGGCGGCGGATCTTTTGCGCAGGAGAAACACTGCCGTAGCGCCGCTTATGGTCAAGGCGGCGACCACGGAGCCGCCGACAAGCGGCATCGTGCTGCCGGTCGTCGCACTGACCAGCGAAGGCACCAGCGACAGATAGAAACCACCGAGCGCCCAGACGGCAACGTTGATCGGTGTCAGCGCCAGCAAAGTACGACGCACCTGTTGGGGCACCGCCACTTCCGGCTTCAGCGATGCAAGCAACCCGGCGCGGCGCTGCGTCGTCTCCGGCACCAACCACAAAAGCACCGCTTGAAGCGCCAGCAGAGCAAGCGTGACGATATAGACGAGCAGCATCGGCGCGGGCGCGAATTGAACCAGCAGGCTCGTGGCCAGTGCGCCGACCGCCATGCCGGCAAGCGGGGCAAGGCTGTTGGTAATCGAGCCTTTGATCGGATCGAGATCGACAAGGGCAGCCCCGATGGAACTGGCCGCAGCGCCTGTTGCCAGGCCTTGCACGATACGGGCCGCAATCAGCCAATTCGGGCCCTCAGCCATTAAAAATAGCGCCATCGCCACCATATTGAGGAGGATCGATGCGAAGATGACAGGGCGCCGGCCAAGATGATCGGAGATCGAACCGACGATCAGCAGCGCGAAGAGGAGGGCGAAGGCATAAACGGCGAAGATGACCGTGATCAGCACCGGCGAGAAGGCGAAGGTCTGTTGGTAGAGGCGATAGAGCGGCGTCGGTGCGGATGAGGCGGCAAAGAACAGCGCGCTGGTCGCGGCATAGTAGAAGGGCGCAAGACGTCTGGCCGGAGAAATCGGCGCGCTAGCAGTGGAAACGGGCTCAGTCATCGACTATATCCTGACTTAAAGCTAAAAGATTGCGTTAGGCGGATATAGGGTGCCTGGTGCACAAAAGCAAATAATTTGCGTTAGTCGGTGTCGAATTGTGCACCACTCCCCGCAAAAGCGAAAGATTGGCAAAGGCTTATGAGCCACAGAGAGAATCCTCGTCCGGGTGGGCGCAGCGCCAGAGTACAGGCGGCGGTTCATCAATCCGTCCGCGACATACTTGCAACGATGGATCGCACCGATGTGACAATCCCTTTGATCGCACAGCGCGCCAATGTCACGCCATCGACCATCTACCGTCGCTGGGGCGATCTGCAGGAGCTTCTGGCCGATGTGGCCGCTGCGCGCCTGCGGCCGGAGAGCGAGCCTCCAAGGATTGGCACTGCCCGCGAGGATCTGGAGTCATGGATCGAGCAATATGCCGACGAGATGGCGTCCGGTGTCGGACGGCAGATGCTGCGCGACATTCTTTCCTCGGTCGACGGCACCAGCGTCGAAAAGTGCCGCTGTTATATGCAGCAGCAACTTACCGTTCTCATTGCGCGGGCGGAGAAGTCCGGAGAGCCGTTTCCTGACCTGGAAGAGCTGATGGATCACGTCATCTCGCCGATTATATACCGTATCCTTTTCGATTGCACGCTCGGTGAAGATTACGTTCGCGAACTGATCGCGAAGGTGATGCAGAAACTCCAAGGGTAGATCGTCGCTACAGAATCCGGTGCGACACCCGAAATCCACGAAATCCATTGCCGGCGTCTCGGATCGGACTGCTCGCAACTGAAGAACAAGAAAATCGGTACACGCACGAATAGGTTGCCATATCCGCGGAATTATCTTGGGATATGGACGCTCGAGCGGGGCGATGGGCCAATTTGCTGTTGAAAAATAAGACAAAAGATGATGCTAATCATCATAAGTGAATTCAACGGCAACGCGAAGGGGACTGCTCAATGCTTAATGAATTCAAGGCATTTATCGCCCGAGGCAATGTCATGGATCTCGCAGTCGGCGTGATCATCGGCGGTGCTTTCGGCGGCATCGTGAAATCGCTGGTTGACGATATCATCATGCCGATTGTCGGTGCCATTTTCGGCGGCTTCGATTTCTCGAACTACTTCGTCGGTCTTTCCTCGGCCGTCAACGCGCCGACGCTGGCCGCCGCCCGCGCCCAGGGCGCAGTTTTCGCCTACGGCAACTTCATCACCGTCCTCATCAACTTCCTGATCCTTGCCTGGATTATCTTCCTGATGGTCAAGGGCGTGAATAAGCTGCAGAGCCAGGTTGCGCGTAAGGAAGAGAAGGCAGCCGAGGCAGCGCCTCCGCCGGCTGACGTTCAGCTGCTGACGGAAATCCGCGATCTTCTCGCGAAGCGCTGATAGGATTGGCCCCACGTTTTTGAAAGCCTCGGTCCCGCAAGGACCGGGGCTTTATTCATCACGGAAATCGATCGGTTGCTAAGGCAAAGTCATGGGATTTGTCCGCCGCTCTGCTTTATGAAGGCAGAAACCGGAGATTCTGCATGTCGATACTGAATAGCCTCAGCCCGCGCGCGCTCGCAGCCCCCGAAAGCGGCATCGTCGAAGTGGTGAATTATGCCCGTGGCCGTGATGGCCTGCTGCCGCTCTGGGTCGGCGAGGGCGATCTGCCGACGCCCGATTTCATCAATCGCGCCGCCATGGCCTCGCTCAATGCCGGCGAAACCTTCTACACATGGCAGCGGGGCATTCCGGAACTGCGTCAGGCGCTGGCAGACTATTACGGCAGGCATTTCGGCACTTCGTTGCCGATGGAGAATTTCTATGTCGTCGGCTCCGGCATGCAGGCGATTCAGCTTTCCGTGCAGGCGATCACCTCGCCCGGCGACGAGATGGTCTATCTGACACCCGCTTGGCCGAACATCGCCGCCGCTCTCGAAATTGCCGGCGCGCGCTCGGTCGGCGTGCCGCTGCAGTTCGAAAACGGCAAATGGACGCTCGATCTCGGACGCCTGGAAGCGGCAATCACGCCGAAGACCAAGGGCCTGTTCATCAATACGCCATCCAACCCGACAGGCTGGACGGCGACCCATCAGGACCTCCGGGATATTCTGGCCCTGGCGCGCAAGCATAGCCTCTGGATCATGGCCGATGAAATCTACGCGCTCTACTATTATGCCGGTGGCCGCGCGCCGAGCTTCCTGGATGTGAAAGAAGCCGACGACAAGATCCTCTTCGTCAACTCCTTCTCGAAAAACTGGTCGATGACCGGCTGGCGTGTGGGCTGGATCGTCGCCCCGGCCGAGCTTGGACAGGTGCTCGAGAACCTTGTGCAGTATTCGACCTCAGGCGTCGCGCAGTTCATGCAGAGGGGTGCGGTCGCCGCTTTGAACGAAGGTGATGATTTCGTTCGCTCCAACATCGCCAAGGCGACCCGCTCGCGCGATATTCTCTGCGATGCG
>NZ_JAELUG010000011.1 GCF_016429255.1 Rhizobium sp. ASV8
GCCAAGTGATCGCCAAGGCCCTGGCCGATGATCTCAACCTGTCGGAAGACACGATCCGCAGGGATCTGCGGGAAATGGCTGCGGAGAAGCTGCTGAAGCGCGTGCATGGCGGCGCGCTGCCGCTTTCGCCCGAGCTGCCGGATTTCTCGGCGCGCCAGGCCGTTTCATCGGACGAGAAGCGGCGGCTTGGCGCATTTGCGGCACGCATGATCGAACCGGGGCAGACAGTATTTCTTGACGGGGGCACCACCAACGCGGAGATCGTCCGCCACCTGCCGAAAGATCTCGCCGTCACCATCGTCACCCACAGCCCGACGATAGCGGGCGAGCTGGAACATCACCCTGCCGTCGACGTCATCCTGATAGGCGGCAAGCTTTACAAGCACTCGATGGTGGCAACAGGTGCCGCGGCCATGGCGGCAATCGCCGCCATACGAGCCGATATTTTCTTTCTCGGCGTCACCGCCGTTCACCCGGCGCGGGGCGTCTCCACCGGCGACTTCGAAGAAGCTGCCATCAAGCGACATATCGCCGAATGCTCCGCGGAAACTTACGTGCTGGGCACAGCGGAGAAACTAGACGCGGCGTCGCCATGCCAGATCCTGCCGATGACTGATATCTCGGGCCTGATCGTGCCGTCAGATCTTCCCGAGGAAAGCCTGGCGCCCTATCGCAACGCCGAAGTGCCGATTCTGCTCGCGTGAAGGGAGCTTTGCCACAAGGAGCTGGAACAAGACGTGGCGATGGGATTTAGATGTGGACGAACATGATCCGGTCGAAGATTGATCCTATCTCAAGCTGAGAGGGCCTGCCCAGCAGCGATTGCCGATCAGGTCCAGCTCAAACCTTGCAGGTTACGGTCGCACATGAACGAACGCCGCATTCACCAGATTTTCGAAATCAGCATCCTGCTGAAAGGCGCCCATGCCCTGATAGAATGCATCAGCGGCCTGATCCTGGCACTCGTGAGCACGGAATCCATCCTGCGTCTGGTGAATTGGCTCGTACAGCCCGAACGTCTCAACGACCCCAAGGATTTCGTGGCGAGCCACCTACATGCCTGGGCGCAGGATTTCTCCGTCAGCACCAAGAATTTCTACGCCTGGTATCTCTTGAGCCATGGTGTAGTGAAGGTGCTGCTCGTCATCGGCTTGCTGAGGGGCAAGATGTGGGCCTATCCGGCATCGCTGGTGGCGCTCGGATTTTTCATCGCCTATCAGTTGTACCGTTTTACAGATACGCACGGCATCGGATTGATCATCCTCACCGTCTTCGACCTGTTCGTCATGGTTCTCATCTGGCACGAATACAAAATCGTCCGGCAACATGTGCCGGCACGCTAGAGCGCCGTGTTTCCTTTCGGAAACACAAAGGTCGCTCTATCTTTTTCATTCTACGCGTCAGGCTTTCCGAAAATCGGAACCGATTTTCGGGCCGATGCTGTAGGCCAGAAGCCGAACTGCTGGCGGGAATTTAAGCCGTCAGGGCCGAAGCCGGCCTGATATCGCCGACATGGATGCCGTTCCAGTTCTTGAAGGACTTGTTGGCGATCGCCATCAGGCCGGCATGCACGGCACCGTCCTTCTCAAAGAAGCGCGCAAGCGTTGCGGCAACCATGACTTCCGTAGCACGGCCGGTGCCATCGTCGCATTTCAGAGCGATGGCGATGCCCTGTTCCGGGATCGCAGCGCAGAACACGCCTTCAGCGCCGGTCTTGGCGAAGATGCGGCCGGGAGCAACCTGCATCAGCTTGGTGCAGGCGCGATCGGTGCCAGCCACGTAAAACGGCTCAGCCATGCAGGCCTCGAACAGCCGGCGCGATGCCTTGGCGCGCAGTGGCTCAAGGCCGACGCCGGTTGCCATCTTGGCAAAGCCATGCGCCAGCCCCTTGAGCGGCACTGCATAGGTTGGGATCGAGCAGCCATCCGTGCCGCAATTTTCATGGCCGAGAACGGCGCCGGTCAGGTTCTGCATGGTGTCGCGGATCTGTTGCTGCAGCGGGTGCTCGTAGCCGACATAGCCCTTGGGATCGATATCCTGATGGCAGCAGGCGCAGACGAAGCCGGCATGCTTGCCAGAGCAATTGTTATGCAGCGCAGTCGGCTTGTCGAGCGTGCGCGCCTGGTGGATGAGGGTCTTCTGATCGGAAGACCAATGCGCGCCACATTCCAGCGTGCCGACATCGCGGCCGGCGCGCGCCAGCATGGAAGCGGCAAGCGCAACATGCTCGTCCTCGCCATTGTGGGAGGAGCAGGCGAGCGCCAGTTCCTTGTTGCCGAAGCCATAGGCGTCTGCGGCGCCGCTTTCAACCAGCGGCAGGGCCTGCATTGCCTTGCAGGCGGAGCGCGGAAATACGCCTCTGTCGATATCGCCGACCGAAAAGACCACCTTGCCGTCGCCATCGACCGCAACGATGGAGCCGCGGTGACGGCTCTCGACCAGATTGCCACGAGTGACTTCGACGCAGACGGGATTTGACATGATGGAATGCAGCCTTTGATTTGCGGGATGGCCACTGATAGCCGCTGTGCCGCGGATTGCCAATCTCCGATCACGCCCGATCGAGGCGAAAAAAGCGACCGCTCAAGCTGCGGCGCGGATGCGATAGGCGCAACGCCTCGCGCCGAGCAGAATATGCTCCTCGCGCTCTACCTGCGCGCCGAGTATTGCACGAAAGGTCTCCAATTCCGATCGGCAGAAGCCTGAGCAGCCGCTCGCGGCGGTGCAGATCGGGCAATGATTCTCCACCAGGACGAGCGTGCCATCATCCTCCTGCCAGTGGTCGGCCATATAGCCTTCCTGCGTGCGGACGGCGGCCAGACTCGCAACGCGCGACGGAAGATCTTCGTCAATGTTGATCTGTGCACGGTAGCGCCGAAGCGTTTCGGTTTCGCGCGCCGAGATGACGATATCGACGGCGCCCTGCCCCAGCTGGCTGACCATGGTCGATAACAGCGTCGCCGTCAGATCCGCATGGCCGTCCGGAAATTGGCGGTTACCGGCGACGGTGAGATGCCACAGCTGCCGGGGCCTGCCTCTTCCCGAAGCTGCTTCCGTCACCGGCTCGACCAGTCCCTCCTCCGCCATCTTCGTCAACTGCTGACGGGCGGCCTCGGACGATATGCCCAGCGCATCGCCGACATCAGCCGCGAGCTGCGGACCATCGGTTTTCAACAGGATCAGAATTCTGTTGGCAGGTGATTGGCGCATTTTTCCAAGTTATCTCTTGTTTTAATTCGATCGTCGTGCAATTTTCCAAATTATAACTTGGAAAATAAACGACCGCCAGAGCAATTCCGTTTTTTACACCGCGTCGCGGAAATGCTCCGTCTCTTGCTTCACGCAACACCGGAAGCCACGCCGCTGCGCATGTTTGCCGGGACTGCTTTCAGGAAAATACCGAGGCTCATCCGATGTCCAGCATCGAAAACTCCACTCCCCTCAAGTCGGCCACCATCTTCACCCTGTTCTCGCCAAGGCTTCTGCCCGCAACGTTGATGCTTGGCGGTGGCGTCACGCTCTATGCCGTCGAATCCTACATCACGGCCACCATCGCCCCTTCCATCGTCCGCGATATCGGCGGCCTTGAACTGTTCTCCTGGATGACCACGCTTTTCGTCGCGGCCGGCGTGCTCGGCTCGATCACGGTTGCGACGCGACCGAAAGGCATGGGCCTTCGCGCCGTCTATATCGCGGCAGCGCTCACTTTTGGCATCGGCAGCCTCGCCTGCGCCATCGCGCCGACCATGCCGGTGCTGCTCGTCGGCCGCGCCGTACAGGGCTATGGCTCGGGCATGCTATCGGGCCTTGCCTATGCCTTCATTCGCTTCATCTATCCCGAACCGTTGTGGCGCAGGGCATCGACGCTCTATGCCGCCATCTGGGGCGTGGCGACCGTGCTCGGACCAACGCTCGGCGGCCTTTTCGCAGCCGGAGGCGCGTGGCGGGAAGCCTTCATCGTTCTGGTGCCATTGGCCGTCCTTATGGCGCTTTCGGCCCGCCGGCTGCTGCCCGATGTCGCCGACGACCGCATCGACACCAGAACGCCGCTCGTCCAGATCATACTTCTGCTTGCCGCAGTCCTGTTGGTCAGCATTGCCGGGACGATCGAACACGGATCCTACAAGGCCATGCTGATTGCGGTTTCGATCGCGCTCGTCGCGACGATGGTCCTGATCGAACGCAAGAGCGAGATACGCCTCCTTCCCTATGGCGCCGTCATGCTCAGCAATCCAATCGCGCGGCTCTACCTAACCATATTCACGATGATGCTGGTGCTGACGAGCGACATCTACATCCCCTACTTCCTGCAGACGCTCCATGGCGTAACGCCGCTGGTCTCGGGTTACCTCGTGGCGCTGGTGGCGCTTGGCTGGACCATCGCTGCCTTCTTCAGCAATTCTTTCACCGGCAGACAGGCCGCCATCGCCATCATTACCGGCTGCATTCTGGAAACGGCTGCCACGGCATCGCTGATTCCGTTCCTGGCAACCGCGACGCCCTTCTCGGAGGTGGCGGCATTTGCGCCGGCCGTGATCGCCATGTTCCTGATGGGCTTCGGCGTCGGTCTGGGATGGGCTCATCTCGTCACGAGGATCATCGGCACGGCCAGGAAGACGGAGCAGGACAAGGCCTCCGCGGCGATCTCGATGACGCAGTCGCTTGGCGGCGCCTTCGGCGCAGCCCTGACCGGCGTCATCGTCAATAGCGCCGGACTGACCCATCCGGGTGGCATGGCCGGCAGCCTTTCCGCCGCGCACTGGCTCTACGCGCTGATGGCGGTCCCCGGTCTGATCGCGATCGTCCTGTCCTTTACGATCAAGCCAGCTTCAGCATGATCTTGCCGATGTGGTCGCTGGTCTCGAGCAATCGATGCGCCTCGACCACATCGTCAAAGGCGAATACCTTGTGAATGACAGGGGCGACCTTGCCCCCGTCGAGCAGCGGCCAGACCTGGGACAACAGATCATCGCGGATCGCGCGCTTTTCCTCTGCCGTGCGCGGACGCATGGTCGAGCCCGTCACCGTCAAGCGCTTGACCATGATCGGCGTCAGATTGGCCTTCTCCGCGACCGCCCCGCCAAGGAAGGCAATGATGGAAAGGCATCCGTCGCGAGCAAGCGAGGCGAGGTTCTTATCCAGATAGGCTGCACCGATCATGTCGAGAATGATATCGACGCCATGTTCCGTCTCTGCCTTGATGACCTCGGCGAAATCCTCTTGCTTGTAGTTGATCGCCCGCTTCGCGCCGAGTTTCTCGCAGGCTTCACACTTTTCCTTCGAGCCAGCCGTCGCGTAGACCGTTGCGCCGAAAGCCCGGGCGAGCTGGATAGCCGTGGTGCCGATGCCGCTGGAGCCGCCGTGGATCAGCACACTTTCCCCCTCGGTGAGACCCGCCATCTGGAAGAGATTGGCCCACACGGTGAAGAAGGTCTCGGGAACTGCCGCGGCCCGCACGGCGTCATAGCCATTGGGAAAGCGAAGCGCCTGGCCGGCGGGCAACACGCAATATTCGGCATAGCCGCCGCCATTGGCGAGACCGCAGACCTTATTGCCGATCGCAAATTCCGTTACACCCGGGGCAACATCGACAACCTCCCCGGCAATCTCCAGTCCCAATATCGGGCTTGCATCCTTCGGCGGCGGATAGGTGCCCTGGCGCTGCGCCACATCAGGCCGGTTGACGCCGGCTGCCTCGACACGAACGAGGATTTCGCCCGGCTTCAAGATGGGCAGAGGTTTGCGGCCCATGGTCATGACCTCAGGACCGCCGAAGGTCGGCAAATCCACGAAACGCATTTCAGACGGCAAGGGCATCGCGCAATCTCCTATCCCGATGGAGCACTGGAGATAGTTGAGCGCGCGGCGCTTGAAAAGGAGGGACTGTAAGAGGGCGTCAATTCGTCTCGGCAAGAGCCAGGAAGGCAACGCCGGCGTTGCTCTCCTTCGCCTTGGCCTTGATACCGGCGATGGAGGTGCTGACACGATTGATATTATCGATCACCAATCCCTCGGGCAATTGCAGGATGCCGATGGAGCAGCGCATCAGCGGAAACTCCGCTTCGGCACCGCTGCGGTCGTGGCCGTGAATGCGACCAGCGGCACGATCATCAGCCGAATAAAGATCGAGAACGTCGGCATGGAAATCAGCCAGCAGGCGATCGAGGACTTCGCGAAGCTCGCCCATGCTCCAGCCGGTGACGCCGATGAAGAAATCGTCGCCGCCGACATGGCCGAGGAAATTGCGCTCGGCAAAGAAGTAGCGGCGCATCAGCGCCGCAAACAGTGAAATGGCATGATCGCCAAGATGAAAGCCATAGGCATCGTTGAATGGCTTGAAGTTATCGAAGTCGCAATAGCAGAAATGCCTGATTTCATCTCCGTCGCGGCCGGTGCCCTGCATGAAATCGTGGATTGCCCTGTTGCCCGGCAGGCCCGTCAGCGGGTTCTGATCCTGAGCGATCTTCAGCTGCTTTTCATTGATGACCTTGATCAGCGACGCGGCCGAGACGATGCCGGCATAATGCGTGCCTTCGGTGACGATCAGGCAATCGCTGCTTTCCATATTGGCGAAGATCGCCATCAGCGTGTCGGCATCGGAATCGAGGCCGACGATCGGCGCCATCTCGACGAAATGCGAGATCGACCGCTCATAGACCTTGTTCTTCAGAAGGTCGCGGCCGAAGGGCTGATAGATGTATTCCTTCAGCTGGTACTCGTGGATGATGCCGCGCGGCTCGTCATTGGCATTCACGACGGGGAAATAAGCGCGGCGCGGATTGCGGCGAAAAAGCTCGAAGACGCTATCGATACTGTCGCTTTCGCGGATGGTCGGCAGCACCTCGATCTGCTTGCGGATGAGGATTTCGTCCAGCGATTGGCTGTTGCGCGCCGTCTTGCCGAGATCCTGCAGGTGCGGAAAGCTCTGTTTCAGCTCGTTGACCAGCACCGTCGGGCGAGCAATGAACCAGCCCTGGACCAGATCAACGCCGAATTCCCTGCAGGTCAGGAATTCCGCTTCGGTCTCGATGCCTTCGGCGATGACCCGCGTGCCGAGTACATGGGCGATGTTGACCAGATTTCGGAGAATATGGCGTTTGCGGGCGCTGCGATCGATATCGACGATGAAATGCCGGTCGATCTTGAGATAATCGACCGGATAGTCGGACAGCAGCTTCATTTCGCCATGACCGACGCCGAAATCGTCGATCGCCAGTTTGAAGCCGGCGTTTCGCATTCTGGCGACGAGGCCTGAGAACTCGGGGACGCTGGTATTGTCGAAGCGCTCGGAAAATTCGAAGCAGACCGAAGATGGCGTCACTCCGGCTTTCTTCATGTGCTGCAGCAGACTGTCTATCAGCGCCGCACCCTGCGGGATCAGCCGGACATCGAGGTTGAGAAACAGCGTCGCCGAAGCCGCATTGGGAAGCGTGGCGAACTTTGCCAGAGCGCGGCTGGTGATCATCTGTTCCAAACCGAGAAGCTGGCCGGTGCGCTCGGCTTCGTCGAGTATGTCGATGGGGCTGTCGAAGCCGATACGTTCCTGGCCGCGCATCAGCGATTCATAACCGAAGACGGCGCCCGTGCCGGCTTCCACGATCGGCTGAAAAGCGTTTTCAATCACGAGCTTGGCGAGAGTGACGATCTGGTCGCTGGCATACCGGCGTAATACGCCGGGCTCGACTGCGGCAGTCAGGGACATGCCCATCTCCCTTGGGATTTTTTGATCAAATTATTTGAGTAAGATTTTGGATCTACTGCGTTTTCAACCCAAGATGCGCCATAAAGCGTCAACGAAACCTTTCCCCTATGTGAAAGTTTCGTGAATGGTAAAGCAATATTAACCATTCATCCGGCCGAAAAATCAGGCACGCCGAGGTGGATCACGACGCGAAACGGGCGTTTCCGGCTTAATTATGCGGGTGCGTTTCTGCCTCATAATCTGCGAACATGTCGGCGACACAACGACCGCCCTTGCTGGTCTCGTCATTGGCGGCTCTTGGCACATCGCAGACATCGCTTCGCTTGCGCGCTGCATCCCACATGCGAAGTGCTTCCCGCACGACTTCGCTGCTTGAGGCATAGGTGCCGGTGTCGACCGCGGCGCGAATGCCGGCAGCCTGAAGCGGAGAGATGGAAACCGTTACCATCGGCATGATATTCCTCCCTTGACGTTATCAAGCGGAACTTGCACTGGAGACCTATTCCGCAGCCTTCTTCGGTGCCTGCCGACAAGCCCCTCGGACATGTCCGCTCCAGATGATGACACCGTCGCTACATCAATTCGACGCCGCTCCGCCCTAGAGCGTCTTACTTCCTTTCGGACGTGCAAAGACACTCTAT
Organism: Rhizobium sp. ASV8; assembly: GCF_016429255.1. Taxonomy (GTDB): domain Bacteria; phylum Pseudomonadota; class Alphaproteobacteria; order Rhizobiales; family Rhizobiaceae; genus Rhizobium. Next base: position 8,344 of record NZ_JAELUG010000011.1, read on the forward strand.
CTTTTCTGCTCTATGCATCAGATTTTCGGGCCGATGCTATAGACGGCAGCAGGCAAAGAGTAGCGCTGCTCACGCTCCTTGTCAAAAAGTAGCAGTTCGTTACCCCTTTTGGGACCCCCCTTACCGCCGAAGGACGAGCCCGAAAACCACCAGCGTCCACCCCTGGAAAATCAGATCGAACGCCAGGAAGAGCCCGAGGATCCAGAGGCTGTTGACCGGCCAGCCGACCATGATGGCAATGCCGGCAATGGCGGTCGCGACGCCACCGATGACGATCCAGATCCAGCCGCGCTCAGGCTTAACCTTGCGCCCTACCCAGACGCGGAAGGTCCCCGCAACGATCAACGAGACGGCGAGGAACAGGGTCAGCGCCGCGGAGGCCAGGAGCGGATTGGTAAAGGCCAGGATCCCGGCAAGCGTGTAGAGCAGGCCGCTGAGCACCCAGAAGAGGATATGTTCCCATCCCCTCACCTGAAAGGCCTGTGCCAGATGCACGATGCCGCCGATCAGCATCAGCACGCCGACATAATAGACCGATGCCACCGTGGCGATAAACAGATTGCCGAGCGCAATGCCACCGCAGACCAGCAACAATATGCCGAGGCCAACAAACCAGCCCCATTTGCCGCGCATTGCAGATGAGGGAACTCCATCAAGAACATCGACCATGATCGTACCTCCTCCTGGGTGGAAGTATGACACAGAAATACAACTCGGAAAGAGGCGCCGCATTTTTCGGCGAGGCTTGGCGGCGCAAGTGATTTTTTTATTGATTGATCAGTCAATCAAAAATAAAGTCACTCTCAGCTCTGGAGATTGACGCATGCCGAAAGTCGGAATGGAACCGGTGCGCCGCAAGGCGCTGGTGGATGCTGCGATGCGCGTGATCGGCGATCACGGCTCGCTGACCGTTACCATGTCCGAAATCGCCAAGCAGGCCGGCGTTTCCCCTGCCCTTGCCCATCACTACTTCGGCAGCAAGGAACAGCTGCTGATCGAGACGGTCCGCGTTCACCTACAGCGCTTGCGCGACAGCGTCGTGACGGCGCTGCGGGAGGCGAAATCGCCGCGCGACAAGCTCTCCGCCGTCATCCGGGTCAGCTTCCAGGCCGATCAGTTCGCGCCAGAGACGATCGCTGCGTGGCTCGCCTTCTATGCCGAGGCGCAGCGCTCCGAAGAGACGCGGCGCTTTCTCGTCATCTATGCGCGCCGCCTGCACTCCAATCTGGTCGCCAATCTCAAGGCGTTGTGCCCGGCAGGCGATGCAGCGCGGATTGCCGAAGGTGCAGCCGCCATGATCGACGGCCTCTATATCCGCCAGAGCCTGCGCTCCGCGCCGATCAGCACCGAGGCATCCATCGCCCTGACGGAAGACTATCTCACGACCAACCTCAATGCGTTGAAAGGCTGACGCAATGTTGACCGTCTGGGGCCGCAAATCATCATCTAACGTTCAGGCGCTCATGTGGTGCATCGGCGAACTCGGCCTTGCCCATGAGCGCATCGATGCGGGCTTCAAGTATGGCATCACCGACACGCCCGAATTCCTCGCGATGAACCCGAACGGCACCGTCCCGGTCCTGCGCGACGGGGATGATGAGCCGCTCTGGGAAACAGGCGCGATCCTGCGCTATCTCGCCACGCAATATGGCGACGATACGTTCTGGCCCAAGGATGTGCGCCATCGCGCCCAGATCGACAAATGGACCGAATGGGCGAAGATCAACATTGCCCTGAATTTCACCGGCCCGGTGTTCTGGAATGCGGTTCGTACAGCCCCTGCCCTGCAAGACGAAAAGGCGATCAACGCGGCCGTCGCGGCGCTTGGGGCGAAGCTTGACATCGCCGAGTCGCAGCTCGGACGGCATCGCTTTCTTGCTGGCGATAGGCTGACGCTTGCCGACATACAACTCGGGCACGTTCTCTATCGCTATTTCGACATCGACATCCAGCGCCCGGTCCATCCGCGACTTGAGCGCTACTACGAAAACCTGACCGAACGGCCTGCTTTCAGAGAGCACGTCATGGTGTCCTACGAAGAATTGAGGGTTCTATAATGCGCGCACAACCGAAAGCCTCGCATTTCATCGACGGGGAATATGTCGAGGACACCGACGGCACTGTCATCGAAAGCATCTATCCCGCAACCGGCGAGGTGATCGCCCGTCTGCATGCGGCAACGCCCGCGATCGTCGAGAAGGCGATTGCGGCGGCCAAGCGGGCACAGCCGGAATGGGCCGCCATGAGCCCGACAGCACGCGGACGCATCCTGAAGCGCGCGGCCGATATCATGCGCGAGCGTAACCGCGAGCTTTCCGAACTGGAGACGCTGGATACCGGCAAGCCGATCCAGGAAACCATCGTCGCAGACCCGACGTCGGGCGCCGACAGCTTCGAATTCTTCGGCGGCATCGCTGCAGCCGGCCTCAATGGCTCCTATATCCCGCTCGGCGGCGACTTTGCCTATACCAAGCGCGTCCCGCTCGGCGTCTGTGTCGGCATCGGCGCATGGAACTACCCGCAGCAGATCGCCTGCTGGAAGGGCGCGCCTGCTCTCGTCGCCGGCAACGCCATGGTATTCAAGCCCTCGGAAAACACGCCGCTCGGCGCGCTGAAAATCGCCGAGATCCTCATCGAGGCTGGTCTGCCGAAGGGACTTTACAACGTCATTCAGGGCGACCGCGAAACCGGGCCACTGCTTATCAACCATCCTGACGTTGCCAAGGTATCGCTCACCGGCTCGGTGCCGACGGGCCGCAAGGTCGCGGCTTCGGCCGCCGGCAACCTCAAGCATGTCACCATGGAACTCGGCGGCAAGTCGCCACTGATCGTGTTCGACGATGCCGATATCGACAGCGCCATCGGCGGCGCGATGCTCGGCAATTTCTATTCGACGGGCCAAGTCTGCTCGAATGGCACCCGCGTCTTCGTCTCCAGTAAGATCAAGTCCGAATTCCTGAAGCGCCTGAAGAGCCGCACCGACGCCATGCTGATCGGCGACCCGATGGACGAGGCAACGCAGATCGGCCCGATGGTCTCCTGGGCGCAGCGCGAAAAGGTGCTCGCCTACATCGAAAAGGGCAAGGCCGAAGGCGCAACGCTGCTGACGGGCGGGGGCATTCCGAACAACGTCTCCGGCGAGGGCTACTACATTCAGCCGACCGTCTTTGCCGATGTCACCGACGACATGACGATCGCCCGCGAGGAGATCTTCGGGCCGGTCATGTGCGTTCTCGACTTCGATGACGAGGCCGAGGTCATCGCCCGCGCCAACGCCACCGAGTTCGGCCTTTCCGGCGGCGTCTTCACCGCCGACCTCACCCGTGCCCATCGCGTGGTCGATCAGCTCGAAGCCGGCACGCTGTGGATCAATACCTACAATCTCTGCCCGGTCGAAATCCCCTTCGGCGGCTCCAAGCAATCCGGCTTCGGTCGCGAGAACTCGCTGGCGGCGCTGGAGCACTATTCAGAACTGAAGACCGTCTATGTCGGCATGGGGCCGGTACAGGCGCCTTACTAACGCAAGCTCAGGGCTCGCCCCCGCCCTTCGAGGCCGCCTGCGGCGGCACCTCAGGGTGAGGTCGAGAGTGACCAACAGCAAAGTCGGACGATGACCCGCCTCATCCTGAGGTGCCCGCCAAAGGCGGCCCTCGAAGGATCGCGGCGGCCACAGGGAGATAGACATGGAACAGGCAGATTTCGTCATCGTCGGCTCGGGTTCGGCCGGTTCCGCCATGGCTGCGCGCCTGTCGGAGGACGGCAAGCACTCGGTTATTGTTCTGGAGTTCGGCGGCAGCGACTTCGGCCCCTTCATCCAGATGCCGGCAGCACTTGCGTGGCCGATGAGCATGGATCGCTACAATTGGGGCTATCTTTCGGAGCCAGAGCCGCAGCTCAACAACCGCCGCATCACCGCGCCACGCGGCAAGGTGATCGGTGGCTCCTCCTCGATCAACGGCATGGTTTATGTGCGCGGCCATGCGGAAGACTTCAATCGCTGGGAAGAGCTCGGCGCCCAGGGCTGGGCTTACGCCGATGTGCTGCCCTATTTCAAGCGGATGGAGCACTCGCATGGCGGCGAAGAGGGGTGGCGCGGCACCAAGGGCCCGCTGCATGTGCGCCGGGGCGATGCTCGCAACCCGCTCTTCCACGCCTTCATCGAGGCAGGCAAGCAGGCGGGCTTCGAGGCGACGGAGGATTATAACGGCAGCAAGCAGGAAGGCTTCGGCCTGATGGAGCAGACGACGTGGATGGGCCGGCGCTGGTCCGCGGCGACAGCCTATCTCAAGCCCGCGCTCAAGCGGCCGAACGTGCAGCTCATCCGCTGCTTTGCCCGCAAGATCGTCATCGAAAACGGCCGTGCAACCGGCGTCGAAGTCGAGCGTGACGGCAAGATCGAGGTGATCAGGGCGAACCGCGAGGTGATCGTCTCCGCCTCCTCGTTCAACTCGCCGAAGCTGCTGATGCTTTCGGGCATCGGACCGGGCCAGCATCTCCGCGACATGGGGATCGAGGTCAAGGTCGACCGTCCGGGCGTCGGCGCGAACCTGCAGGACCACATGGAATTCTATTTCCAGCAGACGAGCCTGAAGCCGGTATCGCTCTATTCCTGGCTGCCCTGGTACATGCAGGGTATCGCCGGCGCACAATGGCTGTTCTTCAAGAAGGGGCTGGGCACCTCAAACCAGTTCGAAGCCTGTGCCTTCCTGCGCTCGGCGCCGGGCGTCAAGCAGCCCGATATCCAGTACCACTTCCTGCCTGTTGCCATCAGCTACGACGGCAAGGCGGCGGCCAAGAGCCACGGCTTCCAGGTGCATGTCGGCTATAACTTGTCGAAATCGCGCGGCAACGTCACGCTGCGTTCCTCCGATCCGAAGGCCGATCCGGTGATCCGCTTCAACTATATGAGCCACCCGGAGGACTGGGAGAAGTTCCGCCATTGCGTGCGCCTAACCCGCGAAATCTTCGGGCAAAAGGCCTTCGACGATTATCGTGGCGCTGAGATCCAGCCGGGAGCAAACGTCCAGACAGACGACCAGATCGATGCGTTTCTGCGCGAACATCTGGAAAGCGCCTATCATCCCTGCGGCACCTGCAGGATGGGCTCGAAAGACGATCCGATGGCGGTGGTCGATCCCGACACCCGCGTCATCGGCGTCGACGGCCTGCGCGTTGCCGACAGCTCGATCTTCCCGCATGTCACCTACGGCAACCTGAACGGCCCCTCGATCATGACCGGCGAAAAGGCGGCCGACCATATTCTCGGCAAGCCGAGACTGGCGCGCTCGAACCAGGAGCCCTGGGTCAATCCGCGCTGGGAAACGAGCGATCGTTGAGATCGGTACAGCTCATCACCTGCAGCCGGTTGACGTAGCAGCACAGTCGGCGCAAAGAGACGGCCAGCAAAGTGAAGCTCTGTAAGACAGTGTGACTATCTTAAGACGTCGTTTTTAAGCAGATTGCCCGAACAGAGTCCGCAAAGACCCGTCCATCAATCCGCCGGTCATACGTCCCATGCCCCCGATCTACCGCAAGTCCAAGCTGCTTCGCCGTTCCCGCGTCATCTGGGGATCTTTCAATCTGTGGCGACCGCGCCTGGTGTTCTGGACGGGAGCTCTTGCTATCGGCGTCATCAGCGTCGGCTTTGCCAAGCTGGCCGATCTGGCGCAGCGCGCCTTTACCGGCGTAACCCAATCGGGCGAGTGGATGTGGCTGCTGCCATTGGTGCTGACACCCCTCGGCTTCGTGTTGTCGGCCTATCTCGCAGCGAGGCTGTTTCCCAATTCGCAAGGGAGCGGCATTCCGCAGGCCATCGCCGCCCGGCACCTGCATCATGACGAGGATCGCACCAAGCTGCTGTCGCTGCGGCTCGCCTTCGGCAAGATCGTGCTGACCATATTGGGACTTCTGAGCGGAGCCTCGATCGGGCGCGAAGGGCCGACGGTGCAGGTCGGCGCGTCCTTCATGCTGGCTGTCGCCCGCTTCGGCGGCATGGCGCAGGCAAAGGGGTTGATCCTTGCCGGCTCCGCCGCCGGTATCGCGGCCGCGTTCAACACGCCGCTGGCCGGTATCGTCTTTGCCATCGAAGAGATGAGCCGCACCTATGAATCCCGCGCCAATGGTCTGGTTCTGACCGCCGTCATCCTTTCCGGACTTGCCGCGCTCGGCCTTTCCGGCAGCTACAACTATTTCGGCACGGCCGATGCCGCGCCGACGATGTTTCGGGACTGGATCGTCATGCTGATCTGCGGCGTCGGCGGCGGTGCGCTCGGCGCCACTTTCAGCGGACTGGCGCTCTATGCCGGCATCCGTATCCGCCGCTGGGCGCAGCCGCAGCCGCTCAAGCGCATGCTGATCCTTGCCGGCCTCTGCGGCCTCGTCGTGGCGGCCGTCGGCGTCATCTCCGGTGGCCAGACCTTCGGCACCGGTTACGAGCAGGCTCGCGGCGCGGTCGAGGGCCACGCCCTGCCGCCGCTGTTCTTTGTCGAAAAGCTTCTCGCCAGCTTTCTGTCGATGATCTCAGGCATTCCCGGCGGCATTTTCGCGCCCTCGCTTGCCGTCGGCGCGGGCTTCGGCAGCACGGTGGGGACGCTGGTCGGCGGCGGCGTGGCGCTTGCCGCGATCCTCGGCATGGCCGGCTATTTCGCCGGCGTGGTTCAGGCGCCGATGACCGCCTTCGTCATCATCCTGGAAATGACCGGCGACCATCAGGCCGTCATTCCGATCATGGCCGTGTCTATGATCGGCTATGTCACCTCGAGACTGCTGTCGCGTGAGCCGCTTTATCATGGCCTGTCGCGTGTCTTCATCGCGGCAGCCATCCGCGCGCGGCGCGCCATGGAAAAGGAAGCCGGCGAGGAACACGCCGCCAGCTGAGGCCGGAATGGCTTCACGCCATTGCGAACGGACAGGCGCTCAAGACCGTTGCTCGAGATGCCTCAGGCCATAAGCCTTGTGACCTCGGCGCCGTCAGTCTGAGCAACCGCATCGGCGATCGTGGTCGAGAATAACACCTTGCGGGTCGCATCCGCGACCCGGGCAAAGACATGGCGGATTTCGCAGGTCTGCTCACCATCACAATCATCACAGCGACGATAGGCGGTGAGCGACAGACAGGGCAGCGGCGCGATCGGCCCGTCGATAATACGAAGGATCTCGCCGAAGGTGATTTCTTCGGCCGGCTTGCGCAGGAGATAGCCGCCCTGCTTGCCGCGCCGACTGATCACGATACCCTGATGCTTCAGGTCGAGAAGGATCTGCTCCAGAAACTTCTTCGGGATCTTCTGCTGGGTCGCAATGTCGGAAATCATCATGGGCTCGCCTGCCCCTGACTGGGCCAGGGCAGATAGCGCCCGCAACGCATATTTCGCTTTTTGAGTAATCATTTCGAACCGCTTCACACACACATGCGATACGTTCGGCTGATGGATTCAGCCGGTCCGCTCCCGAACTCCTCAGCCCTCGTCCCGGGGGCAATTTCGAAGCACCCACACCCCTGGCGCAACGCCAGGAAAGATCAGCAACCCAGACTTGTTGTCATTCTTCGTCGCTATGCCCTTAGTTTAGCTTAAAATGCGCCATCACGCATCATTTTGGGCATCACTTCCGATTTCCGTTTGACAAGCTATGTGTAACTCTACTATTTCTATAGACATTAAAGCAAGCGCTTAAACATGGCTAGCCATACTGAGTGCTTCCGAAAGGCCGCTTCCGGCGGCAAAACGCCTTGGTTAACAGCCGAGGCGGTCGCTTTTCCTTATCGGCGCTGCTTCATGGAGATATTTACTCTCCATCCGCTCCCTTTCGAAATCTATTTTTCTGTCCGCCATCCGTGTGAGCTGCGATACTCCCGGCAACATCAGGACAGGATCCCCCATGACTGCCATTACCTCAATTGAAGATGCAGCGACGCTGAACAGCCAGCTGGCATCGCTCGATCTCGCAGGTCGTCTGTCTCTCGTGGCCGGCCTCGGCGGCCGTGCCGTCTTCACGACGTCGCTCGGCATAGAAGATCAGGTGATCACGGCCGAGATCGGCAACCACCGCCTGCCGATCGAAGTCGCGACCCTGCAGACCGGCCGGCTCTTTCCAGAAACGCTTGCCCTGATCGACGAAACGGAAAGCCAGTACGACATCGATATTGTCCGCTATGAGCCGGAACAGGCCGATGTCGATGCCTATGCGGAAAAATACGGTCTGAACGGTTTCTATGAAAGCGTCGAAGCCAGGCATGCCTGTTGTGGTGTGCGCAAGCTTAAGCCGCTTGCGCGTGCGCTGTCCGGCGCCAGCATCTGGATCACCGGCCTGCGTCGCGGCCAGTCCGCCAATCGCGCCGATACGCCGTTCGCCGAGTTCGATCCCGAGCGCAACCTGATCAAGATCAATCCGCTTGCCGACTGGGACATCGATGTCGTGAGTGCTTATGTCGCAGACAACGGCGTTCCGACAAACGCGCTGCACGCACGCGGCTATCCCTCGATCGGATGCGAGCCCTGCACCCGCGCGATCAAGCCCGGCGAGCCGGAGCGCGCCGGCCGCTGGTGGTGGGAAAACGACGAGAAACGCGAATGCGGCCTGCATGTCCACGAAGAGGCCGCAGCAGCACAATGAAACACCCGCTGGCCTCCGATCTCGACCCGAAGCGCGTTTCCTCGCCGCCGGTCGATCGGGAGCCAAAGCATAGATTCCTTCCGGCCAGCCTCCCGGCCGGGGCACTTGAAAGTTCTGGAGTTATAAATGCCCGATAGCCGTCCGGATACGGAACTCTCCAATCCACAAAGCATCAAGCCACCGCTCGACCCGCATTTGAAGGCGCTGGAAAACGAAGCCATCCATATCTTCCGCGAGGTCGCGGCCGAATTCGAGCGTCCGGTCATGCTCTATTCGATCGGCAAGGATTCGTCGGTGCTGCTGCATCTGGCACGCAAGGCCTTTTATCCCGGCCGCGTCCCCTTCCCGCTCCTGCACGTGAACACCGGCTGGAAATTCGCCGAGATGATCACCTTCCGCGACGAGATCGTGAAGAAGTACGATCTCGATCTGATCGAGCACATCAATCCGCGCGGCAAGGCTGAAAATATCACGCCCTTCACTTACGGTTCGGCTCGCTACACCGACATCATGAAGACGGAAGCGCTGCGCCACGCACTCGATGCCGGTCAGTTCGATGCGGCTTTCGGCGGCGCTCGCCGTGACGAGGAAGCGTCCCGTGCCAAGGAACGCATCTACTCCTTCCGCACGCCCGACCATCGCTGGGACCCGCGCAACCAACGCCCGGAACTCTGGAACGTCTACAATGGCCAGATCCGCAAGGGCGAGAGCGTTCGCGTCTTTCCGCTGTCCAACTGGACCGAAGTCGATATCTGGCGCTACATCCAGGCTGAAGAGATCCCCATCGTGCCGCTTTATTTCGCCGCCAAGCGCCCGGTTGTCGAGCGCGACGGCATGATGATCATGGCGGCCGACCCACGGCTGGAATTGCTGCCGGATGAAGTCAAGCGCGAGGAGCTGATCCGCTTCCGCACGCTCGGATGCTTCCCGCTGACCGGCGCCATCCGCTCCACCGCCACGACCCTTGAAGAAATCATTGCAGAGCTGGAAATCGCCACGGTTTCCGAACGGCAGGGCCGCGCCATCGACCGCGACCAGTCCGGCTCCATGGAAAAGAAGAAGCGCGAAGGATATTTCTGAGATGACCGCAAACGCAAATGTCGTCGCCCTGCCCGCTGTTGGGCCTGCCGCCGAACCCGGTAAGGCCGTCCGCGATTCGCGCCCGCTTCGCCTCATCACCTGCGGCAGCGTCGATGACGGCAAGTCGACGCTGATCGGTCGCCTGCTTTGGGATACCAAGGCGGTCAAGGAAGACCAGGCTGCCACGCTGCGACGCGATTCCACCGGCAAACAGAACGATCTCGGCCTGCCTGACTTCGCACTGCTGCTCGACGGTTTGCAGGCCGAGCGCGAACAGGGCATCACCATCGATGTCGCCTATCGCTATTTCTCGACGGACAACCGCTCCTTCATCGTCGCCGATACGCCCGGTCACGAGCAGTACACGCGCAACATGGCGACCGGCGCCTCCACCGCCGATCTTGCCGTGCTGCTGATCGATGCACGCGTGGGCATTCTCGAACAGACCCGCCGCCATGCGACCATCGCTTCGCTGCTCGGCATCAAGCAATTCGTACTGGCCGTCAACAAGATCGACCTGACGAATTACGACCGCGCCGGCTTCGAGAAGATTTCGCATGACTTCCGCGAATTCGCGCTGTCGCTCGGCGTCAAGCAGATCACCGCCATCCCGATGTCGGCCCTGAAGGGCGAAAACGTCGTCTATTCCGGCCAGGCCGTCATGCCCTGGTACACCGGCCCGACGCTGGTCGAGGCGCTGGAGCTGGCAACCGTTCGCTCGGCGCAGACCGTCGGCTTCCGCCTTTCCGTGCAGCGCGTCTCCCGCCCGGGCGAAAGCTTCCGCGGTTATCAGGGCACGGTTGCCGGCGGCTCGGTGAAGCCGGGCGACAGCGTCATGATCCTGCCGTCTGGCATGGTCGCCAATGTCTCCAAGATCGTCACTTTCGATCTGGTGCGGAACGCTGCCGTTGCCGGCGACGCAATCACCCTCGTTCTCGACCGCCAGGTGGACGTATCGCGCGGTGACATGATTGTCGCCATCGACAGCCAGCCGCAGTCGGGCCTGTCTTTCGATGCTCAAGTTGTGGCGCTGCAGCCCGAGGGCATCGAGCCCGGCAAGCGTTATTGGCTGAAGAGCGGCAGCCGCCGCCAACGCGTCCAGGTGCAGCCGATCGCGCAACTCGAGCTGAAAACCGGCGCTTGGGCACCGGCGCAGGCGCTGTGGATGAACGCCATCGGCAAGGTTCGTCTTTCCTTCGATGAAGCCGCCGTCTTCGACCCCTACGACCAGAACCGTTCGACCGGCTCCTTCATCCTGATCGACCCAGAGACAAACAACACGATCGCCGGCGGCATGATCACCGGCAAGCGCACGGATGTCGGTGGCATCCACAAGGAAGGCCAGCGTGTTCTCCTGTCGCTGCCTGCCGACCTCGCCGAGCAGATCATGGCAAGCGAACTCTTCGCCAGTCGTCGCGACGAAACAGATGTACGCCGCGTCACAGCCTCCCAGGCAGCGGAAATCTGGGCAAATGCCGCAAGCGACATCTGATCGCGGCTTGGATTGAAACAACGAGAGGCCGATTTTGATCGGCCTCTTCTTAAAAATAATGTGCCGCGCTCGTCCAGATCAGCGCAATATGTCGTCGAGCGCTGCCAACAGCCGATCGCATTCGGCATCGGTTCCGATAGAGATGCGCAAGAAGTCGCTGATGCGGGCTCCTGAAAATCTCCTGATCAGTACCCCCCTGCTCCTTAGCTCCGCCGCCAGGTCCGCGCCCGGTTTGCTGGCGTGTCTTGCGAACACGAAATTGGCAGAAGACGGAAGCACCTCGAAGCCGAGTGTTTCGAGCGCGATACTCAAGCGATCCCTAGTCGCAATAACCAGCGCGCGGTGACGCTCGAACCAGTCGCGATCCCCCCAGGCAGCAATGGCGCCGGCCAAGGTGAGCCTGTCGATGGGATAGGAGTTGAAGCTATCCTTGACGCGCTCCAGAGCCTCGATCAACGGCCTCTGCCCAACGGCGAAGCCGACACGAAGCCCGGCAAGCCCGCGAGACTTCGAAAATGTCTGGACCACCAGGAGATTGGGGTATTTGCGCACCAGCGGAATGGCGCTTTCGCCACCGAAATCCACATAGGCTTCGTCAATAACGACAACCTGCTCAGGGTGCTCCCGCACAAGGGTTTCGATATCGGCAAGGGGCAGGCCAATCCCTGTGGGAGCATTGGGATTGGGCAGGATGATCGCGCCACAGGATTGGCGGTAATCGGCGACCCGAACCCGCATCCTGGCGTCGAGAGCCACTTCCCGAAACTCGATGCCATAGAGACGGCAATAGGTCGGATAGAAACTGTAGGTGATATCAGGGAACAGCAGAGGCTCTTCGTGATTGAGCAGCGCCTGGAACGTATGTGCAAGAACTTCGTCCGATCCGTTGCCGATGAAGACCTCATCCTTGTCCAGCCCATAGCTTGCAGCGATCGCAGCCCGCAGTCCTCGCGCCGTCGGATCCGGATAGAGGCGCAGCGTATCGGATACGGCCTTCGAGATCGCCTCCAGCGCAAGCGGAGAAGGACCGTAAGGGTTTTCATTGGTGTTCAGCTTGGCAATATCGCTCATGGCAGGCTGCTCGCCGGCGACATAGGGGATCAAGGAATGAACAACAGGACTCCAGAAACGGCTCATCGTGGTTCCCACATCTTGGCGGTTGCAGGCGGCCTTGGTATCGCGCGGTTCGATTTGCGGTCAATATGGCAAATGCTGCCATCGAAGGCAGCTTTCGGTCCTTAGCGGCGGTTGAAACTCTGGGATAAGAGGAAATATCGCGCTTACTCATTGCTACGATAGGCTTGAGGCGAAGTCGGATCGTGGTTGCCTCGAGCACGACATCGATTGAAACAGGGAACCCAAAGCTTGACGGATTTGACATTTCGCAGGGCGACCGCCGCCGATCTGACAACGATAGTTGACTTGCTTGCTGATGACATTTTGGGCGCCACGAGGGAAACGAGCGGGCCGGAGGATGCGGCTCGTTACCGCGAGGCATTCTCCGAGATCGAAGCCGATCCCAACCAGTTTCTGTGCGTTGTCGAGGATGGAAGTGAGGTAGTCGGGACATTCCAGCTGACGATTATCCCCGGACTGTCGCGCCGAGGGGCCAAGCGTGCCCAGATCGAAAGTGTTCGAGTTTCCCATTCAAGACGAAACGAACAGATCGGCGAGGCCATGTTCAAATGGGCCATCGACTATAGCCGGTCACACGGATGTTCCTTGATGCAGCTGACCACCGACAAGGCGCGCCCTGACGCACACCGCTTCTACGATCGGATGGGCTTTGAACCCACCCACATCGGTTATAAACTGCAGCTGTCGTGATCGAAGCGTGGCTGCCGCAGGCAAAGTGACGGCTACCGCCAGCTCAATCGACGATCTCGCAGGGGTGTTGAAGGCGAGCCAACATCGCCCCTATTCATGCGTTGGGCGCAGAGGGCAAGATATCGCAACTCTTCGCGAATAGACGCTCGCCGAGAAAATCGACGAAGACACGGACCTTGGGCGACAAATGGCGGCTCGACGGCCAAAGCACATGGAAATGGCCGGGCTCGTCGATGAAATCATCAAGGACGGTCTGCAGCTTACCTTCGGCAAGCGAGCTACGCACAAGAAAGTCCGGCATACATCCGATGCCGAGCCCGGCAACGGTCGCGCCGCGTACGGCCTCCATGTTATTGCAGGAGAAGGCGGTGCGCAGCCGCAGCTCCGGCTCTCCATCCGGCAAGGTCAATGGCCACTCCTGCAGCTTGCCGCTGTTCGGAAAGCGGAAGCGCACCGCCAGATGCTCGTTGAGCGCACGCGGGCAATCGGGAACGCCGTGGCGCTCCAGATAAGAGGGTGCCGCGCAAAGCAGCATCTGGAACGGCCGCAAAGTGCGTGACATCAGGCGTGAATCCGGAAGATCGCCGCTGCGGATGGCCACATCGACGCCCTCTTCGATCATATCGACAATGCGGTCGTTGAAATCGATATCGAGTTCGACCTCGGGATAGCGCGTCACGAATTCCGGCACCACCGGAAGGAGGAAGTGATAGCTGACGATCGGCACACTGACGCGCAGCCGCCCGCGCGGCACCGCAACCGCCTGCGCCAGCGAAGCTTGGGCATCATCGAGGTCGTCAAGCACGCGCCTGCAGCGCTCGTGAAAGAGGCGCCCCTCCTCCGTCAAACGGATGCTGCGGGTGGAGCGCTGAAGCAACCGAACGCCGAGTTGGCGTTCCAGAGTGGTCACGGCCTTGCCGACTGCAGAAGCCGAAAGGCCGAGCACGCGACCGGCGGCTGCGAAACTGCCGAGATCTGCAGTCCGCACGAAAGCATTCAGGCCACTCAGGCGATCCATGTACATTCCATTCGAGCGTTTTCTTCCGGTATATGTGGAGTTATAGCCCCATTATCATCAGATTACAGCAAAACTATCTTGCTGAGGTCATTCGAAGCCGTGGGCAGCGGCATCCGACCGCCCCACTCCCAGGCATGCCCACGGTCTCCTTGCTCAAACTCAACGGAAAACCCGATGACCTCGCCCAAGACACAGGTTGCAAGTCCGACCGATAAATTCTTCGTTCTCGTGGCGGTCTGCTGTGCCGCCGCAGCCATGCCCCTGACATTCACAGGCCCGGCCGTCGCGCTGCCGGCGATTAGCCGGACGCTCGGCGGCAGCCCGATTGCCCTCAACTGGGTGACCAATGCCTTCATGCTCACCTTCGGCAGCAGCCTGATGGTTGCCGGGGCACTCGCTGACAGCTTCGGCCGCCGGCGCATCTTCCTGATCGGCGTGGGCTGCTTTGCCCTGCTTTCCGCCGGTCTCGCCTTTGCCGGTAATATTGTCCTGTTCGACATCTTGCGGGCGCTGCAAGGTCTCGGCGCGGCAGCTGCCTTCTCGGGCGGCATGGCGGCTCTTGCCCAGGAATTCGACGGTACCGCGCGCATGCGGGCGTTCAGCATCGTCGGCTCCAGCTTCGGTGTCGGCCTCGCTTTTGGCCCGATCGCTTCGGGCCTGATGATCGATGCCTTCGGCTGGCCATCGATCTTCCTTCTCGTGGTCGTGCTGGCGCTGCTGGCTCTCGGCCTCGGCGCTTATTATCTACGCGAATCCCGCGATCCCGATACCGCCGGCCTCGATTGGCCGGGAGCGCTAAGCTTTACCCTTGCGCTGACGCTGTTCACCTATGGCGTGCTGCGCGCGCCGGAGACCGGCTGGAGTGATTTACTTGTTATTGCGCTTCTGGCCGGTGCCGCATTGCTGTTCCTTGCTTTCGGCATTATCGAGCGCTCCGTAAAGAGGCCGATGCTGGATCTCACCCTCTTCCGTTACCCGCGCTTCGTGGGCGTGCAGCTGCTGGCGGCAGCACCCGCCTATGCCTTCGTCGTTCTTCTGATCCTCCTGCCGGTGCGCTTCGTGGGGATCGAGGGTATGAGCGAGATCGCCGCCGGACGGATGATGATCGCGCTTTCGGCACCTCTTCTCATCCTGCCCATTGCCGCGGGCCTTCTGACCCGCTGGTTCAGCGCAGCAACGATTTGTGGCAGCGGCCTGCTCGTTTCGGCGGTCGGCCTCTTCTGGCTCAGCCATTTCACCGCCGGGGCCGCACCGCAGGCATTGATTGGTCCGCTGCTGACGATCGGCATCGGCATCAGCCTGCCCTGGGGCCTGATGGATGGGCTGGCCGTCAGTGTCGTTCCGAAAGAGCGCGCGGGCATGGCGACCGGCATCTTCAGCACGACACGCGTCGCCGGCGAAGGGGTTGCGCTTGCCGTCGTCAGCGCCATCCTCTCCGCCTTCATTCAGGCTAATCTCGGAGCTGATGCGGGCGAACAGGCTTCATCTGCCGCCCAGCGGCTTGTCACCGGCAATCTTGCCGCCGCCGCATCGAGTATCCCGGCGATCAGCCACGATGCATTGATCAACGGCTACGGCGATGCCTTCAGTTCGCTGCTTTGGCTGTTGACGGCGATTACCGCCATCACCGCAATCGTGGTTTTCACGGTCCTCGGCCGGGGCTCGTCAAGCCACATTGATGAGGACGCAAATCCGATCCCCCAGGAAGAAGAGGCGCTCGGCATATCCAAGGCATGACTGCATTCAGGGCCGGTCTCAGGTGCAAACGCCAACCGGCCCACGACACACGCGCACGGCAAGGCGGCAAATAAAGGGCCGAATTGCGCCGAAATCGCTTCTGCCGCGCAACATAATATTTCGCCAACACATAAAATGTGCGCATCCAAATGCAATACGGCCCGCTCTTCGAAACGATGCAAGGCTAGCGTTTGGATGCGCCGCTGCTATATCATCGCCTGATGATGTCTGACCGTCTTTTGAAGATAATCGCATGGGCCTATATCGCGGCACTCGTTGCCGTGACCCTTGCGCATCTCAATTGGCAGGTTGCATTCGGCAATCCATTCGACATCTTTCGCGCCGGCGCACTCTGCATAGCCGGCATGCTCGCGCGCCTAGCCTATCCGCAATCCCCTTCCTTCACTTGCCTCCTGATGATTGGCAGCGTGCTGGTGCTTTGCCTTTCGCATTTCCTCGCAAACGGCAACTACGGCTCGACGCTCGACATCGTCGTCGGCATGATCAGCGGACTTTGGGGCATCATGCTCGGATCCGTATTGAGCAAGGTCATCGCCTCCGCCGGCAAGCGAACCGCATAACCTTCGAAACGTGCCACTCCTTTGGAGTTCTGGCGCTTTCCCTTGAATTCCGAAAACGCTCTATCCCATTGTTTTCTTGCATGTTTTTGGCAGAAAGCAACTGCATCTGATCCGGAAGGATCGTCGGCGCGCACCTTCGGCGCTCATTCAAGTATATCCAACGCAACCAAAGGAAGTAACGGGACCTTTTCGTTCCGCTAAATGACTATTACCTAGCCAATATTACGCCCAACTTACTATTTCTGTTTGTATATGTGGCATTCGTGCAACTAAAATTTTTAAATCACGGAAATGCCATGCTGATAAAAATATATCATATAACTTTACAGGAATTCCTCTTTAATAGGACCAGAAGCGGGTGGGGCCCGTTTCTCCCGAGTCGGGGTATTTAAACAGGGATAGGGTCAGGGCACGTCGATTTTTCGGCGCGATTGCCTATGCCCAATCTATATTGGATTGGAGTTTTTATGAACATCAAGAGCCTTCTTCTCGGCTCCGCTGCTGCTCTCGCAGCAGTTTCTGGCGCTCAGGCAGCCGATGCCATCGTCGCCGCTGAGCCGGAACCGCTCGAATACGTCCGTATTTGCGACGCATACGGCGCTGGTTATTTCTTCATTCCGGGCACGGAAACCTGCCTCAAGATCGGCGGCTACGTCCGTACCGAAGGCAAGTGGTACAATGCTTACAACCCGGCTGACCGTTTCGGCACGCTGTGGCACACCCGCGCTCAGCTCCATGTCGACACTGCGACCGACACCGAATACGGCCCGCTGAAGACCAACATGGTTCTGCGTTGGGACTGGCAGGATGGCGGCGCGACTGCCACGAAGATGGTATTCGCCAACATCAGCCTCGGCGGTTTCCTCGTCGGTAAGGCTGACTCGCAGTATAACTCGTACATCGGCTATGCCGGCGGCGTCATGAACGACGACGTTGTCTATGACGGCCCGTACGAGCTGAACCAGTTGACCTACAGCTACGACGCCGGCAACGGCTTCACGGCTGTCGTCTCGGTCGAAGACACCAACTCCGGCTCCGGCGCCACCGGCGTGAACGGCGAAGACAGCTCCAACCACTACCTGCCGGACGTCGTCGCAGGTGTTGGCTACAAGGCTGGCAACTTCGGCTTCAAGGTCGTAGGCGGTTACGACTCGATCGTTGAAGAAGGCGCGGTCAAGGCTCGCGTCGATGCCGACTTCGGCGTCTTCAAGGCCTTCTTGATGGGCGGCTGGAACACCAACGGCGACAAGCTCAACAAGTACGCAAGCTCGAACGGTGCTGGCCCTGCCAAGACCATCGGCTGGGGCGACTGGGCTCTCTGGACCGGCGTAACCGTTCCGATCAACAGCAAGCTGCAGGCCAACGCTCAGATCGCTTACACCGACTCCAAGATCTTCGCAGCTACCGCGAACGTCAAGTGGAACCCGGTTAAGAACCTGCAGATCACGCCGGAAGTATCCTACACCAACTGGGACTCCATCAACCAGGACCAGTGGGCCGGTATCCTGCGCTTCCAGCGCACGTTCTAAGAACTCGTTTTCGAGATCTGATCTGACTTGACCCCTGATCGGATGAGGACTGGCCCGACTTCCAGCGAAGTTGGGCCGGTCTTTCCGAGACAGGGGTTAATTTATTCATGCAAGCCGCGAGACGGGCGAACAGCCTTGCGGGAAGCAAAGCAGCAGTCGCAGCCAGCCAGTTTGGCGTGCGCGCACCCGAGCACCGATTTCCACTTTGTAGAGAAAGGGGTGCCGCGCTACGAACTCTTCCATTTCCCGATACCAATCTCATCGACAAGCAGGATTTTTTGTCGTAGAGACAGCGCATGTCGATCATTTGCGCATACGCCTCGCGATTTTATTCGTACCGCTGCTCTCAGCGGAGGCGGGCCTGTGCGTAGTTAGAAAAGACACGACAGCAAAGACCCGAACAGCCGCTAGTCTACCTGGCGGCTTTTTTGTCGCCACGGTATGACCCCAAAAGGAACTATACCGTGTTGAATTCCACTGACGATTTGCGCATTCTTGAAATCACGGCACTCACGCCGCCTTCCCGGATCATCGATGAAATCCCCCGCGACCAGGCGGTGACGACCACGGTCACCGATGCGCGCAGTGCCGTTCACAATATCCTGCGCGACAACGACGACCGGCTTATCGTCGTCATCGGCCCCTGCTCGATCCACGATCCGGCGGCAGCGCGAGAATACGCTGCGCGGTTGAAGGAGCAGCGTGACCGGTTCGCCGGCGATCTCGAAATCATCATGCGGGTCTATTTTGAGAAGCCGCGTACGACGGTGGGTTGGAAGGGTCTGATCAACGATCCGCATCTCGACGGAAGCTATCGTATCGAAGAAGGCCTGCGCATTGCGCGAAAGCTGCTGGTCGACGTCAACGAGATCGGCCTGCCAGCTGGCTGCGAATATCTCGACACCATCACGCCGCAATATATCTCCGACCTCGTCAGCTGGGGCGCAATCGGCGCGAGGACGACCGAGAGCCAGGTGCACCGTCAGCTGGCGTCCGGCCTCTCCTGCCCTGTCGGCTTCAAGAACGGCACCAACGGCGATGTGCGGATCGCGCTCGACGCCATCATCGCCGCATCGCAGCCGCATCATTTCCCGGCAGTAACCAAGGAGGGACTTGCGGCGATTGCTTCGACGCGCGGTAACGAGGACTGCCACATCATTCTGCGCGGTGGCAAGCAAACCAACTATGACGCCGCAAGCGTTCAGGCGACCGCCGAGCAGTCCCTCAAAGTCGGGCTTGAGCCGCGGATCATCATCGACGCCAGCCATGCCAACAGCAGCAAGAACCCCGAGAATCAGCCACTCGTCGTTACTTCGGTCGCGGAGCAGGTTTCGGCTGGCGATCGGCGAATCAAGGGCATGATGATGGAGAGCAATCTCGTTGCCGGCCGCCAGGATCTCGTGCCCGGCAAGCCGCTGGTCTACGGCCAGAGCATTACCGATGGCTGCATCGACTGGCCGACTTCGGTCCGCACGCTGGAAGATCTGGCAAAGGCGGTGCAGGCACGGCGCCGGGCGCGCTAAACCTGCCTTCTGTCGGCGGACACGCTCGGGTCAAACACGTCGATAGTGCGCGAGGCTCAGATAATTCTTTCTAGGCCCGCGCACCCGCCACGCCTCTGCCCAGGCGTCGGACGCGCGAAAAAACAAACGGCCCCGATAGAGATCGGGACCACAATGATGGATGACGCACTGCGTTGCGGCGGTGCCGATACGGATGAATTCCGAAAGATCGGGAAAACGCACGACGATCTCGCTGTCGGCCTCGTCGAGCCGATAGGTGCGACTGCTTCTCAACGTAGCAATGCCGCTGCGCGTATCGCCATGCTCCTCAAACTGGACAGGCGTTACGAACGCCTGTCCCTCGAAGGTGATCAGGGAGCTGTTGAAGTGATCGATGATCCGCCGCTTCACCTCCCACGTGCCGAGGAAGGAACTCAGCCGGCCAGCGCCGGCCGATCTCTCCATTAAGATGCCGCACGCTGCGCTGCGTCGGCCTGCCGGCGCGGAAGCTTCCAGCCGGGACGGACGAAATGGCACGTATAGCCGTTCGGATAACGCTCCAGATAATCCTGATGCTCCGGCTCGGCCTCCCAGAAATCGCTGACAGGGGCTACCTCGGTGACGACCTTGCCGGGCCACAAGCCAGAGGCATCGACGTCAGCAATCGTATCAAGGGCGACCTGCTTCTGCTCTTCGCTGGCGTAGAAGATCGCCGAACGATAGCTCGTGCCGAGATCATTGCCCTGGCGATTGCGCGTGCTGGGATCGTGGATCTGGAAAAAGAATTCCAGCAGATCGCGGTAGCTGATCTTCTGCGGATCGAAAATGATTTCGATCGCTTCTGCGTGCGTGCCGTGGTTGCGGTAGGTGGCATTGCGGACATCGCCGCCGCTGTAGCCGACGCGCGTCGAGATGACGCCGTTGTAGCGGCGGATGAGATCCTGCATGCCCCAGAAACAACCGCCGGCGAGAACTGCACGTTCCGTTGTCATCTTACATCCTCCACTTGGTCGATATAGGCACCATAGCCCTCTGCTTCCATGCGGTCACGCGGCACGAAACGAAGAGAGGCGGAATTGATGCAATAGCGTAGGCCGCCGCGATCATACGGCCCATCAGGGAAAACATGGCCGAGATGGCTGTCACCATTTGCCGAACGCACCTCCGTGCGCACCATGCCATGCGAAATATCCGTGAGTTCGCTGACATTGGCGGGCTCGATCGGCTTCGTGAAGCTCGGCCAGCCGCAGCCGGAATCGAATTTGTCTGCCGAGGCAAAAAGCGGCTCGCCCGAGACGATGTCCACGTAGATGCCTGGCTCCTTGTTGTAGAGATACTCGCCCGACCCGGGACGCTCCGTGCCGCTCTGCTGCGTCACACGATACTGCTCGGGGGTAAGCTTGGCGACCGCTTCTGCTGTCTTGCTGTATTTGCTCATTCTTGTTCTCCTTGCCCGTCGGCACACATTTCGAGCTTGGCCAAGGCCTGCGGGGAGGAACCAGGGACGGATATCAAGCTCGATCAGCGCTAAGGGAATGATTGCCTGCCGAATATAGGCATCACTCGGCCGATTTGCCATATCGATCACGCGCGCGTGACGCCCCGCCCTTGCAGGCGTTCAATCAACCGCTGCGCAGGCAGCGACATAGATTGCCGCGAGCACTTCGATACCGGCCTGATCGTCAGGATCGAACCGGCCGGCAACCGGGCTGTCGAGATCGATCACGCCGAAAACCCGGCCATCCCGGAACAAGGGCACCACCAGTTCCGAACGCGAGGCAGCGTCACAAGCAATATGGCCCGGAAAGGCATGCACGTCCTCGACAAGGATCGACTGCGCCTTTTCGACCGCCGTTCCGCAAACACCGCGGCCGACCGCAATGCGCACGCAGGCCGGCTTGCCCTGAAACGGTCCGAGCACCAGTTCATCGTCGGCGTGCAGGAAGTAGAAGCCGGCCCAATTGAGATCCGGCAGCATCTGGAAGATCAGCGCCGATGTGTTGGCGGCGTTGGCGATCGGATCCGTTTCCCCGGCAAGCAGCGCCCGCAGTTGGTCCGCAAGTTCGCGGTAGAATTCGGGCTTGCTATCGCTCTGGATCGTCTTCTCGGCAAACATCACATATCGCTTTCTTTGCGTACTACGCCCCTCGGGAGTGACATTAGTCCTTGTCGTCTGGGTCGTCAGGCGGACACGGCCAGACGGCCGGCGCCTTCAACCACGTCGGCAGCTTGGTGGAACCGTCTCCACAGGCCAGATTGAGCTGGGCCTGCTGAAGGCCGGTCGCATTCGACAGATCGAGACCCTCGATGCGGGCCAGATACAGGAAGGCGCCGCTGAAGGAGACCGGCCCCTTCATCACAGCGCCGCCCAGCGTCGCGCGGGAGAGATTGGCGAATGAGAAATTCACATCCGAGAGAATAGCCTTGTCGAAGTCGGCGCGACCGAGCTCGGCCTTCTGAAAATCTGCGTTGGCAAGCTGAGCGCCGGCGAATTCGGCCCGCTGCAGCTCGGCATTCGCGAAGGACGCGCCGTTGACAGATGCGTTGCTGAAATCGGAGCGATAGGCCTCGATCCTCTTGAAGTTGGCGCCATCGGCCTTGGCGTTCTTCAGCCAGGCCCGCACGAGCGTCGCCTTCTCAAGGTTGGCCGACGTCAGGTTGGCATCGCTGAGATCCGTGCTGTCGAAGTGAGCGCCAGCAAGATTGGCGCCGTGCAAATCGCTGTTCTGCAGCATGATGTTGGTCTTGCTGCATTTGCTCCAATCGAGGCCAGGCGCCGCGACATTGCCGCAATCGGCGGCGCGAAGAGCATTGGTGCTGGAGGCGAGGAGAAATCCGGTGCTCAGGGCCAAAATGCCGAAGCCCGTTGCCATCCCGAGCTTGCGAGCGATCGCGGTACGCGACCGACGGCGCAAATGTCCTTCGCCAGCCAATTGGACCGCTCGTTCAGCAAGACTCATTCCATCCCTCCACATCGGCGCCCACAAGCCATTCCATGCCCGAGTCGGACGCGCTCCCACCCTTTGTATATCGTGATTTGTATGACAAAAAGAGCCGGTTTTGCAAAAGCATATCCGAACGGCAGCCGGATGCCGAGCTGGCAATCGAGAAGACGCCATGGTGGCTGGCGGATCAAGCGCAACCATTTTAACGGTCGGGGCTGAGCATCTCGTTTTGGCTTGGAATTTTTTCGGGAAGATCGGTGTTTAGAACTGGTCGGAGTGGAGTGATTCGAACACTCGACCCCCACGTCCCGAACGTGGTGCGCTACCAGACTGCGCTACACTCCGTGACCAGCGGCGCTTCTATAGACCAGCCATTTTTGATGCACAAGCACCAATTTCAAAAAAAGGCTTTGATTTTTGACGAAAAAATTACAGCGGCATCTGCCTAGAAAAACGGCAGGAAACCGGAACCGAAATTGCCGGCGTGCAAAAGACGCAACAGATCGATTAAAATCCTTCTAGAACACGCGGATGGGAATTTTCTTTTGCCGGCTTTGGCGCTAAAGCCCTTAGCGGGACAGGTGGAAACGTCGTTGGACAGAGCGGCTTTCCGCAACCGAATGCGTGACAGAAGCTCAAGGACGACACGATGAATATCCGCATGATGACCGCGGCGGGACTGTTGCTGGCGCTAGCCGGTTGCAGCACCACAACCACGACGACAAAGACAGCAGTCATTCCGCTGCTCGCCAAGAACCCAGTTCAGGATCGCTGGCAAGGCCAGTCCGCAGGACGCTTCTTCGCGGCCTACGGCCCACCGCTCTCGGACCGCGACGACGGCGGCAACCGTGTCTACACCTGGCGCGGCGGCTACAAGAACGTCACCGTCAAGACCAAGGAAGGCAAGACGACCGGCAAGCGCTCCCTCAGCTGCAAGGCCGACATCGTCACCAACCAGAGCTACGAGATCCGCTCGGTCCGCATCCTCGGCGACCAGCCCGGTATCAGCGGCCCCTCCTATTGCGCCGAGCTTCTGGCGCCCGTGGAAAAAGCCGCGAAGGCCGACGACGCCGATTGAGGCCAAAGCTTCATCACGAGGAATACCAGCGGGCGGCCTGCAAGGGCCGCCTGTTATGTTTTTAAACCTCGGCCATTTGCTGACAGAAAATGCGGGGTCATTTTCGGCTAGCGCAAATCGGCGCCTTTGGATGAAACCTTATCGGCGGAAAAACACTGCGCTGAAGATGGATGGCTGGGGCGCCAGGATTCGAACCTGGGAATGCCGGTACCAAAAACCGGTGCCTTACCGCTTGGCGACGCCCCAACAAAGGAAATGGCTTCGATATCGGCCAAATCGGCGTCTGATTAGCAAAGGTCGCACCCGGCCACAATCACTAAGTTATACGTGAACGCATATTTCTGTGCGCTTTTCTGGCGGCTATGCTAGGTCTTGCTGCACTGCAATCCCAAGGAGAAGGCCCGATGAGCCAATTTCGCGCCCGACCGCCGGCTGTTCCTACCGTGCTTCTTGATGACGCCGTCGTGCGCATTACGCGCTGGGACTTCGAGCCGGGCGCCGATACCGGACATCATGTTCATGGCCTTGGCTACGTCGTCGTGCCGATGACGGATTGTCAGTTCCTGCTGGAGGAGCCTGCCGGCAACCGCCGGGTCGATATCGCTCGGGGCGCCGCCTACCGCCGCGAGGCGGGTATCGAGCACAATGTCGTCAACGCCGGCTCGGAGCCGATGTCCTTTATCGAAATCGAATATAAGCAATCATGAGCACGCCCGACTTCGACCTTGCCTTCGAGCCCGCTTACGGCCGGGCCGTTCCCATTGCGCCCGGCATCGAGCGGATGACGGTGAACAATCCCAGCGCGTTCACCTTTCACGGCACCAACAGCTATATCGTCGGCGGCTCGTCCGTTGCGGTCATCGACCCCGGTCCGGAGAACGAGGCGCATTTTACCAGCCTGATGGCGGCACTGAAGGGGCGCGAAGTTACGCATATCTTCGTCAGCCATACGCACCGAGATCACTCGCCGCTCGCCAAGCGGCTGAAGGAGGCGACTGGAGCGCTCACTGTTGGCGAAGGGCCACATCGCTCCGCGCGCCCGCTTCATCAAGGCGAGGTCAATCCGTTTGCCGAAAGCTCCGATATGGAGTTCCAACCGGATATCGTGCTTGGCGACGGTCAAAGCGTCTCCGGAGACGGCTGGCAGATGACGGCGCTGCTGACGCCGGGCCACGCCGCCAATCACGCCTGCTTCGCGCTCGACGGCA
Source organism: Rhizobium sp. ASV8 (assembly GCF_016429255.1). Classification (GTDB taxonomy): domain Bacteria; phylum Pseudomonadota; class Alphaproteobacteria; order Rhizobiales; family Rhizobiaceae; genus Rhizobium. The sequence continues at coordinate 32,951 of NZ_JAELUG010000011.1, forward strand.
CCGGCATCGTGTTCTCCGCCGATCACGTCATGGCCTGGGCGACCTCGATCGTCGCGCCGCCGGATGGCTCGATGGCCGATTACATGGCCTCGCTGGAGAGGCTTCTGGCCCGCGAGGACCGGCTGTTCCTGCCCGGTCACGGTGGGCCAGTCGCGGAACCCGCGTCCTTCATGCGTGGGCTCAGAACCCATCGCCGCATGCGCGAGCGCGCCGTGCTGGAGCGTATCAAGGCCGGCGATCGGCAGATCCCCGACATGGTGAAAGCCATCTATCGCGATACGGATCCGCGGCTGCATGGCGCGGCGGCGCTTTCGGTGCTGGCGCATCTGGAAGATCTTGTCGAGAAAGGCCGGGTGGAAACCGATGGCCCGCCGGCACTGGCTGGAACCTATCGGCCGCTCTGAACGACTTCAGCTGCCGGCGATGCCGAGCAATTCCGCATCGAGCGCCTTCAAAAAACTGTCCGCCGCATCGGCGCTGACACCAAGATCATTCTGACCGTAGCGGGAGGCGACGCGAATATCGACGAGCGTCGTCTCAGATTCCTCGCGGATCCGGATCAACACATCGCACGGCAGACCGAAAATGCGCGTGCGCATCTCGCCCTGGAGGATGACATCGGTGTTCTGACGGATGAGATCGGCAACGCCGTCGCGGAAGGGACGCGGCGTCGGCACGGGGATGAAATCCGGGACATCGCCGACGGCCGTGTCATTCTGTGTCGGGGCAGTGTGTTGAAGACGCGTGCGGCGTTTGGCCTTCACAGCGCCGTTCGGATCGGCCACATCAGCCCCTTCCGCCTTGACGATAGTGATGTGATTATCCCGCGCGACCTTGCGCACTGCCTCGAGCACACGGTCGGCCGCTCCTTCATATCGGCGGCTGATGAGGGCCGGATAGGCATCGAACTGCGCTTCGCGCTCCCCTTGCGTTACCAAATGGCGTGGCGGCAGCCAGATCTGTCTGGCATCGGGCGGCGCAAGCCATTCCGGCGGGTCATTGAGATCGGTCGAAACCTCGTAAATCGGCGGGCGGCTCCAATAGCGCTCGGCGCCGAAGCCGAAAATGGCAAGCGGCACGGCGGCATAGACGATTGCCTTGACGGCCGAGACACCGCCAAAGGCGGCACTTTGCCAAAGCTGGGCAAGACCGATGGCCGCAAGCAGCAGCGCAACCGCCGCACATGCCGCCGAGATCAGCATCAGCAGCACGAAATAAGGCATTTCCAGCGGCCCGAAGCGATGGCCGATCAGCGTCACTCCGCAGAGCACCAGGGCAAAGGCGGCAATGAGACGCGCGGCGCGGGCAGCATGTGAAACGGGACGGTCGAAACGAATGGTCATCAAGGGCTCGTCGGCGCGTCGGATCGGAAGCCGGATGCACCGAATCCCGGATAAGTGATCCCTGTTTAAAGCAAGAAATGATGAAAATAAATCTTAAGTCATGCCATGTGCGAGCGCCGCCTTGCCAAAACCGAACCCCGCGATAGATAGGCCCAAAATGTGAGCGCTTGCTTAAATTCCCTAAAAAGGCCATTCTTAGGCGTTTTATCGAGGCTTTGAAGGGACTTGATGAGATGGAATCGATGTTTTCTCAAGAGATCGCCGCCCAGCCGCTGCCGAGTGCGGCCATTGCCGCGGCGGACGCTACAGACCCGGTCCTGCCGCTTGAGCTTCTCGAACTGGAGCTCTCCCTCGAAGGCTTTTCCGGTGGCGAGCCCTCGTTCTGCGAAGCCGTACGGCAGGCGGCATCCGCCGTGCGCGGCGACTTCCTGTTCGATCTTCCCGCCACAGGACTGATCTCCGATTGCCGCCGCCTGGCGGTTATCAGGATTCCGGAAGGGGATGCGACGATGCGCACGCTCTTTGCGGCGCTGGATGAAGATGGGGCCGAAATCCGCCTGCTGCAGCCGGATGAGGAAACAGAGCACCTTTTGCGCTTCGCCGACGCCTTCGTGAACCTGCTGCAACGGCTGCCGGGAAAACCGAAAGAAGACGCCTAGCGTATTTCCGCGCTGACGCATTCCTGATGGAAAGCAATTGCGCACTTTTTCCGGAGCCGCTGCCGGCATCCCAGCCTGCGGCGATGACAACCCTTTCGCGCCATGACGCGCGGCGCTATAATCCGTCTTTGCATATCTGCATTCGGGACATCAAGTCATGCGTATCACCGCTTCCATCCTCTATCTCCTCGCCATCACCTTCGTGCTTTCGTCGTGCCAGACGGCCGAGGAAATCCGAGCGGCCGATGAGGCCAGATGCGGCGGTTACGGCTTCCGGCGCGGCAGCGAAAATTTCGCAAATTGCCTGATGAACCAGGATCTTAGCCGACGCGCCGATCAGCGGGCGTTCATGGAAAGCAACGATGATTTCTTCTGGGGGCCGACCGTCGTCGTCGGAGGTCCAGGATACTACTATCATCGCGGCTACTGGCGCCGCTGACGATCGCTGGATCGGTTCAACCCTTCGAGATATATCCGAGCGAAATCGACGTCATCACGCGCGCGCCTTGATTGCCGCCTGCGCCGCCGCAAGTCGTGCAATCGGCACGCGGAAGGGCGAGCACGACACATAGTCCAGCCCGATATCCTCGCAAAAATGGATCGAGGCGGGATCGCCGCCATGTTCGCCGCAAATCCCCAGCTTCATGTCGTTGCGCGTGCGTCGGCCGCGCTCGGCGGCAATGCGGATCAGCTCCCCTACCCCATCGAAATCGAGCGAGATGAACGGATCGTGCTCGATGATGCCCTTGCGTTGATAAGTGGGGATGAAAGCGGCAGCGTCGTCGCGCGATATGCCGAAGGTCGTCTGCGTAAGGTCGTTGGTGCCGAAGGAGAAGAATTCGGCTGCCTCGGCGATGATATGGGCACGCAGGGCGGCGCGCGGCAACTCGATCATCGTACCGACGAGATAGTCTATCTTCATCATGGCTTCGGTCATGACGGCGCGCGCCACTTCGTCGATCCGGGCCTTGACGTAGTCCAGCTCCGAGCGCAGGCCGACGAGCGGCACCATGATCTCGGGCACGACCGGAGCGCCGGTTTCGCGTGCGGCAAGAACCGCCGCCTCGAAGATCGCGCGAGCCTGCATCTCGACGATCTCCGGATAGGAAATCGCCAGGCGACAACCGCGATGGCCTAGCATCGGATTGAACTCATGCAAGGCATCGACGCGCTGACGCAATATCGCCGGCTCCATGCCCATGCTGCCGGCAACCTCGGCGATCTCCTCATCGGTCTTCGGCAGGAATTCGTGAAGCGGCGGATCGAGCAGGCGGATTGTGACCGGCAGGCCGTGCATGATGGTGAAAAGGGCGGTGAAATCGAGCCGCTGCATGGGCATCAGCTTGGCAAGTGCCGCGCGGCGCCCGGCCTCGTCTTCAGCCAGAATCATCTCGCGCATCACATGGATGCGGTCGCCCTCGAAGAACATATGTTCGGTTCGGCAAAGCCCGATGCCTTCGGCGCCAAACGAGCGGGCGGCCCGCGCATCGGCCGGCGTATCGGCATTGGTGCGCACTGTCATGCGGCGGGACCGATCGGCCCAGACCATGATGCGTCCGAAATCGCCCGACAGTTCCGGCTGGATCATCGGCACTTCGCCCTTCAGTACCTGGCCTGTCGAACCGTCGATGGTGATGATGTCGCCCTTGGTCAGGGTGACGCCGATGCCGATCAGCTTCTCGTTGCGCATGTCGATACGCATGGTGCCGGCACCCACGACGCACGGAATGCCCATGCCGCGGGCGACAACGGCCGCATGGCTGGTCATGCCGCCGCGCGTCGTCAGGATCGCTTCGGCAGCATGCATGCCGTGAATGTCTTCCGGGCTGGTTTCGATGCGCACGAGGATGGCTTTACGGCCCTCCTCCTCGGCAACGATCGCCTCCTCGGCGGTAAACACGATTTCGCCGGTGGCCGCGCCGGGCGAAGCGGGCAGGCCCGAACCAATGACCTCGCGGCGAACGCGCGGGTCGATCGTCGGATGCAGCAGCTGATCGAGCGTCATCGGATCGATGCGAGCCACGGCTTCATCCTCCGTGATCACCCCCTCGTCGACCATATCGACGGCAATCTTCATCGCCGCCTTGGTGGTTCGCTTGCCGGATCGCGTCTGCAGCATCCAGAGCTTGCCGCGCTCGATGGTGAACTCCAGATCCTGAACGTCGCGATAATGTGCTTCCAATTGCGCACAGATACTCCGGAACTCAAGGAAAGCTTCCGGCATCAGCTTTTCCATCGACGGCCGCTCGTAACCCGAGGCGATGCGGGCGGCCTCCGTGATGCTCTGCGGCGTGCGAATACCGGCGACGACATCCTCACCCTGCGCGTTGACGAGGAATTCGCCGTAAAGCTCCTTCTCGCCCGTCGACGGGTTGCGGGTGAAGGCGACCCCGGTTGCCGAGGAATTGCCGAGATTGCCAAAGACCATCGCCTGAATGTTGACAGCGGTGCCCCAAGCTTCCGGAATGTTGTGCAGATGACGATAGGTGACGGCGCGGGCATTCATCCAGCTGGAAAAGACAGCGGAGACGGCACCCCAGAGCTGCACCTCCGGATCCTGCGGGAAGGCTTCGCCCAACTCCTCCTCGATCACGGACTTGTAGATCGAAACGACGTGCTGCCATTCGACCGCGGTCAGGTCCGTGTCGAACTCATGGCCGAACCGGGCTTTTTCGTCCTCGAGGATTTCCTCGAAAATCTCGTTGTCGAGACCCATGACGACGTCGGCATACATCTGGATGAAGCGACGATAGCTGTCCCAGGCGAAACGGGCGTCGCCGGCATCGTGGCCGAGCGCCTGCACCGTCGTGTCGTTGAGACCCAGGTTGAGAACGGTATCCATCATGCCGGGCATGGAAGCACGACCGCCGGAGCGCACGGAGACCAGCAGCGGTCGCTCCGTATCGCCGAATTTGCGGCCGGTAATGGCCTCCATCTGCTTGAGGCCCTGCATCACCTGCGGCTTCAGCTCGTCGGAGACTTTGCGTCCGTTTTTATAATAGGAAGTGCAGGCGTCGCAGACAATCGTCAGTCCCGGAGGAACCGGCAGGCCGAGACTGCACATTTCGGCAAGGTTCGCGCCTTTGCCGCCGAGCCTCTCAAAGTCTCCCGCGCCGCCCTCGGCTTTGCCGTCGCCGAATGTATAAACCCACTTCGTCATTGTCCCGTCCAACTCCCGAGGCTGAACTTAATTCATTGAGCGACAAATGAAAATCGACAAATGCGGCGGAATGTTGCATTGCACAATAAATATGGCCCGCAAGCCATGGAATTCAATCGATTGATTGGAATCCATGGCTTGCGGGCCATTTCGGATGCGAGAAAGAGACCGGCTCGAACGAGCGGCTCACCACCCACAGATCGGTGCCTAGGCTTGCGATTCGCGTCGAGCCAGGATCTTGTCGATCCGCATGCCGTCGAGGTCGACGATCTCGAAGTGCCAGCCGCCGAAGATGAAGCTTTCGCCCACCTCGGGCAGGTGACCGAGATGATAGAGAGCAAAACCGGCGAGCGTGTGGAAATTGACGTCTTCCTCGCCCTCGCGCAGGCCGAGCCTCGCAAAGGCATCATAAACCGGCATCATGCCTTCCATCAGCAAGGAGCCGTCGGCACGCTCGACGACGTCGGGCGCTTCGTTTTCCATATCGGGAAGATCGCCGGCAATCGCTTCCAGCAGATCCGTCTGGGTGACGATACCTTCCAGGCTTCCATACTCGTCGATGACCATGGCAAGACGAACGGGCGCGCGCTTGAAGTTTTCAAGCACCTTGAAGACGGCGGTGGATTCGTGGACGACCAGAGGCTGGCGAATGACGGCCATTGGATTGAGCGGTTCGCCATTTAGAAGTTGATCGAGAAGATCCTTCTTCAGGACCATGCCGAGCGGCTCGTCGATCGATCCGCGCGCAACCAGAAGCTGTTCGAAGCGGCTCGCGCGAATGGTCTTCTGCATCTCTTCCGGCGTATCGTCGGCATCGATCCAATCCACCTCCAGCCGAGGCGTCATGATGTTCGACACATCGCGGTTGCCGATGTTGAAAATGCGTTCGACCAGGTCCTGCTGTGCCTGTTCCAAGAGACCGGCCTCCTGGCTTTCGGCGATCAAGAGCTTGATCTCGGCCGGCGAATGCAGCGAGCCCTCGCCGGCGCCGGGACGCAGCCCGAAAAGCCGCAGGACGAGATTGCCAAGGCCGTTGAGCACGGTGATTGCCGGACGCAGCAGGAAGAGGAAGAGGCCTAGCGGCCGCACCACGCCCAGAGCCGTACCCTCGCTGCGCTGCAAGGCCAGGCTCTTCGGCGCGAGCTCGCCGAGCACGATATGGAGTGCGGTGATGATGATGAAGGAAATCGCGACGGCGATCGCATGAGAGCTTGCCGCGGCCCATGCGCCTGGAAGAAAATCGAGAAGTGGCTCGAGAAGATGGGCGAGAGCGGGTTCGCCGACCCAGCCGAGAGCGAGCGACGAAATCGTAATACCGAGCTGCGTGGCCGCCAGGTTGGCGTCGAGATTGTCGACCGCCTTCTGCAGCGACTTGGCATTCATCCGCCCCTCGGCGACCAGCTCCGTCACACGGCTGCGGCGAACGGAAACCAGAGAAAACTCCGCCGCAACGAAAAAGCCGTTGGCGGCAACGAGTAGCAGCACGGCGAGTATTCCGAGGAAATCGAAAATACCGCCACCAGATCCAGACATACTTCCCTTCCGGGCGGATGAGCGCCACATGTTGTTGATCGGAAACGAAACTATCACGCTTTCAGGCTGTGCGGCAGCCGAGGCGGCAATTTCTTGTCTATATCAGAACAGTTTTCTTTCCTGACGGAAAGGCTCAGGCGATCTCGCGCAGCCGCTCTGCGGTCTGGAGGTCAACGGAGACGAGTTGCGATACGCCCTGTTCGGCCATCGTCACGCCAAAGAGGCGATCCATGCGGGCCATGGTGATGGGATTGTGGGTGATGACCACGAACCGCGTCTCGGTCGAAGCAGCCATCTCGTCCATCAGATTGCAATAGCGCTCGACATTGTGGTCGTCGAGCGGTGCGTCCACTTCGTCCAGAACGCAGATCGGCGCGGGATTGGTGAGAAACACTGCAAAGATCAGCGCCATCGCCGTCAACGCCTGCTCGCCGCCAGACAGCAGCGTCATGGTCTGCGGCTTCTTGCCGGGCGGACGAGCGAGGATTTCGAGACCGGCCTCAAGCGGATCGTCCGACTCGATCAGCTGCAACTCGGCCGTGCCACCACCGAAAAGGTGGGTGAAGAGCCGCTGGAACTGCGCGTTGACGATATCGAAGGCCACGATCAGACGCTCGCGGCCCTCACGATTGAGGCTCTGGATCGCGCCGCGCAACTTCCTGATGGCGTCGATGACGTCATCGCGCTCCTTGATCAGCGCCTGCAGCCGCTCGGTCAGCTCCTTGCTTTCTTCCTCGGCGCGCAGATTGACGGCGCCAAGGCGCTCGCGCTCCATCTTCAGCCGTTCCAGCTCGCGCTCGACCTCGCGCAGATCCGGTATAGTCTGCGATGCAGAAAGGCCGGTCAGGCGCATCGCTTCATGCGGCTCGACATTCAGCGCCTGTCGAATGCGCAGCTCGCTTTCCTGCCGCCGCTCCCGTGCGGACACCAGACGCTCCTCGACGCGGCCGCGCTTTTCGCGGCTTTCGGCAAGCTCGGAAAGCGCCGTCGCCGCGTGCCGATCGGCCTCGCGCTGAACGACTTCCGCCTCCGCGAGACGGTCAGCAGCCAAACGGCGGGCATCATCGGCCTTCTGCAGCTCGTTCATCAGCGCACGGCGCTTGTCGTCGAACTCATCAGGCGCGAGATCAAGCTCGGAAGCTTCGTCACGCGCTTCCTCTTCGCGGTCGCGCAAGGTCTGAATGTGTTCTTCGGCGCTGGCCGCACGCTGGCGCCAAGTGTCGCGCTCCTGCCGGATCGCGAGGATGCGGCGTTGCCGAGCCTCGTTTTCCCGGTTCAGGCCTTCGTGGCGGGCGCGGGCTTCGGCCAGCGCGCCGCGATCGGTCGCGACTTCCACCTGCTGCGCCTGCAGTTTCAGATCGATGCCTGCGAGATCCGGCGCATCTTCCAGCTCGATCCGGACATTCTCGTCCTGCATCGTCACGTCTTCCAGCTGCTCGTGCAGCCCGCTGACGGCCTCAGCAATCACATCGCGGCGGCGGATGAGGTCGCCGGATGCGCGTTCGGCTGCAGCCAAAGCTTCCCGAGCTTCGGCGAGGTTGCGGGCGGCGAGCCGGCTGGTATCGCGAGCCGCCGTCAAGCGTCCTTCCTCGGCCCGGATCGCCTCGGCGGCGGCAGACAGGCGCTCTTCCGCTTCCATCTGCACGTCGCGCGCAAGCTCAGCCTCGGCTTCCAGTTCGGAGAGACGGTTTTTCTGCGCCAGCCGCAGAGCTGCTGCACTTGGGGCATCCGCCCCGGTCACATGGCCGTCCCACCGGAAAACCGCGCCATCCTTCGTCACCAGCCGCTGGCCCGGTTTCAACGCCGACATCAGGCGCCGTGCATCATCTGCGGCCGCGATACCGATCTGGCGAAGGCGCCGCGTCAGCGCCGTCGGCGCACCGACGTGCGAAATGAGCGGCACCACGCCTTCCGGCAAGGCCGGATCGGTCGCGCCGCTGCCATTGTCGGACCAATAGACCGGCGCCTGCGGATTAAGCGGGGATTCCAGATCATCGCCGAGCGCCGCACCAAGCGCCGTCTCATAACCGCGATCGACACGCAGTTCCTCGGCAACGGGCGAAAATGCGCCGGACGCGGCTCCCGCTGCCAGCATCTTGGAAATGGTGCGGGCTTCTGTTTCGAGCGCGTTCAGCCGCGAGCGCGCCTGTTCGACCGGGCCGCGCGACAGGGCTTCGGTCTCCCGAGCCTTGGAGAGAGCCGTCTCGACAAGCTGGATAGCAGCTTCAGCGTCAGCGACAACACTCTCCGCCGCCTCGACCATGTCACGCTTCTCGCCCGGGTCCGGCAACTCGGCCATCTTTTCGTCGATCGCGGCAAGTTCACGGTTCGCCTCATCGACCTGGCGCTCGAGCCTCATCTTGCGGTCGGCGAGATCGCGAATGGCGCGCTCGAGCTGATTGCGAGCAGCGGCAGCCTCGGCGCGCTCTGCGGTCAGAGCGGAAAAAATCCGTTCGCTATCGGCAAGCTTTGCAGCCGCCTCCTCGAATACGCCGCGTGTTTCCTCGGCAAGCCGACCGGAATCGGCGAGAATATCAGCGAGATCTGCCTCCTCGGCATCGAGCTTGGCGAGAATGGACGCGTTGTCGGCGACGAGACGTTCCTCGCGGCTGATATCTTCGCCAAGCTGCGCCAATCGGCGCGTCAGCTCGTCGCGCCGACGCAGGATGCGGTTGGCATCCTCTTCCAGCTGGTTGCGTGCGAACTGCAGGCGTTGCAGGGCAGCTGCGGCTTTCGCCTCCTCGTCGCGCAATTCCGGCAGCTTGAAGCTGGCGATGCCCTGCAACTTCGCCGCCTCCATCTGGATCTGCGCCTTTTCCGCGACCAGAACGGTTGCCTGATTGAGAGCGCTATCGGCCTCGGCCTCGGCTTCCTTGGCCTGCACCCAACGAATATGCAGCAGCATTGCCTCACGGGCGCGAATATCGGCCGAAAGCATCTTGAAGCGGTTCGCCTGGCGGGCCTGACGCTTCAGGCTCTCGATCTGGCTTTCGAGCTGCGACGTCACATCATCGAGCCGCTCGAGATTGCTCTCCGCGGCGCGCAGACGAAGCTCGGCCTCATGGCGGCGAGAATGCAGGCCGGAAATGCCGGCCGCCTCTTCCAGCAGCTGACGCCGCGCCTGGGGCTTTGCCTGAATGAGTTCGCCGATACGACCCTGCCCCACCATGGATGGAGAGCGCGCGCCGGTGGAAGCGTCGGCGAAAAGCAGCTGCACATCCTTGGCGCGCGCCTCCTTGCCGTTGATACGATAGACCGAACCCTGTTCGCGCTCGATACGACGCGTCACCTGGATTTCGTCGCTATCGTTGAAGGCGGCAGGCGCCGTGCGGTCACTATTATCGAGATAAAGGCCGACTTCGGCGGTGTTGCGCGCCGGACGATTGCCCGAGCCTGAGAAGATGACGTCGTCCATGCCCGACGCGCGCATGTTCTTGTAGGAATTCTCACCCATCACCCAACGCAAGGCTTCGACAAGGTTGGACTTGCCGCAGCCGTTCGGGCCAACCACGCCGGTCAGGCCGCGCTCGATGACGAATTCTCCCGGCTCTACGAAGGATTTGAAACCGACGAGTCTAAGCTTGTTGAACTTCATCGGGAACGCACCCCACTCCACCGGCAGGAGAAGGAAACGCGAGAAGCCGCCGTCCGAGATACCGAGACGGTGGCGACAAAATACTTGTGTTCAAAGGGGATTGTCACAGGCGTGCGACCTCGGCCGCTCGCCTGTGATTCAAAAAGGCGCGGATCAGAGCAGGCTGTCGATAAGCTTCGACATGGCACCAACAGACATGTCCCCTGCGTAGCGCTTGCCATTAATCAGGAAGGTCGGCGTCGCATTGACACCGAAATCCTTGGCTGCGCGTTCACGTACGGAGTTGACATCATCCAGAAGCTTCTGGTTCGTCAAGCATTTCGTGAAGCTATCCTCAGTAAAACCGGCGAGTTTCGACATCTGAAGCAATGCGGCGCGACCGTCGACATCAGGTGAAGCCCAGGCGATCTGCTGCTTGAACAGCATCTCGACCATCGGCATGTACTGCTCCTGCGGGGCGCAACGAGCCAGCATGAAGGCTGCGGCGGCGCGCGGGTCAAACGGGAATTCGCGAATGATGAAGCGAACCTTGCCGGTATCGATGTATTTCTGCTTGATCGTGTCGAAGGTCGTGACGGCGAAATGCGCGCAATGCGGGCAGGTCAGCGACATGTATTCGACGATCTTGACCGGTGCATCTTCCTTGCCGAAAGCGATTTCCGGCAGCGGGCCGGGCTTCATCACCTCGTTCATGTCTACGTTGCCATCCGACGGGGGAATGGCGTCGTCGCCGGACGCAGCGGATGCGGTGTCGGCAAAGGCAGCGAACGCCACCGAAAGAGCTGCAACGGCGGAGCCGCCCAGCAGGTGGCGTTTGGTCAAAAGCATGTCGGACATCGGCATAGAGTCACCCGTCGTTAAAAGAGGTCTTCGAATGTTCCATGCGATATAACGGCTGGTTGCCGCTAACAAGGCACGGTTGACCAACTTTCTTCAAAGAATTGTGACCTGGCGAAGACAAACAACTCAAATTTCTTCCACAAGTCTACAAAGAGCTATCTGGCGAGCGCTCTCAGCGCCGTTTCCAGACCATCGCAGTGCCCAGCCTCTGGATTGCCGCGCGAATTTTCTCGTCCTCGATACCATCCATCATGCTCTCGAGCTTTCTTGCGGCCTCCCCCTTCAACGGCGGCGGCGTGCGGGATCGCTTCGAAGCCACCGAAACCGGCTTCTGCACGATGCGGATCTGGTGAACCGCGTGAAAGCCGAAGAAGCCGTTGATGCGCTGGATGAGCTCACCTTGCGCATGGGTGAGAAAGAGCGCACGGGCACCTTCGCAGGCAATCGTCAGCACGCCCGGCTGATACCGATCGTCCATGCCGGGGCCGCTGCGCTTGGCCCAGGCAATCTTTTCCGGGCGTGTGCAATCGGCAAAATCCTCGCCGGCGATCTCGTCCCAGCAGCCAAGCAGCGTCGTATTGATCCCGGCGCGCTTCGCCAGCACGGGATCGACGATGCCGTTGGTCAGCTCGGAAATCTGTTTCTCGCCTTTTCGGGGATAACTCATGTCAATCGGGTTCCGGCGCATGCTTTGTACGTTCCGGACCTTGATCGCCCGACGCAGCTTGGCCAAGTATAGAGCACTTCCCCTCGATGCGGCAAATCATGACCACGACTTTAGAATCACCTTCGGCCGCTTCCCTGCTTGCTTGGTACGACCGCCATCACCGAGACCTGCCCTGGCGCGTTTCGCCGCCGATGGCCTCGCGCGGCGTCAAGCCCGACCCCTATCGCATCTGGCTGTCGGAAGTGATGTTGCAGCAGACGACGGTGCTGGCGGTCAAATCCTATTTCGCAAAATTCCTGGAACGCTGGCCCACGGTCAATGATCTGGCGGCAGCACCCAACGACGATGTCATGGCAGCATGGGCAGGGCTAGGCTACTACGCCCGCGCCCGAAACCTGAAGAAGTGCGCGGAAGCGGTCGCGGGCGAGCACGGCGGACGATTTCCCGATACCGAGGAAGGCCTGCGGGCACTCCCGGGTATCGGCGATTATACGTCTGCCGCGGTCGCAGCCATCGCCTTCAACCGGCAGGCAGCCGTGATGGACGGCAATGTCGAGCGCGTCATCTCCAGGCTATACGCGATCTCAACGCCCCTGCCCGCCGCCAAGCCGCTGATGAAACAGAAGGTTGCCCTGCTGACGCCCGCGGATCGGCCGGGCGATTTCGCGCAGGCGATGATGGACCTCGGCGCGACGATCTGCACGCCCAAGCGCCCCGCCTGTTCGCTCTGTCCCTTCAATGGCGCCTGTGAGGCGCTGGCTGCACACGATCCCGAGCATTTTCCGGTCAAGGCCGCAAAGAAGGATAAGCCCGTGCGCCAAGGTGCTGCCTTCATTGCCGTCAGTGACGAGGGCGAAATCCTCCTGCGCCGGCGGGTCGAGAGCGGTCTGCTCGGCGGGATGACCGAAGTACCGACGACAGGCTGGACGGCGCGCATCGATGGCGCGACCGGTATCGAGGCAGCCCCCTTCCCGGCGGACTGGCAGCAGGCTGGAACCGTGACACATGTCTTCACGCATTTTGAACTGAGGCTGTCGATCTGGCGTGCAAAATCCGTTTCGCGGAAAGACAACCATGACGGATGGTGGGAGCCGGTTACAAATCTTGAAGAGCAGGCGCTGCCAACAGTCATGAAAAAAGCGATCGCTCAGGCTATTCCCAATGCGTTCGTAAAAACGCACATCCGAGAAAAATCAGGCAACAGAAAATCAGGAACTGACTTATGACGACGGAAATACGGCATATCGTTTTCGATATCGGCAAGGTTCTCATCCACTACGATCCGAACCTTCCCTACAGCCGCGTCATCCCCGACGCAGCCGAACGCGAATGGTTCTTCGCCAATGTTTGCACGCACGACTGGAACATCGAGCAGGACCGCGGCCGCACCTGGGAAGAGGCAGAGGGCCTGCTGATTGCCGAGCACCCGGAACGCGAAGAGCAGATTCGCGCCTTCCGCAAACACTGGCACGAGATGGTTCCGCATGCCTATGAGGACAGCGTCGCCATCATGGAAAAGCTGATCGAAGAGGGTCGCGACGTCACCATGCTGACGAACTTCGCCTCCGATACTTTCCGCGAGGCGCAGGTGCGCTATCCCTTCCTCAACAAGCCGCGCGGCGTCACGGTATCGGGCGATATCGGGCTGATCAAACCGGATGTTGCGATCTACGATACCCATGCTAGGAGTTTCGGCCTCGATCCGGCGGCGACGATTTTCATCGACGACTCGCTTCCGAACGTCGAAGGCGCACGCGCTGCCGGCTGGCATGCGGTCCATTTTACCGGTGCCGAGAAGCTGCGCAGCGATCTCGCCGCCCATGGCATAAAGGTTTGAACCAATGATTTTCGATCCCGCAGAACGCATCGAGCTGTTTCACGACGCGATCAATCGTATCAACTATGAAGAGATCGAGAATTTCTTCGCCGAGAACGCCACCTATGTCTCCAACGGCGTCGGCAGCCTTGCCGGGCGCGACGCGATCATGGAGGCCTTCCGCGGCTACTTCGACAAGTATCCCGATCAGACCGCATCCAACTCGCTGGTCGAGACGCTGACGCCGCTTTCCGGTCGGGCCGTCTGGTCGGTCCGCGCCACCAACAGCAAGACTGGCCAGCCGCTGATCCGCGAAGGCGAAGAAACGATCACCTTCGACCAGGAAGGCCGCGTCGTTCGCGTCGACGTCACGGACTATCAGGACTTCTGAGATTTCAAACGAAAGATGCCCAGGGCCCTACCGCATGTTTCGTCGGTCAGGCCCTGGGCTTCTCACCTTCTTCCCTAACTGGAGGTACACGACGGAAGAAGACGGATGTGTCGATCTTATCGGAGACCTCCGGGAAACCGTGGGGCGGCTTGCGACAGGGCGCTCCCGAGCTGACGGCGGAAACTATTCCACCTTCGCCAGATCGCTGCGGATGATGGCTCTGAGTTCGTCGATCGGACGCAGGGAACTCCCATCGTCGAAATGCCAGAACATCCATCCGTTGCATGCATCAAGGCCCTGGACCTTCGCGCCAAGGCGATGAATGGAGCCGGCGTCACCACCGGAGGCGACCGTGCCGTCGGCGCGCACAATGGCGCTATAGCGACGCTTCGCATCGGTCAGCACCTGGCCGGGCTTGATAAGGCCGCTTTCGATCAGCACGTTGAACGCAACACGGACCTCAGCCTTCTTGCCGGTCATAACCGTCAGCTCGGCCTTACCCAGCGGCTCGACGGCAGCAATGCGGGCGCTCGCCGCATCGATGTAATCCTGCTCGCGCTCAATGCCGACGAAGTGGCGGCCGAGGCGCTTGGCAACCGCGCCCGTCGTGCCCGATCCGAAGAAGGGATCGAGAATGATGTCGCCTGGCTTGGAAGAGGCCATGATGACGCGGGCAAGCAGCGCTTCCGGCTTCTGCGTCGGATGCACCTTCTTGCCGTCGTCGCCCTTCAGCCGTTCGTGGCCGCTGCAGATCGGGAACAACCAGTCTGAGCGCATCTGCACGTCGTCGTTGGCAGCCTTCATCGCATCATAGTTGAAGGTGTAGCCCTTCGCCTTGGCGTTCGGGCTCGCCCAGATCATCGTCTCATGCGCGTTCTGGAAGCGGCGGCCCTTGAAGTTCGGCATCGGATTGGTCTTGCGCCAGACGATGTCGTTGAGGATCCAGAAGTTCAGATCCTGCAGCGTCGCGCCGACACGGAAGATGTTATGGTAGGAACCGATGACCCAGATCGTGCCTGTCGGCTTCAGTACGCGGCGGCAGGCGAGCAGCCAGGCGCGGGTGAAGGCATCATAGGCTTCGAAAGAGGCAAACTGGTCCCATTCGTCATCGACGGCGTCGACGAGCGACTGGTCCGGACGATGCAGCGTGCCGCCGAGCTGGAGATTGTAGGGTGGGTCGGCGAAGATGACGTCGACGGATTGATTGGGCAGTGCTTCAAGAGCGGCCACGCAATCGCCCTTGATGATCGTGTCGATCCAGGACCCCGGAACTGGGGATTTCCTGAGGTCGGCAAGCGGGAAAACTGACGCCATTTGATACTCGCTGTTACGCTGACTCGGTGCTCTTAACTGAGTGTTATGGTTACCTAACTTGGTTACCAAACACTAAAGCGGCGTCATATTTTTCGAATTCCCGGTTGTTGCCGGGAATTCGTCGCGCACCGATTGAGCCTATCTTGCGAGGTTGGCGGGCTTGTCATGCATGGCGCGGCTGTCATCAGGCGCCTCGTCCCGCTCCATCATGCCGTAGTCGCGCAGGACTTGCGCCACGCGCAGTCGATAATCGGCGAAAACCGTTGCGCGACCGGCCTTTTGAGCGGCGCGGTGTGCCTCGCGATTTCGCCATTCGAGAACGGCGGCCTCATCGCGCCAGAAGGAAAGCGACAGGAACTTGCCTGGTTGGCTCAGGCTTTCGAAGCGCTCGATCGAGATAAAGCCATCGATCGTTTTGAGTTCGGAAAGCAGCCTTGCGGCAATGTCGAGATAGTGCTGCCGTTCGTCGGCATGCGGGACGACTTCGAAAATAACTGCGATCACGGCGATACCCTCGGAGCATGTGGCAGAGACACGTTTTTCAGGAAAATTCGATCCTCCTGCAAGATGAAACGCTCCTTGCGCGCGAAATCGAGATTGGCGCGGGCGAGCGAATCACTAGCCAGGCTCTTACGATAGGCTTCGTAGGCGGCCAGGCTCTCGATATTGTAGATGCCATAAGCCGTCGTGAGCGAACCTTCATGCGGTGCGAAATAGCCGATGAGATCGGCGCCGTTGCGCGGGATGACCTGGCCCCAGGCCTTGCCATATTCGGCGAAAGCTTCCTGCTTGAAAGGGTCTATCTGATAGCGGATGAGACAGGTAATCATGATGTTCTCCTTTGCTGATGGCAATGTTCTCGCACGTTGCGCAACGGAGATGCTTCGGTTACCATCGAAGTATGAAAGAAGGCCCAGACATAGCCCAGATCGGTTCGCTGATCGGCGATCCGGCGCGAGCGAACATGCTGACGGCGCTGATGGGCGGCCGCGCCCTGACGGCTACCGAACTGGCAGGAGCGGCAGGCGTGACGCTGCAGACCGCGAGCGCTCATCTTTCCAAGCTCGAAGCAGGAGGCTTGCTGGCGCAGCGCAAACAGGGCCGGCATCGCTATTTCACGCTCGCGGATGACGGCGTCGGGAAGTTGCTCGAAGGGATCATGGGCTTTGCCGCCGGCCGCGGCCATCTGCGCCATCGTCCCGGCCCGAAGGATCCGGCGCTGCGCAAAGCGCGTATCTGCTACGACCATCTCGCCGGCGATTATGGCGTGCGAATGCTGGACAGCCTGATAGGAAGCGGCGCGATCTCAGCCCTGGGCGAAGGCCTGAACCTGACGCCGCATGGCGAGACCCATCTCGGCTCGATCGGTATAGACGTCTCCGGATTGCGCTCGAACCGGCGCCCGCTCTGCCGGTCTTGCCTCGACTGGAGCGAAAGACGAGCGCATCTGGCGGGTAGCCTCGGTAATGCGCTGCTTTCGAATTTCCTCGATAAGGGTTGGGCGCGGCGGACCGAAAACAGCCGCTCGATCTTCTTTACGCCGGAAGGCGAGCGCCGTTTCCTGGCGCTCTTTCCCATCGAGACAATCGGCCTGCCCTAAGAAAAGCAGTCGTACAACGCGATGTAACGACTTCAGGCATGGCCTATCAGCACGCCCGCGAATTTATCCCCGGCGATGCGGCTGCACAGATCTCCCCACTCGCAACCGTTGCAGGCATGACGAATCTCGCCGCTGGCGAAGTTGCGTCGCAGCTTTGTGAGAAAACTTGCATCGGGTACGAATACGGCGCCTGGCTCGATCGTTTCGCCCAAAAGCGCCGCCACGTCCGCAAGGGCGGCGGCATCCCGCTCGATGATCGACGCTTTGAAACAATGCGGCTCCTCTTCGCCGAGCAGAGGCACACAGATATCGTCGGGGCCGGAGACCAGCTTGATCTCCTCCCCTGCCGTCAGGCGTTCGGCAATGCGTCGATAGTTGTCGGTGAAGGCGGAGGTATAGCCTTCACCGACAAACGTCAGCATGCAGAGCAGATGATGGGCGCGAAGCCGAACCGTCAATTCAGCTTTACCTTGCCGCCATAGGTCTTGACCGCCTTCAGCGCGGCAGCTGCCAGAGCCGACTTCAACACCGCACCAAGGATGAAGGGGGCAACGCCGAGGAGCCAGCCTCTTTCGGCACCGATCAACGCGGCAAGCCATGCGCCACCGATCCCAAGGCAGAGGATGTTGGCCGAAAGATGAGCGAGAAAACTGCGAACGACGCGGTCACCGCTCCAGCCACGTTCGGCAAGCAAACCGACGAGGGCACCGATGATCGGGAACGAAGCGAGATAGCCGGCCGTCGGACCCATGAAGGGCGCGATGCCCCCTGCTCCACCGGCGAGGACCGGGAAGCCCACCATGGCTTCGCCCAACCACGCCAGAATGGTGACGGCGCCGAGGCGCCAGCCATAGAGCGCACCGATCATCGTAACCGCAAAGGTCTGCATGGTGATCGGCACCGGCACCATCGGCACGGAAATCTGCGATGCCAGCGCCAACACCAAGGTTCCTGCGAGGACGAAAACCGATTTGGCGACCAGGGATCGCTGACCGAGACGAAGCGGATCGAAGGCGGCTTCGTCGTGATGATGCAATAGGGACATGGTCTCTCCTTTTAAAAATTATAGATAATTTTCGCTTCCCATATATTATATGGCCGAGTTTATGAAACGAGGCAAGCAACAGAGATGAAAATCGGTTTCCGGCACACAAACGCAGGAATCATCACCCACATGAAGAGAAATTAGAAGTTGCGGACCGCCTCCGCGCGCGGAACCATCAAGATGCCTCCGCACCAATCTCACGTGAAGAGGCAACAGCCACCGCATCGCAAAGCAATGCACGAGAGCGCCAATGCAGGATTATCTATAATTTTTTGGCATTTAGCCGACGATGGCGAAAGCTTCGCGAGTTGAGCCGGAGGGCGTGCGCACAGGGGCACGGCCGATCCATTGCACATGCTTCTGCAGAATGGCTGCTGCTTCATCCGTGCGCCCCTGGCGCAAGGCCGCAAGGATGGCGCGATGATCGTGATCCGTGCGTTTTTCCCAGCCGGATTGCCATGCTGAGAACAGAAAACGCGCGCTGGCGGCGTGCAGATCGTCGATGGCCGCCAATAGGCGCGCCATGCCGGAAGGCGCCAGGATTAGACGATGGAAGCGGCGGTTGGCCTCCTCCCACGCATAGACGTCGGAGGCTGCATCCCCTTCCCGCGTCGCCTCTTCGGCCGCATCCAGAATGGCCGGGGTCAGGTGCTGTGCCGCGTGCCTCAAGGCGAGGCCTTCCAGTGCGGCACGCATTTCCGCAACCTCCCGCACCTCCTTGAGATCGAAGGACGCCACGCGAACGCCGCGGCGCGGCAGATTGATCGCCAGACCCTGCGCCTCCAGCCGCCGAAACGCCTCGCGCACCGGCACATGACTGGTGCCGAACTCCTCGGCAATATGATCCTGCCGCAAACGCGCATCGGGCGCGAGCTCTCCGCGAATGATGCGGTCGGCAAGCACCCGGCTGATGCGGCTGGCAATTGTGTCGTCGCGCTCCTTGGCCATGATCGATCCTTAATGACGGGCTTGGCCGATGTCGAGCGACAAGCTGACGCCATCAAGCCTTTTGAAGCGGTCTCGACCCTTTCGATCCGTGCAGTACAGCCATGTCCGCCAATTGGTTGAGCTTTGTCGACACATCGTGTAAAGCGCGACGGTCATTTTCAGAGCCTGTTCCGAGACGCGAATGTTTTCGCCGGAACTTGCCGAACCCAGCCCACACCAAAGGCAGCAATTTTCATGAGCAATGGCTTCGACCTCATCATCTTCGACTGCGACGGCGTTCTGGTTGATTCGGAAATCATAGCGGCAGAAGTCGAATCCAAATTGCTGACCGACGCAGGCTACCCGATCAGCACCGAGGAAATGGGCGAGCGCTTCGCCGGCATGACCTGGCGCAACATTCTCTTCGAAGTCGAGCGCGAGGCGAGCATCCCACTCTCCGCGTCGCTGCTCGACAAATCGGAAAAGCTGCTGGATCTGCGGCTTGCCAATGATGTCCAGGCAATTCCGGGCGTTCCGCTTGCGCTATCGCGCCTGCCGATGCCGCGCTGCATCTGCTCGAACTCCAGCGCCGCCCGTCTCGACATGATGCTCACCAAGGTCGGCTACATCAAACTGTTTGCGCCACACATCTATTCCGCCAAGGATCTCGGCGCCGACCGTGTGAAGCCCAAGCCGGACATTTTCCTGCATGGCGCCCAGCAGATGAATGTCAGCCCCACCAACACGATCGTCGTCGAGGATTCGATCCACGGCGTTCAGGCTGCGCGCGCCGCCGGCATGCGCGTCATCGGCTTTACCGGCGCATCGCACACCTACCCCTCGCATGCCGACAAGCTGACGGACGCCGGCGCGGAAACCGTCATCAGCCGCATGGCTGACCTGCCGGGCGTGGTCATGGCTCTGGCCGAATGGGACGGCGTGCTTTAAGGCAGCCGAAATTATCAACCAAAGAAAAGGCCCCGCCGATCGATCGGCGGGGCCTTTTCTTTTCAAATCATCACGGTGCTCTCGCAGCGCCGGGCCGGCGCCGCGATCGAAAGCCTTAGTGGCGCTTCTTGCGCACCGGCTTGTCGCCCTTTGCGGGCTTCTGCGGGCCTTGATCGAAACCGATCTGAACGATCGTGAAGCCGCCCGAGCCGCCGGCAACCTGGATATCGTTGTTCGTGAACAGGAACTGCGTCGTGGTTTCGCCTGGCGGGATCTCTGCGACGAAGTTGATCGTCTTGCTGTAGAGCGCCTTGTCGTTGTCCATGACGGCGACGTGGATCGGCAAGGTCACCTTGCCGGAGCTACCCATCGGGCCGGCAACCAGGCGCCCCTGCGCCACAACCTGAATGCCGAGGCTGGTACCGTCGGACGTGCATTGGCGCGAGGCCTGGGCGAGCGAAGCCTGATAGGCCAGCTTGCTTGCATCGTCCTTGGCGCCCTTGGCGTATATCTTGTAGACGGAGTCCTCATCGCGAATAACCGCCTGAGGGCACTTGCCGACGACATAGCCGCCGGCGTTTGTGGGGGCAGCACTCGCAGCACCTGCCTGCGGAGCGACGGTAACATCGGTTGCCGGCTGCTTATCACTGCTACCGCCGATGCCGAGGGTACTGCAACCGGTCAGCAATGCCAGAACCGAAGCGGAGAAAAGACGACGCGAAACCTTGCCAAACACTATAATTCCACCCTCTCCATATATTTCATATTATCGGCCTGCAGCCCGCCAAACGGGCCTTTTATGACACTTGGCGATGGTCTATACCAGCGGCGCAGCGAAAAATCGATTGGGTAGACACCGTTTTGGCTCACTTTTCGAGATCGACAGATCGGCATAAACCGCCGCCGGCAGGCGCCAATCCCACGCGCCTTGTGCAAACGCGAAAACCACGGGGCTGATCCGGCGCAAAAAGACAGGCCGGCACCGTTTCGTTCCTCTACTCTCTCAACCGATCACTCAGGCAATTTTGCGACCAAAGGAATCCTAGACCGTGGACTATATTTCAACCCGGGGAGAAGCCCCTGCCCTTGGCTTCTGCGACGCTCTCCTGGCTGGCCTTGCCCGTGACGGCGGGCTCTATGTTCCCCGTGAATGGCCAACCCTGACGAAGAAAGAAATTCGGGCTTTCCGCGGCAAGAGCTATCAGGACATCGCCTTTGCCGTGCTTTCGCCCTTCACCAACGGTGAGATCCCTGCCGACGTCTTCCGCGGCATGATCGATGACGCCTATGCCACCTTCCGTCATCCGGCCGTGGCGCCGCTTGTCCAGACCGGCCCGAACAGCTTCGTCATGGAGCTCTTCCACGGCACGACGCTTGCTTTCAAGGATGTCGCCATGCAGTTGCTGGCGCGGCTGATGGACTATGCGCTGGAAAAGCGCGGACAGCGGGCGACCATCGTCGGTGCCACTTCGGGCGATACCGGCGGCGCTGCGATCGACGCTTTTGCCGGCCGGGAACGCACCGATATCTTCATTCTCTTCCCGCATGGCAAGGTTTCCCCGGTACAGCAGCGGCAGATGACCACGTCCACGGCGGCAAACGTCCATGCGCTGGCGGTCAAGGGCAATTTCGACGATTGCCAAAACCTCGTCAAAGCCATGTTCAACGACGCCGCCTTCCGCGACAAGGTCAGGCTTTCAGGCGTCAACTCGATCAACTGGGCGCGAATCATGGCGCAGGTGGTCTATTATTTCACGACGGCGGTTGCCCTCGGCGGCCCGGATCGCAAAATCTCCTTTACCGTGCCGACGGGCAATTTCGGCGATATCTTTGCCGGCTACGTCGCCAAGCGCATGGGCCTGCCGATCGAGCGCCTGATCATCGCTACCAACGAAAACGATATTCTCGCGCGCATGCTCAAGACCGGCCGCTATGAAATGCGCGAGGTCAAGGCAACCACGTCGCCGTCGATGGATATCCAGATTTCCTCCAACTTCGAACGGCTGTTGTTCGAGGCCAATGGCCGCGATGCTTCCAAGGTGCGGGCCGCGATGGAAAGCCTGAAGCAGTCGAATGGCTTTTCGACCAGCGAAGAGGCGCTGAAGTTCATCAAGAAGGATTTCCGCGCCGGACGCACGAGCGAGAAGCAGGTGGCCGAAACCATCCGCAAGACCCTTGCCGAAACCGGCTATTTGCTCGATCCGCATACGGCAATCGGCGTCTTCGTCGCGGAAAAGAACGAGCGTCCGACGAGCCCTATGGTGACGCTTGCAACCGCCCATCCGGCAAAATTCCCTGCAGCAGTAAAATCCGCATCCGGTATTGACCCAGCGCTTCCGACGTGGCTTGCTGGTTTGATGACCAGGGAGGAGCGTTTCGAGGTTCTCGATCCGGAGCTTAAAGCTGTTGAAGGCTTTATCGGCAAACACACCCGGGCCGGCGAATAACAGACGCGGAAAGACAAGCGATGACAGTGGAGTGCACCCGGCTCGCGTCCGGGCTGACAGTAGCGACCCAATCGATGCCACACCTCGAAAGCGTGGCACTCGGCGTTTGGATCAAATCGGGCTCGCGCAACGAGACCGAAGCAGAACACGGGATCGCCCATCTGCTCGAACATATGGCGTTCAAGGGCACGGCGCGGCGCAGCGCCCGTCAGATCGCCGAGGAAATCGAGAATGTCGGCGGCGAAGTCAACGCCGCCACATCTACCGAAACCACCTCCTACTATGCCCGGGTTCTGAAAGATCATGTGCCGCTCGCGGTCGATATCCTTGCCGATATCCTGACCGAATCCGCTTTCGACGAGGAAGAGCTGGCACGCGAGAAGCAGGTTATCCTGCAGGAAATCAACGCCGCGAACGACACGCCTGACGACGTGGTCTTCGACAAGTTTTCCGAAGTCGCCTATCGCGGACAGACATTGGGGCGAGCCATTCTCGGCACGCCTGAGACCGTCGTTTCCTTTTCGCCGGCACAGATTCGTCACTACCTTGATCGCAACTACACCACGGACCGCATGTTCGTGGTGGCGGCCGGTGCGGTCGACCATGAGAGCTTCGTTCGCCAGGTCGAGGAGCGTTTCTCCAGCCTGCCGACGAAACCGTCCGCTCCGCCCATTATCGAGCCTGCTCGTTATATCGGCGGCAATATTCGCGAGACGCGCGACCTTATGGACGCGCAGATACTGCTCGGCTTCGAAGGCCGCGCCTATCACACGCGCGATTTCTACTGTTCGCAGATCCTCGCCAATATCCTCGGCGGCGGCATGTCCTCGCGGCTGTTCCAGGAAGTGCGCGAACTCCGTGGCCTCTGCTATTCGGTCTATGCCTTCCATTGGGGCTTTTCCGATACCGGCATTTTCGGCATCCATGCGGCGACGGGCGGCGAGAACCTGCCGGAGCTGGTGCCTGTCATCGTCGATGAACTGCATAAGGCGTCCCACAATATCGAGCAGCAGGAAATCGAGCGCGCACGCGCCCAGATTCGTGCGCAGCTGCTGATGGGACAGGAGAGCCCGGCCGCTCGCGCCGGCCAGGTCGCCCGGCAGATGATGCTCTACGGCCGCCCCATTCCGAACCAGGAAATGCTGGAGCGCCTGCAGGGCATCACCATCGATCGCCTCACCGATCTTGCCGGCCGGCTGTTCTTCGATACAGTACCGACGCTTTCGGCGATCGGGCCGCTGGAGCAGCTCGCACCGATGGAAGACATCGTCATGTCCCTGTCCTCACCGGCGCTCGCTTCCAAAAGCGCAAACGGCTAGGGGCATGCCGCGAGCCGATGGGTTCAATTCTCGGGGGAGTGCTTGGCGGCATGCAAAAATCTGTCTTTCGATTTCTCTCCCGTCATCCGGACGCGGTTGAACTCGAAGACGACACATATTTGCTGCGTCTGCCGCGCTACTCCGATTTCAACCAATGGCACAGGCTGAGGGCCGAAAGCAGACGCTTTCTCGAACCCTGGGAGCCGACTTGGCGGCATGACGAACTGACGGAAGGCGCCTATCGGGCACGCATCATCAGGGGAAAGCAGGAGTACAATTCCGGCCAGGCGATCCCGCTGTTCATTTTCCTCAGGGAAAACATGACGCTGGTTGGAGGCATAACGATCGGCTATATTCGCCGCGGTGCTGCGCAGAGCTGCATGATCGGATATTGGATGGGCGAGCGCTATTCCGGTCAGGGCCACATGTTCGCCGCACTTCGGTTGGTTATACCCTATATCTTTTCCGGACTTGAGTTGCACCGTATTGAAGCAGCCTGTATTCCGGATAACGAGCGTAGCATGCGGCTTCTAGAAAAAGCCGGTTTCCAACGGGAAGGTCATTTGCGCGGTTATCTCAAAATCAACGGTCAGTGGCGCGACCATGTGATGTTCTCAAGGCTGGCAGCCGATGCCGGCCCGAACCGAAGCTACGACCAGCGATGATCGCCGGATTGATGCAGACGAGGCCGATGGCCGGGCGGCTATGTGCCGTGTTCGCAACGCTTGCGGCCATCATGCTGCTGTTGGTCGCCGGAATGGCGCAGGCAGCCGAGCCCGTGAAAATCTCGCGCGACGACACCGCTCTCGACCTGACGGCGACGACCGAGATCTATACCAACCAGGGCGAAGCCTTTCAGGTTTCGACGGCCGCCGGCACCGACGGCATCAGGCGACGCATCGAGGTCAGATCTTCGTCTCCGAATCATCAGGGTGACTGGGCGGTTTTCGCGCTCGCCAACGTCTCCGAAGAGCAGCTTGAGCGCGTTATCGTCGCCCCGCATTTCCGCCTGGTGAATTCGAAGGTCTTCTGGCCCGATCTGGGCTCGCAACGCATCGTCGCGATCACGCCGAGCGAAGGCTTTGCGCTCGATCGGCAGCCAAGCGACGAAGCGGACGTTTTCCGCATCACGCTGAACCCAGGCGCAGTCGTTACCTTCGTTGCCGAACTTTCGTCTCCCAATTTGCCGCAGCTCTATCTGTGGGAACCCAACGCCTACAAGGACACGGTCAACGCCTTCACGCTCTATCGCGGCATCGTGCTCGGCATTGCCGGCCTGCTGGCGGTGTTCCTGACCATCCTTTTCGTGGTCAAGGGAACATCGATGCTGCCGGCAACCGCGGCCCTTGCCTGGGCGGTGCTCGGCTATATCTGCGTCGACTTCGGCTTCCTCGGCAAGCTCATCAGCATCACCTCCAGCGACCAGCGAATATGGCGCGCCTGCGCGGAGGTGGCGCTCGCGTCGAGTTTGGTGATCTTCCTGTTCACCTATCTCAATCTCAATCGCTGGCACGCCCACCTCGGCTACGTCACCCTTGCCTGGGTTCTCGGCCTTGCCCTGCTCTTCGGCGTAGCGATCTACGATCCGTCGATTGCGGCCGGCATCGCGCGGCTGTCGCTGGCACTGACGGCAACGGCCGGCCTGCTGCTCATCATCTATCTCGGCTTCAGCCGATATGACCGCGCCATCCTGCTCGTGCCCGCCTGGGCGCTGATCCTCGTCTGGCTGTTCGGAGCCTGGATGACGATCATGGGCAAGCTCGACAACGATATCATCCAGCCGGCCCTCGGCGGCGGCCTGGTGCTCATCGTTCTGCTCATCGGCTTCACCGTCATGCAGCACGCCTTTGCCGGCGGTGCTTTCCAGCAAGGCCTGTTTTCGGATCTGGAGCGGCAATCCCTAGCCCTCACCGGTTCCGGCGATACCGTCTGGGATTGGGACGTGGCGCGCGACCGCGTCGTGACCACGCCCGATATCTCGATGAAGCTCGGCCTTTCGCCCGGCAGCATGCATGGCGCGGCGCGCAACTGGCTGCCGCGACTGCATCCCGACGACCGCGACCGGTTCCGAGCGACGCTCGACGTGCTGCTGGAACATCGACGCGGCAGACTGAACCACGAGTTCCGCATTCGCGCCGAAGATGGACATTTCCATTGGCTGTCGATCCGCGCCCGGCCGGTGCTCGGCTCCAACGGCGAGATCATCCGCTGCGTCGGCACCATCGTCGATATCACCGAGCAGAAGAATTCGATCGAGCGGCTGCTGCATGACGCCGTGCACGATAATCTCACCGGATTGCCGAACCGCCAGGTTTTCCTCGATCGTCTCCAATCCGTGCTGACACTCGCGTCTGAGGGCAATCAGCTCAGGCCGACGGTCATGGTGATCGACATCGATCGCTACAAGCTCGTCAACGATACCCTTGGTTTTGCCGCCGGCGACAATATCCTCATCGCGCTGACCCGGCGCCTTCGTCGCCTGATGAAGCCGCAGGATACGCTTGCCCGCCTTTCTGGCGACCAGTTCGGCCTCATCCTCGTATCCGAGCGCGATCCGGCCAAGGTTGCCGATTTTGCCGATGCGATCAGCAAGGCGATCATGGTGCCGATCAACTTCGCCAATCGCGAAATCATCCTGACCGCATCGGTCGGCCTGACCTCATGGGTCGACCAGCAGGAAAACGCAGCCGGCATGCTCAGTGACGCCGAACTTGCCATGTACCGCGCCAAGCGCGCCGGCGGCAACCGCGTCGAGCCTTTCCAGCCTGCCTTCCGCAGCTTCGGCACCGACCGCCTGCAGCTGGAAACCGACCTGCGTCGTGCTGTCGAGCGCAAGGAGCTCTCGCTAGTCTACCAGCCCATCGTTCGGCTGGAAGATGCCGAAGTCGCAGGTTTCGAAGCGCTGATGCGCTGGGAGCATCCGAAGCGCGGCAATATTCCGCCCACGGAATTCATCCCGATCGCAGAAGCCTCCGACATTATCGGGCCGCTCGGCATGTTTGCGCTGGAGCAGGCGACCAATGACTTGAAGGCGTGGCAACGACAGACCGGCGACCTGCCATTGTTCGTTTCCATCAACCTTTCCAGCGTGCAACTGCTCAACAATGAGCTTTACGACGATATCCGCGCCCTGCTCGCCAAGACCCATTGCGATCCGCACCGGATCAAGCTGGAGTTGACGGAATCGCAAGTGATGGAAAATCCGGAGCAGGCGCGCCTCGTGCTCGACAAGCTGCGCGACGCCGGCATTGGCTTGGCGCTCGACGACTTCGGCACCGGCTATTCTTCGCTTGCCTATCTCACGCGCTTCCCCTTCGACACCATCAAGCTCGACAAGGCGATGGTGCGCGACGAGAGCGATAAGAAGGCCGTCCTGCTCCGCTCCGTCATCTCCATGGCGCGCGAACTCAACATGCGGGTCGTCGCCGAGGGCATCGAATCGGAAGAGGACGCGCTGGAGCTCGCCAAGATCGGCTGCACCTACGGTCAGAGCTTCATCTTCGGTCCGCCAATGGGGTCAGATTCGGTGATCAGGCTGCTCAAGGAACGCTTTCCGCTGACGAAGCGCGCCTAAGATAGCGCCCCCGCTCTGAGGCGCGTTGCGATTTCTAAAGCGCGTCGCGATCTTTCAGATTCGCTTCACGCGCTTTAGTTCTTTGATTTCACGCATGTCTTAGCCGCAAAAACCGCTGCACACTTTTGCGCGACATGCTCTAAGATTCGCTTCCCGCGCTTTCGATCAGTCGCCGGATGTAATCCAGCTTTGCGACCACCTGAGGGGAAAGGATAAAGGGGTAAGAATCCGGCTGCCCCATGCTGCGCTGGATGGAATTGATCGCAACGCTCAAGGGGATCCAGGCGCTGACAAGCTGGCCTGCGCTCTCAGCCTTGTAGGGGTTGAAGTCAACTTCCGCCGCCATGTCGTGATAGCGCTGCGGATCGATCGCCAGCCCGAAGGAGCGAGCCGTCTCCAGCGTATCCACGATATGCAGGTAGTGGGCGAAGCATTCGGCAAAATCTTCCCAGGGATGGGAGCTGGCATAGGCACTGATGAAGCTTTCCTGCCAGTCCACAGGCGGACCGTTGTCGTAATGAGCCTGAAGTGCTGCGCCATAATCGGCGCGCTCATCGCCGAAGACGGCGCGAAAGGCATCGAACTGACCACGGTCGCGCACGAGCTTGTCCCAGATGAAATGACCGGTCTCGTGTCGGAAGTGCCCCAGCAGCGTGCGATAGGGCTCGTTCATCGAGGTGCGCGCCTGCTCGCGTGTCACATCATCGGCCTCGGCGGCACGAATGGCAATCAATCCGTCTTCGTGGCCGGTCATGGCGGGAATGACGGTATTGCCCTGCATTTCATCTTCGAGGAAGTCGAACACCAACCCGCCTTGAGGATCCTCCGTCCGGTCGGGATGCGGCAGCTTCCAGCGCAGCAGAGAATAGAACAGATGACGTTGCGCCTGCCCGATGCGCCTCCAGCGATTTATCCCCTGCTCCGTGCCCGTATTCGGCACCAGGCGATTGTGGCGGCAGGCGACGCAATAGGAGTTAGAATCATCCGTATCAATCAGCCAGTTGCAAATGTCGAGTTCGGCATTGGCGCAGAAACGGACATGTCGCGCCGCCTCGGAAACCAGATGCCAACTCGGGCCTTCATCCGGCTCCAGCGCATAGATTGCCAGACGATCCGGGACGAAGCCGAGCTGATGGCCACAACGGACACATTGCCTATTGTCGAAATGGACGGGTTGGCCGCAATGATCGCAGGTGAAAAGCCGCATGAACTCCTCGGAAAAGGTGGATTGGCCCAAGATAAAGAGCCTGCCACGTTTCCGTAACAGGCTCTTCCTCCCAACATCGCTGCTACAACGTCAATTCAAACGGAACAGCGAGCACATATTGGCTAGCAATCAGTCGATCACATACGATCGACGGCACCCTTGACCTTGTCTTTGGCCTTGCCAACGGCAGACTGTACTTTGCCCTTGGCTTCCTGGGCGGCACCTTCGGCGCGCATTCTCTTGTCATCGGTTGCCTTGCCGACGACCTGCTTGGCCTTGCCGGCGATTTCGTTCACCTTGCCCGTAACCTTGTCGGTCGTGCTGCTCATGTGTAGCGCCTCCTTGGCTGGCACGGCTCTATTGCCGTTGCTCTGTCAGGGTAACGCCACGAGCGCTATTTCGTTCCGAAATAGTGCCGATCGTCTCAGCTATGGCCGGCGTGCGGCGACAGCATTGCGGCATTGATGCCCATCAAGGCAAGGGCGCGCTCATACTTGTCGTCGAGGCTGCGGTCGAAGATCAGCTCTTCGTTTGCCGGGCAGTTCAGCCAGCCATTGTTGCCGATCTCTGCCTCCAGCTGGCCTGCTCCCCAGCCGGCATAGCCGAGCAGCATCGTGGCTCGTTTCGGCCCGCTTCCTTTGGAGATGGCTCGCACGATGTCGAGCGTCGCCGTCAAGCTGATATCATCGCTGACCGGAATGCTGCTGTCGCTGAGGTAATCGTCGGAATGGAGGACAAAGCCCCGGCCGCTTTCGACCGGCCCCCCGGTCTGGATCGGGAAATTCCGTGCGTCCGCCGGGAGGACGATGGCATCGTCATCCTTGATCATATCCAGATGCAGAAGAACATCCGTAAACGTCAGCTTCTGAGGTCGATTAATGACGAAGCCCATGGCCCCGGCATCGGAATGAGCGCAAATGTAAATGACCGTCCGGTTGAAGTTCCTATCCTCCATGCCGGGCATGGCGATCAGGAACTGACCGTCGAGCAAACCTCTTTCGCGTTTATTCTTCAGCGTCGATAGGGACATCGTGCCTCCTGACCGCAGTCCATAGCTGCACCGCTAAAAAAGCAAGATGGGGCAATGTCATAAATCAATCAACTGAAAATGATCATTTCTTTTTTAGGTGGTGCTGGCTCCATGCCGCCCGATCCGCTAAATCCTCATTCCATGACCGGATCAGCCACCCTCTCCCGCCTGTCGGCACTATCCGCCGGCGCATTTGCCACCATTCTTTGCATCGGCTCTGCCGCCCATGCCGCGACAAGCGAATGGGCGGACAATCAAGGCGGCCGCATGCGCCTTGTGGCGCTGGCACCCGATGCCGAGGGCCATATCCGTGCCGCTCTGCAGATCGAACCGCAACCCGGCTGGATCACCTATTGGCGTGAACCGGGCCAGAGCGGGATTCCGCCGCAAGTGACCCTTGCGCCTGAGAGCGGCGTGACGCTGGAAAAAGCCAGCTATCCGATACCGAAGCAGATCGTCGTCGGGAACATACATGAGATCGGCTACGATGCTCCCGTGACATTGCCGCTCGATTTCCGCGTCGCGGGCAAGGCGCCGGCCAAGTTGGAGCTGACCGCCTTCATCGGTCTTTGCAAGGATATCTGCATCCCCTTCCAGGCGGACTATTCTCTGCCGCTACCGGCAGGCGAACAGCCGACGACACATGAGTTGGCTCTGCTGGATGCCGCGAAGGCTTTGCTGCCGCAAACGCCGTCCTCCGATTTCGCCGTTCAGGGCCACAGCCTCTCCGCGGATTCGAAAAACCTGACGCTGCGCCTCACCCTGCCGGAAACAACCGGAAATGCTCCGGCGATCTATGTCACCGGCCCGGCAGGTTACGTGTTCTTCCAGCAGGCGAATACCAAGCGGGAAGGCAACGCCTATTCGGCCGATATCGAGATCGGCAAGCTGCCGAAGAATTACGACATCAAGGGCAAGACCTGGGGCGTTCTGGCCGTCGACGGCGATCGCGCCATCGAAACCACCCTTGCGTTCGAATAGGCCCGACCTATAGTTCTGCCCGACAATTTCGCCCCATCGAAGGCGGTTCAAACGCCTCGAAACCATGCCCCAAGGAGAGAGCCATGACCATCGCAATCGGTGATAAACTACCCGCCGCCACCTTCAAGGAAAAGACCGCGGACGGCCCGGTCGAAATCAGCACCGAGCAGCTCTTCGCCGGCAAGCGCGTCGTGCTCTTTGCCGTTCCCGGCGCATTTACCCCGACCTGTTCGCTCAACCATCTGCCGGGCTATCTGGAAAACCGGGACGCCATTCTTGCAAAGGGTGTCGATGACATCGCCGTCATCGCGGTCAACGATTGGCACGTCATGGGCGCCTGGGCGCAATCGTCGGGCGGCATGGGCAAGATCCATTTCCTCGCCGATTGGGACGCTTCCTTCGCGAAGGCGCTTAGCCTCGATATCGACCTTTCCGCTGGGGGCCTCGGCGTCCGCTCGAAGCGCTACTCCATGCTGGTGGAAGACGGCGTGGTAAAAACGCTCAACATCGAGGAGAGCCCGGGCCAGGCAACGGTTTCGGGCGCTGCGGCGATGATCGAGCAGCTCTAAAGCCAATTCCGGTCAGAGATGAAAGGGCGCCTCAATGGCGCCCTTTGTTGTTTTGCCTGCCTGCCAGAGCTTCAATGACTCCAACCGGGCCACGGCGCGTGCAATCCCCCCGCTTGAATTCCTCCGCGCCAGCGCCAGCCACAGCTATTCTGGCCATCGCCTCTTTTTCGCCGCATTTCATCGGCTACTAGATGTAATGTTATTACATAAATGAAAGCCCCCTGAATGCCGTTCGATCGTGATCCATTCGCACCCTCCCTGATGGGGCGTTCCGCCCTGGTGCGGCTTGCCTATGTGGCGGTCGGCATTGTGGTACTTTGGGCGGCCATCGGCTGGGCGGTGGCTCTGGCATGAACGACCTGATTCGACTCGACAACGTCACCGTGACCTATGAGCGA
The DNA here is from genome assembly GCF_016429255.1 of Rhizobium sp. ASV8. Taxonomy (GTDB): domain Bacteria; phylum Pseudomonadota; class Alphaproteobacteria; order Rhizobiales; family Rhizobiaceae; genus Rhizobium. Next base: position 64,314 of record NZ_JAELUG010000011.1, read on the forward strand.
CATCCCGCTGTGCATCACATTAGCGGTGCCTTCCGGGCCGGCAGCCTCACGGCGATCGCCGGGCCAAATGGTGCGGGTAAATCGACGCTGCTGAAGGCAATGGTTGGCGAATTGCGGCCGGCGGAAGGTTCGATCGATCGCGGTGCGCTGACGCGTAACGATTTCGGCTATCTGCCGCAGGCGGCTGATATAAACCGCCGCTTTCCGATTTCCGTCGCCGATACGGTCATGCTCGGAGCCTGGAAAAATACCGGCGCTTTCGGCCAGGTCTCACGCAAGGATGCGGAACGCGCTCGCGACGCACTCGCCGTCGTCGGCCTCTCCGGCTTCGAAAACAGGCATATCGGCTCGCTCTCCGCCGGACAGTTCCAGCGCGTGCTCTTCGCGAGACTATTGTTGCAAGACGCTCGTGTCATCCTGCTCGACGAACCATTCACCGCCATCGACCAGCGCACGACGCGCGACCTGCTTGATCTCGTTCTGCGCTGGAACAAGGAAGGGCGTACCGTCATCGCCGTACTGCATGATTTCGATCAGGTGCGCGCGCATTTTCCCGAAACACTGCTGATTGCCCGCGAGCTTGTCGGCTGGGGACGGACGCAGGATGTCATGAATTCGGCGAACCTTATCAAGGCACGCGCCATGGCCGAGCGCTGGGACGAAGGCGCCGAAGCGTGCCTGCCGGAGGATGAACACGCGGCAGACGGCCACGCGAGGCAGGAGCCGGCCCAATGACCATCTACGATATCTTCCTCGCGCCATTCGCGGATTATGGCTTCATGCGGCGTGCGCTGATTGCCTGTCTCTGCCTCGGCCTCGGTTCCGGCCCGATCGGCGTCTTCCTGATGCTCCGGCGCATGAGCCTGATGGGGGATGCCATGAGCCATGCCGTGCTGCCGGGTGCTGCCATCGGCTATCTCATTGCCGGCTCCTTATCGTTGACGGCCATGGGGCTTGGCGGGCTGGTGGCGGGTCTCTCGGTGGCGCTCCTTTCCGGCCTCGTCAGCCGCATGACCGTACTGCAGGAGGATGCGAGCTTTGCCAGCTTCTACCTGACATCCCTCGCGCTCGGCGTCCTCATCGTCTCGTTGCGCGGCTCCAATATCGATCTGCTGCATGTGCTGTTCGGCACCATTCTGGCGATAGATGCGCCTGCCCTCTACCAGATCGGCGCGATCACCACCGTCACGCTGCTGGCGCTCGCCATCATCTACCGGCCGCTGGTCATGGAATGCTTCGATCCCGGTTTTCTGCGTGCCGTCGGCGGCCATGGGCCGATCTATCACTTCCTGTTTCTGCTGCTCGTCGTGCTCAATCTCGTCGCCAGCTTCCAGGCGCTCGGCACGCTGATGGCCGTAGGACTGATGATGCTACCCGCTGCCGTGGCGCAGCTCTGGTCGCGCAGCCTGCCTGCGATGATGTGGATTGCGACGGGAACGGCGGCGATATCAGGCTATGTCGGCCTCATTGCCTCCTATCATCTCGAATTCGCCTCCGGCCCGACCATCATCATCACGGCAAGCCTGATCTATGGCTTCTCCATTCTCTTCGCACCCTCGGGCCTTGCCCGACGGTTCTTCCCCCGTCCCCATCTCCGGGGCTAATTCGAACAAGGAGACTCGCATGAACAAACAGAGACTGCTTCTCTCAGCCGCTGCATCGGCCTTCGTCGCCTTCGGCGTCGCCGGGTCGGCCTCGGCCGAAACGCTCAACGTCGTCGCGTCCTTCACCGTGCTTGCCGATGTCGTCAAGCATGTCGGCGGCGATCATGTGAAGGTATCGAGCCTGGTAGGCCCGAATGGCGATCCCCATGAGTTCGAGCCGTCCCCTGCCGACGCCAAGACACTGAACGCGGCAAAGGTCGTCTTCGTCAGCGGCGAAGGTCTCGAGGGATGGATGGATCGGCTGATCACCGCATCGGGTTACAAGGGCACGCCCGTCGTTGCCTCGGACGGCATCAATACGCGGACGATGGTCGATGACGGCAAGACGGTCACCGATCCGCATGTGTGGAACAGCCCGGTCAATGTGAAGGTCTGGGTCGCCAATATCGAGAAGGCGCTTTCCGCGGCAGATCCGGCCGATGCGGCCGACTTCAAGGCCAATGCCGAGCGCTATACCAAGGTGCTGACCGAGCTTGATGCCTATGCACACAGCAAGTTCGACAAGGTGCCGGACGATCGTCGCAAGGTGCTGACCAGCCATGACGCCTTCGGCTATTTCGGCCGCGAGTATAAGGTGAATTTCCTCGCCCCACTTGGCTTTTCGACGGAAACCGAAGCCTCGGCCGCCAAGGTTGCCCAGTTGATCGAGCAGATCAAGACGGAGCATGTGAAGGCCTATTTCTTCGAAAACTCGAACGATCCGCGCCTCGTCAAACAGGTCGCCAAGGCAACCGGTGCAGAGCCCGGTGGCGAACTTTACGTCGAGTCCCTCTCCAAGGCCAATGGGCCGGCTTCGACATACGAAAAAATGTTCCGTTATAACGTTGACCAGCTCGCCGCTGCGATGGCGAAGTCGAGCTAAGGCACCAGCCAAGTACATCAACGAAACCGGGTCGCAGGTATGTTTTGCCTGCGACCCGTTCTACTTAAAGCCCCCTCTTCTCAAAGAATGAGATCGAAGACCAGCAACCCGGCCAGGCCGCCATCGGTCGAAGAGACAATCCGCTCGCCGACGGCGACATGCTGCGGATGGACGAGATAGGCATCCCGCGCCTCGGGGCTTTCGAATGTTACGGCAAAACCATCGACGAAGCCGCCATGCAGGCCTTCGGGCGAGACATTCGGTCCGTATTTCACATCGACAATCCCGGGAATGACCTTTTGCAAACCGGCCACGGCTTCGAACAGTGCCCTCTTCTCGTCCTGTGTCATGGCGGATTTCAGCCGCAGAAAAACGCAGTGCAGGATCATGGATAATGTCTCCGTGAATGTCGCTGGCAGCATAGAGGGAACGAGCTGGGGGGCAAGACGTCGTGTTGTCACCCCTGTGCTTTTTGCAGATGGCCCGCTCGACATTCGCTACGGACTCGGAACAGATTGCAGGAGGTTGCAAGCAGCAGCACCCGGGACGCAACGGCTTCTGCAGGCGGGCTTAGCCAGTGTCTGGTCTACCCCGAAACGACGATGAGCGCCAAGATGGCAACAAGCTATAACCCTCCGAACGTATGGAAGCCCTTTGGTGCCTTCTCCATGGTGAAGGCTATTGGCGACGGCCAAGTCCTTCATCTGAAGGGTCAGTTTCGCTCGACCACGATGGGCAAATCGTCGGAAAGGGCGATATGCGCGTGCAGGTTCAGCAAACGCTCGAAAACATCAGGGCCGTGCTTGACGCCTTCGGCGGCGAGTTGGGCGATATCGTGTCACTTACTCAGTATGCGACCGATATCGAAGCCTTCATGGCGGCGGGAGATATCCGCAAGACGTTCTTCTCAGAGCCCTACCCCGTGACGACGACTGTGGAGGTCGTGCGCCTCTATCATCCGGATTTGCTGATCGAAATCACCGCAACGGCGGAAATCCCTCGGGCTCGGTTCAAGATACCGGCTGAGTGAACCACTGAGAGCGACGATTTGTCGATCAGCTGGCGTTGAAGCCGTCGTGATAGTTGACACTTCCCGCAGGCGCGGAGCCATCGATTACCAGCCTCATGAAATACTCGGCTGGCACCCCCTCGAACACCAGGCGAGCATCGTTTTCGAAACCGAAGCGCTTGTAGTAGTCGGGCGCCCCGAGAACGACGCAGCCCTTGGCTCCGGCTTTGGTCAGACGCGCAAGACCTTCCCGTATGAGCGCGCCGCCTGCGCCCTTCCTCTGATAATCCGGCGATACTGAAACCGGACCGAGCCCGTACCAGCCGCAATTCTTGCCATCGATCGTAACGGGCGAAAAGGCGACGTGTCCGATGATGTCGCCGTGCACCAGCGCCACGAGGGAAATCGTCAGCGCTCCGGCATCGCGAAGCGCATCGACGATTTCGGCTTCCGTCTGGCTGCTGTGCTCGATCGATGCGAAGGCCGCTTTTGTCAGGCGACGGATCGCTTCGATGTCCTGCTGTTCCTCGGGGCGGATTTCCATCCTGTCATCCTGTCGTTCCGGGGTTCAAGATCCGCGGCGCAACCGCGGCCGCGCTTGGCGCCGGGGAGCAAGCCCAATCCTATTTCCTCTTGAAGGGTTCCATGCCCTTGCGCGCCAACTCGTCGGCACGCTCATTCTCGGGGTGGCCGGCATGGCCCTTGACCCAATGCAGCGTGACCTTATGCCTGTTATAGGCTTCGTCCAGCGCCTGCCAGAGCTCTGCATTCTTCACCGGCTTCTTGTCTGATGTCTTCCAGCCGTTCTTCTTCCAGCCAAAGATCCATTTGGTGATGCCGTCCTTGACGTAGACGCTGTCCGTATAGAGATCGACCTCGCAAGGGCTCTTCAGGGCACCCAAGGCCGAAATCGCAGCCATCAACTCCATACGGTTGTTGGTGGTGTCGGCTTCGCCGCCCGACAATTCCTTCTCCACTTCGCCATAACGAAGCACGGCGCCCCAGCCGCCGGGACCGGGATTGCCCGAGCAGGCGCCATCGGTGAAAATATCGACGTGCTTCATGCCTCTAGCCCGTATTCAACGGCAGAAGCGATCTGGCGATGGAAACGCAGCTTGCGCAGATATTCGATCGGATCCTTCTTGGTGACGAGGGCGCCGGCCGGCGTCGTCAGCCAATCGTAGAGGCGGGTCAGGAAGAAACGCAGTGCCGAGCCGCGAGCGAGCGTCGGCAGGGCTGCGATCTCGGCCGCACTCATCGGCCTCACGCTCTGGTAGCCCTCCAGCAGCGCCTTGCCCTTGGTGATATTGTAGGCGTGATCCTTCTCGAAGCACCAGGCATTGAGGCAGATCGAGACGTCGTAAGCGAGCAGATCGTTGCAGGCGAAATAGAAATCGATCAGGCCGGACAACTTGTCACCGAGGAAGAAGACGTTATCCGGGAAAAGATCGGCATGGATAATGCCCTTCGGCAGATCTTTCGGCCAATGATGCGCGAGGAAATCAAGCTCGCCGCCAATCTCGTCCTGTAGGCCGGCTTCGACTTCGTCGGCACGCGCCGCGGACTTTTCCCAAAGCGGTTGCCAGCCGTCGACCGAGAGCGCATTCGGTCGCCGAATGTCAAACCCCTCCCCGGCAATATGCATGGCGGCGAGCGCCTTGCCGACTTCGCGGCAATGATGCGCGTCGGGCTTGCGCAGCCACATGCCCTCAAGGAAGGAAATCAGCGCGGCCGGACGGCCGGAGAGATGACCAAGCAACGCGCCGTCACGGCGCGGCAAAGGCAACGGGCAGGAAAGCCCCCGGCTTGCCAGATGCTGCATCAGCCCCAGGAAAAACGGCAGGTCACCCTTGTCGACCCGTTTTTCATAAAGCGTCAGGATCAGCGGGTCGCGGGTCGTATGCAGCAGGAAGTTCGAATTCTCGACGCCCTCGGCAATGCCCTTGTAGGAGAGCAACTCTCCGACCTCATATTCCGTCAGGAACCACTTCAAATCGTCTTCGGTAATATCGGTATAAACGGCCACAAAACAGTCCTGAACTTGAGCGCCTTGCGGCGGCTATTCGCCGTTGACGAAGGCCATATCTGATGTCGTCAGCTCTATACTGCGCAGCTCGCGGTTGACGAGGAAATTTTCGGTTTCCTTCACAGTTTCCGCAAGTTCCACCACAGCATTATAGCGGGCGCGGAAAGCTTCGATGATCTCGTTGACGATGACTTCTGGCGCAGATGCACCAGCCGAGAGACCTACGGTTTTGATATCGCCGACATTGTCCCAGTCGATCTCCGAAGCGCGCTGGACAAGGACGGATTTCGTTGCCCCTGCCCGCAACGCCACTTCGACGAGACGCTTGGAATTGGAGGAATTCGGCGCACCGACGACGATGAAGAGATCGCAGCCCGGAGCTGCTACCTTCACCACTTCCTGCCGGTTGGTGGTGGCATAGCAGATCGAATCGGCTGAAGGCGCCGTGAGATTGGGGAAGCGCTCCTGCAGACGAGCGATGACCCCGGCAGTATCGTCGACCGAAAGGGTAGTCTGCGTGACGAAGCCGAGATTGTCGGGATCGACGGGCTGATAGGCATCCGCGTCTTCTACCGTCTCGATCAGCGACACCGTGCCTTCCGGAAGCTGACCCATGGTGCCGATCACCTCCGGATGCCCGGCATGGCCGATCAGGACGACATGGCGGCCGAGGCGATTGTGGCGCATCGCCTGCTTGTGAACCTTGGAAACCAGAGGACACGTCGCATCGAGATAGAAGAGGTTGCGCGCATCGGCATCGGCGGGAACGGATTTCGGCACGCCATGGGCGGAGAAAACGACGGGTTGGGCTCGGTGTTCGGCCGGAATCTCGTCCAGCTCCTCAACGAAGATGGCACCCTTGGCTTCCAGACCTTCGACGACATAGCGATTGTGTACGATCTCGTGGCGAACATAGACTGGAGCGCCATAGGCCTTCAGCGCCAGCACGACGATCTGGATGGCGCGGTCGACGCCGGCACAGAAGCCGCGCGGTCCGCAGAGCCGGATGGTCAGATCAGGTTTGGAAACGGCTATGTTCATGTCTCTTCCGAAATGCGCGACGATGGCTTGAGCATAGATAGGCACGCCCTGCCGCCTGCTCTAGCCCAATATTCCATCGAAATGAAGCTATTCTAGAGCGTGATGCCGAAAAGTGTAGGCGGCTTTCGGACGACATCACGCTCCACTTGTTTGATTCTGGAGCGGATTCGAATTTAGGTCGAACAGGCCCAAAATCATCCGGCTCTAGTGCATGCCTCTATTGCGAGGGTGCATCCGGATGGTGCTTGCGCCACCAGGAGATCGCGACGATGGCAACCAGCGCCACCGCCAGCCCGTACCAGGTCACCGCATATTGCAGGTGATTGTTCGGCAGATCGATGATGGTGACGCCTCCCACGGGCAGGCCCGCCGGATTGGGTGTCTTGTCGGCATCGATAAAGAAAGGCAGCACCTTGTCTTTCGGCAGGCCGACACTGGACGCCATGGCATCCAGGTCCTTCCAGAAGAAGAAATTCTTGGCGAGATCGTTGTCCGGCATGCCATCGGGCTGGCTCGCAAGCTTGGCACGCGCAAGACCGGTAACGCTCTGATCGCCCGTCAACTGCCCCTGCTTGCGCATCTCCGGCTCTTTGGCCGCAGAGGGTACGAAGCCCCTGTTGATGAAGAGGTAGCGGCCGTCCTCAAGCTGCAGCGGCGTATAGATGTAAAAGCCGGGCTCATCGCCATAGGTGGCGAGGAAGTGGCGTTCCTTGTTGTTGAGATAACGGCCATGCGTCGTGACGACGCGATATTCGATATCGCCGCCGGAAGCAGCCATCGTCTCTATGGCCGAAAGCGGAACCGCAGCCGCATCCTTGCGCGCGGCAATATCGGCGAGCAGACCTTCCTTCCATTGCAGCCGCTCGACCTGCCAGGTGCCAAGCCCCAGCAGAATGACGAGTGCGACGAGCAGGATCAAAGCCTTGCCGATCTGCCACAAAAAATTGGGACGGCGAACTGGCGCGGCGGTCTCACTCACCACTGATGCGCCCCTCGCTGGCATTGTTGCGATACTGCAGCGCGATCAGAATACCCTTGCACCAGCGCAGGGACAGCAGCGACAGAATGATGGTCAACGGCGCAAACAGCACTATGTAGACCCAGACCGGCGGCGCGTAATTGACCTGCATCCACAGAACCAGGCCGATGACGATGAAGCCGACGATCAGGATGACGAAGACCGCGGGGCCGTCGCCCGCATCGGCAAAGGCATAGTCTAGATCGCAAGCGGAGCAGCGCGGCTTGACCGACAATAGCCCGTTGAAGAGCTTGCCGTGACCACAGCGCGGACAACACCCCTTAAAACCGACCTTGAAAGGATCGACGGGTGCGAAGAGAGCGCCATCGTCATGCGGTGCGCCAGTGGGGCTTTTGTCTTGCTCTGAGTTCAAAATACGGTCTCGGCTAGAGCATTTCCAGGAAAAGTGCGCAGCGGTTTTCCGTTCGGAATGCGTAAAAAACAAAGAGATAGAGCATTTTCGCGATTCAAAAAAACGTAAACGCTCCGGCCTGCCATTGCTGGCGAGAATTTCGATCTCGCCCCTGTCATAATCAGTAGCTGCGATGCACTCATTCGTCCAATCGAAAAGCTCGCACATCGTTGCATCCCGGCTGAAGCACCCACAGGAGGGTTCGTCTTTTGGAACATAGTGATGGCATCGCCAAGGGCCGCATCGTCATCCTCAACGGTGCGCCACGGTCGGGAAAATCAAGCATCGTCGAAGCCATCCAGGCGGGATTCGACGGCGTGTGGGTCAATCTCGGTGTCGACGCCTATGTGCGACACGTCACGCCTGAGCGCTATCGGCCGGGCATCGGCCTGCGCCCCGGCGGCGAGCGGCCCGATCTCGAGCCGTTGGTTCCGCGCTTTTATGCCGCACTCTACGCTTCGATCGCCGCTCATAGCCGTCTTGGTTTCAATGTCGTCGCCGAGTTCGGACATCATGACGCCTATTCGCGCCCGCTCGGCATCCTCCGCGATTGCGCGAGGCAGCTGGCAGGATTGCCCGCTTTGTTCGTCGGCGTACGCTGCTCGCTCAATGTCGTAATGCAACGCCGGCTCGCGGAAGGACCGGAAAGGCAAGGCAGCTATGTTGCCGTTGAAGCCGGCAAGCCGATCCCTGCGCCGGTCATCGCCTGGCAAGAACATGTGCACCGGCCCGGCATCTATGATTTGGAAGTCGACACCGCATCGAAGAACCCGCAGGAATGCGCCAAGGAGATCCGGCAGATGCTTACGCACGGCATTCCACACCCGTCGGCATTTGAGCGCCTCGCCGCCAGCTGAAAAGACGTCGTGACGACCGCTGGCTACCGCACGCCGCCAAAGTGTTCAGCGGTTTTGCGACACGACATGCGTAAGACCAGAGGCCCAAGGCCCAGGAAGCGAAGCTGAGAGATCGCCGCCGCGCTTTAGGACTCGAGCAAGCGGATGTAGCGCTCGGCCGAGCGGGCGACACTCTCCTTTGCCCCTGCCGGAATGAACTTTTCCTTCCACGGGCCGTAGATGCGATCAAAGTGGAGAGCAGCAGCGCGATCCGCGATACGCCTGACCTCACGCGCCGGCAGCGGAATCACGTTCGGAAACGAATACATGAAGGAAACCCAGCGCCTGTCGGCAACCACGTGAATGGTGTCGCCGACGAGAAGAACTCCCTTCCCGTCAGCGCCGGCCCGCCATTCCAGAACGCTGCTCCCGTCGAAATGGCCGCCGAGCCGATGCAGAGCGATGCCGGGCAGCACCTCAAGGCGATCGCCCTGCCAGGGTGTGATCAATTCGCTCGGGCGTTGAACATAGGCAAGGTCAGACTCGTGAAGCAAGATCGGCACGCCGCCCAGCGCTTCGCTCCACTCCACCATCCCGGTGTAGAAATGCGGATGGGACAGGCAGATGGCTTTGAGGCCGCCAAGCTCCTGAATGCGATCCCGCGTTTTCCCGTCGAGCATGGCCGTGCAATCCCACAGAACATTTCCATGCGGGGACTGCAGGAGAAGCGTTCTTTGACCGATACCGACATCTGGGACGACGCTGATGCCAGTCAGGCCCGGCTCCAGCTCGCTCCATTCATTTGCATGGGTCGCGGCGAGCGCCTCGCGTGCGATCCACTGTTGCCCGACTTCGGGAACATATTGCCGTTCGTCCTCGCAGATGAGGCAGCGGGAAGGACAGACGTCGCTGGGCGCAAAATGCGCACCGCATGTCTTACAGATCCAGATCGACAAGGAAGCAAACCTCCATGAACAACGGGGAGCCGATGCATGTGGAAAGCAGCGAGGATCTCATAGCTTCCCGTCAAAAAAATACCGCCGCAAAAGCCTCGGATCGAGATGACTTTTGCGGCGGCAGGATTTCACAGTCTTGGCTGAAGATCGGCCGGCCTTAGCCAGCCGCCAAAGGCGCTCCCCAGCTACCCCAAATGTAGATGGCGAAGAACAGGAACAGCCAGACGACGTCGACGAAGTGCCAGTACCAGGCGGCGGCCTCGAAGCCGAAATGCTGTTTCGGGGTGAAATCACCCTTGATGGCACGGACGAGGCAGACCAGCAGGAAGATCGTGCCGATCAGAACGTGGAAGCCGTGGAAGCCGGTCGCCATGAAGAAGGTCGCGCCATAGATCGAGTTCTTGAACGCGAAGGGCGCATGGGCATACTCGTAGGCCTGAACGCAGGAGAACAGCGCACCGAGCAGTACGGTGAGGGTCAGTCCCTGGATCAGCCCCTTGCGATCGCCATGCAGCAGCGCATGGTGCGCCCAGGTCACCGTGGTGCCCGACAGCAGCAGGATGATCGTGTTGTAGATGGGCAGGTGCCAGGGATCCAGCACTTCGACACCCTTCGGCGGGAACTGGCCGCCGAGGAAAGCCGTACGCGATGCCTGGATTGCCTCGTTCGGGAACAGGCTGACATCGAAATAGGCCCAGAACCAGGCAACAAAGAACATCACCTCTGAGGCGATGAACATGATCATGCCGTAGCGCAGATGCAGCGAGACCACGCGGGTATGCGCGCCTTCATGCGCTTCCTTGATCGTATCTGCCCACCAGCCGTACATGACGTAGAGGATTACGGCCAGACCGATGAAGAACAGCCAGGGCTGCGCGAAATTGATCCCGAAAAGATGCACTGCGCCGCCGTTGAGGTAGCGCATGAAGCAAACACCGCCGAAAGTGATCACGAAGGCGCCGAAGGCTGCGACGATCGGCCATGGGCTCGGATCGATAATATGATAGTCGTGTTTTCTCTGATGCACTTCGGCCATGTCAGCAATCCCCGAATAACTTTTTCCCATATTGCTTCCGGTCAAACCGAAAAGCACTCTCCATCAAAGTTTTTTTTCCGCCGGCCGCACTGCAGTGTCGGCGGATGCCACGGGCTTTGCGCCGTCCCGTGGGTAATAGGTGTAGGACAATGTCAGCGCATTGATCGTCTTGGTTTCCACCGCCGTGGCGATCTCCGGATCGACATAGAAGACGACAGGCATTTCACGCTTTTCGCCAGGCGCGAGATCCGTCTCGTTGAAGCAGAAGCACTGGACCTTGTTGAAATAGACCCCGGCTTCCAACGGCGAGACATTGAAGATCGCCTGGCCGCGCTCCGGCTTGTCTGACTTGTTCTCAATCACGAACTTGACTTCGATCGTCTCTCCGATTTTCGGATTCACCGACTTCTGCACCGGCTTGAAATCCCACGGCAAGCCCGGCGCGACATTGGCGTCGAAAGAGACCTGAATCCGCCTGTCGAGAATGACGTTGGAGACCTGCTCGGTCCGTTGGGTCGTGCCGTTATAGCCCGTCACCTGACAGAACATACGATAGAGCGGCACGGCTGCAGCGCACATGGCGCTCATGCCGATGACGAAGCTCAGGCACATGGCAACGACCAGCCCGTTGTTACGGCCGCCCGTTTCAGTGCTCTTCTTTGCCCCCTCCTCCATCACGCCTCCTCAAACGTGTCCGGAACCGACCTTGATGATGGTGATCGCATAAAACAGGATCACCAGGCCGGCCAGTACTATGCCGAGCGCTATATTGCGCCCACGCCGCGATTTCTTCTGCGCTTCCGTCAGCTTGACAAGTTCGATCATAGCCAGCCTCCAGACATCAGCACGGTAACGAGCCTGTCGATGAGCAGTGCGGAAAAGATCGCGAAGAGATAGAAAATGGAAAAGCCGAAGAGCTTCTTTGCCGGCACCATCTTTATGTCGCCATCGGCCATCCGCCAGACGGCGATGGAACAGTGTACGAAGATCACGCCCAATGCCGCAGCGACGAAGCCATAGCCGAGGCTCGCGAAGCCCATGAAGGTGGGCACCACGCCGATGATGGCGGTCAGCACGGCATAGACGACGATCTGGTTCTTGGTTGTCGGGATACCGGCCACGTTCGGCAGCATCGGTACGTCGACCGCTTCGTAATCGCCCATCTTGAACAAGGCCAGCGCCCAGAAATGCGCCGGTGTCCAAAGGAAGATAATGAGGAACAGAACGATGCTTTCGATCGGCACGCTACCCGTGACGCAAGCCCAGCCGATAACGGGCGGGAAAGCGCCGGCGGCGCCGCCGATGACGATGTTCTGCGGCGTCGAGCGCTTCAGCCACATCGTGTAGATGACGGCATAGAAGAAAATGGTGAAGGCGAGGATGCCGGCGGAAAGCCAATTGATGGCAAGACCGAGGATCGTCACCGAGAAGCCCGACAGCACAAGACCGAACGCCAAGGCTTCGGACGGGCTGATGCGACCCGAAGGGATCGGCCTGCGTGCCGTGCGGCTCATGACCGCATCGATGTCAGCATCGTACCACATGTTCAATGCGCCGGATGCGCCGGCGCCGACAGCGATGCAGAGGATGGCGATGAAGCCGAGCACCGGATTGATATGGCCGGGAGCCAATACGAGACCGGTGAAGGCAGTGAAGACGACCAGCGACATCACGCGCGGCTTCAAAAGCTCGAAATAATCGCGTGCGCTCGCTTCCGACAGGCCGCTATCGCCTTGTTTTGCAAGCGCTTCGTGATTGTCGATGACCGTCATTCTTTTTCCAATTATTCAGTTGAGCCGGACGCCGTTTATCACGGCGTCCGGAAACAGACTACTTGATGCGCGGCAGCTCTTCCCACTGGTGGTGGGGCGGCGGCGACGAAAGCTGCCACTCGAGCGTGGTTGCGCCCTCGCCCCAGGGATTGTCGCCTGCAACGCGCTTCTTTGCGAAAGCATCTATAACGCCCCAGAAGAAGAAGCAAAGGCCTACGGCTGCGACATAGGAGCCGATGGAGGACACGAAGTTCCATCCCGCATAGGCATCCGGATAGTCGATATAACGGCGCGGCATGCCGGCACGACCGAGGAAGTGCTGCGGGAAGAACACCATGTTCACGCCGATGAACGTGATCCAGAAGTGCCAGTTGCCGATCCGCTCGTTGTACATGTAGCCGGTCATCTTCGGGAACCAGTAGTACCAGGCAGCGAAGATGGCGAAGACGGCGCCGAGGGACAGAACGTAGTGGAAGTGCGCCACGACAAAGTAGGTCGCATGCAGTTCACGGTCGAGGCCGGCATTGGCGAGCTGAACGCCGGTGACGCCGCCAAGCGTGAACAGGAAGATGAAGCCGAGCGCCCAGATCATCGGCGTGCGGAACTCGATTGAGCCGCCCCACATCGTCGCGATCCAAGAGAAGATCTTCACACCCGTCGGGACAGCGATAACCATCGTCGCGAAGACGAAGTAGCGCTGCGTGTCGAGCGACAGACCGGTCACGTACATGTGGTGAGCCCAGACGACGAAGCCGACGGCACCGATCGCGACCATGGCATAGGCCATGCCCAGATAGCCGAAGATCGGCTTGCGCGAGAAGGTCGAGATGATGTGGCTGATCATGCCGAAGCCGGGCAGGATCAGGATGTAGACTTCCGGATGGCCGAAGAACCAGAACAGGTGCTGGTAGAGCAACGGATCACCGCCGCCTTCCGGCGCGAAGAAGGTCGTGCCGAAATTGCGGTCCGTCAGAACCATGGTGATGGCGCCGGCGAGAACGGGCAGTGACAGCAGCAGCAGGAACGCGGTGATCAGAACCGACCAGGCAAACAGCGGCATCTTGTGCAGCGTCATGCCCGGAGCGCGCATGTTCAGGATCGTGGTGATGAAGTTGATCGCACCGAGGATCGAGGACGCGCCTGCAATATGCAGCGCGAAGATGACCAGATCGATCGCCGGACCCGGGTGGCCGACGGTTCCCGACAAGGGCACATACATCGTCCAGCCGCCGCCCGCGCCGTAAGCGCCTGCAGGGCCTTCGACGAACATCGAAAGGATGAGCAGGAGGAAGGCCGGCACGAGGAGCCAGAAGGAGATATTGTTCAGGCGCGGGAATGCCATGTCCGGCGCGCCGATCATGATTGGCACCATCCAGTTGGCAAAGCCGCCGATCATCGCCGGCATGACCATGAAGAAGATCATGATCAGCGCGTGAGCGGTGACGAAGACATTGTACATTTGCTTGCCGCCGTCGATGGCAGCATCGCCGGAGAAGCCGTAGACCATCGACGCCAGACCGCTGAAGATCTGAATGCCGGGCTCCTGCAATTCCATGCGGATGGCGACCGAGAGCAGGAAGCCGATAACGCCCGCGAAGATCGCGAAGATCAGATAGAGCGTACCGATGTCCTTGTGATTCGTCGAAAACAGCCAACGATCGGCGAAGGACTGCTTGTGGGCGTGGTGATCATCGTGCGCATGGGCGTCTTGCAGACCGTGCGAGTGATCGTCGTGTACCTTGGATCCAGCCATTGTTCCTACCCCTCTTACTTGGCCGTGTTTTCGGCGACCTTGACGGTCGTCGGTTCGTCAACAGCGGCCATCAGAGCCTTATTCGCCTTGTTGAGATCGGTTGTAGCGGCAGCAAGCCATTGCTTGTACTGATCGTCGGAGACGACACGAATTGCGATCGGCATGAAGGAGTGATCCTTGCCGCACAGCTCGGAACACTGACCGTAGAACAGACCCTCACGGTCGGCCTTGAACCATGTCTCGTTCAAACGACCGGGAATGGCGTCGATCCTAACACCGAAGGACGGCATGGCGAAGGAATGAATGACGTCGGCCGGCGCGGCGGTAACGAGAACGCGGACGTTCTTGCCGACGGGCACCACCATTTCATTATCCACAGCCAACAGGCGAGGATATTTCGACTTGTCTTCCTTGCCGGCGGTCGTGCGGTCCTGCTCTTTCAGCATGAACGAATCAAAAGCGAGCGGCGTCGTGCCGCTTCCCTCATATTCATAGTTCCACTGCCACTGCGTCGCCGTCGCCTTGACGGTCACGTCCGTCTTTTCGGGGAACGTCAGCTGGTCAGTGAGAAGATTGAAGGAGGGAATTGCCAGGAACAGCAGGATAAGGACGGGACCGATGGTCCAGATAACCTCGATCAGCGTGTTGTGGCTCGTCTTGGACGGGACCGGGTTCCTGGAAGCCCGGAACTTCACCATGACGACCAAGAGGAGAGCGAGAACCAGCAGCGTGATCGGAATAATAAACCAAAGCGTGTATGTCTCAAACCAGCGGATTTGATGCATGATGCCGGTTGCGGCTTCCTGCATACCAGTTTCCCAAGGTTTCGGCTGATCGGCGTAACTGCCTGTCGCAAAAAGCAGACAGATCATAGCCGCCAGAGCCGCGTAAGCTCTCTTAATCACGATGTCTCTCCCTCCAGCGTTTGATCCCAGATCTTCCTCAAACGCAGTATCCCTACAATCCATTGCGCTTCAAACCACAGTTTGGGGTGCTCCGCAACAACTCACGACATTTGTTAGTGCGGCATTTTTGCGCGAATCCGATCCCCCCTGCCGGCCAGACATGGCAAGCATTTCATCATCATACGAAAAATTGCACCATGGTCCATGGCGCCACCCCGACAAAATAGAGTACACGTCGTATTTCCGCCGCAGTCGATTGGAATCCAGCACGCGGGGCTTTTCATTTGCTGGCCTGGGCTTCAACAATAACGGCACTGATTCGAATCTAGAGGTTTTCATGGGTTTTCGTTCCCTCGCCCGGCTTTGGCTTGTTACCGGCAGCGTCGTCGCTGCGGTTGCGGCACCCGCATGGGCGCAACAAGCGCAACAGACTCAGCCCGCGCAGCAAACCCAGCAGCTACAACCCCAACCACAGGGCCAGCCGCAGCCTCATACGCAGCAGGTTCCGACCAGCCAGGTTCCGCAACCGCCGGGCACGGTGCGCTCCAGCCATGGCGCATGGTCCGTCGTCTGCGACAAGCCGGCAGGCGCCTCGACCGAACAATGCGCGCTGATGCAGAATGTGATCGCCGAGGATCGGCCGGAGATCGGCCTTTCCGTCGTCGTCCTGAAGACTGCTGACCGCAAGTCGAAGATCCTGCGTGTTCTTGCCCCGCTCGGCGTTCTGCTGCCGAACGGCCTCGGCCTCAACATCGACGGCAAGGATATCGGCCGCGCCTATTTCGTGCGTTGTTTTGCCGATGGCTGCTATGCCGAAGTCGTGCTTGAGGACGAGTTGCTGAAGACGCTGCGCAGTGGCGCCACCGCGACCTTCATCGTCTTCCAGTCACCGGAAGAAGGCATCGGTATACCCGTCGATCTGAAGGGCTTCGCGGAAGGCTATGACAGCCTTCCCTGACGGGATGGGCTTGCTCTTGCGCCGAGCGAAGCCTACATCGGCTTTGAACGGAGCACCTCAGTCATGAATACCGATCTCCTTACTCTTTTCGACGCCGACGAAGCCAAGCTGCGCAGCATCGTGGCGGATGCGCTTTCGGGCGCGGATGATGGCGAGCTCTTCATCGAGCACGCCCAGGCCGAATCGTTGACCTTCGACAACGGGCGGATGAAGGGCGGAAGCTTTAATACCGAACAGGGCTTCGGCCTGCGCGCCGTCGCCGGCGAGGCAGTAGGGTACGCCCATGCGGGCGACCTTTCCGAAAGCGCCCTCAAGCGCGCCGCCGATGCCGTGCGCGCCGTCACCTCTGGCTATGCCGGCTCCTATGCCGCCGCACCCCAGCGCACCAACAAAGTGCTCTACGGCGACGAAAACCCGATCGGCACGCCGAGTTTCGAGGAAAAGGCAAAGCTTCTGCAGCAGATCGACAGCTATCTGCGCGACAAGGACGACAAGGTGCGCCAGGTAACGGCTTCCATCGCCGCAAGCTGGCAGGTGGTCGACATTCTTCGCGCCGATGGCCATCGCGTGCGGGATATCCGTCCGATGACGCGAATCAACATCTCCGTCATCGTCGGCGACGGCGATCGCCAGGAGGCGGGCTCATTCGGCACGGGCGGCCGTGTCGGCTTTGGCGACTTCGTTACTCAGGACAGTTGGCGCCGGGGCGCCGACGAAGCCCTGCGGCAGGCACTCGTCAACCTCGAGGCGATCGAAGCGCCGGCCGGTACGATGGACGTCGTGCTCGGCTCGGGCTGGCCAGGCGTCATGCTGCACGAGGCGGTCGGGCACGGGCTCGAAGGCGATTTCAACCGCAAGAAGACGTCGGCCTTCGCCGGCCTGCTGGGTCAGATGGTCGCCGCACCCGGCGTTACCGTTGTGGACGATGGCACGATTGAGAACCGCCGCGGCTCCATCACCGTGGACGACGAAGGCACGCCTTCGGCCTACAACGTGCTCATCGAGAACGGCAAGCTGGTCGGCTACATGCAGGACCGGCAAAACGCGCGGCTGATGGGCATGAAGGCAACCGGCAACGGTCGGCGCCAGGGCTATGCCCATACGCCGATGCCGCGCATGACCAACACCTACATGCTCGGCGGCGACAAGACACCGGAAGAAATCATCGCTTCGGTAAAGAAGGGCATCTATGCCGTCTCCTTCGGGGGCGGCCAGGTGGATATCACTTCTGGTAAATTCGTCTTCGGCTGCACGGAAGCCTATCTCATCGAAAACGGCAAGATCGGCGCGCCGATCAAGGGCGCCATGCTGATCGGCAACGGTCCAGATGCGATGAAGCGCGTCACGATGATCGGCAACGACATGAAACTCGATACCGGCATCGGCAATTGCGGCAAAGCCGGCCAATGGGTGCCTGTCGGTGTCGGCCAGCCGCATCTGCGAATGGACCAGATCACCGTTGGGGGCACCAAGGCCTAAATGCCCTCCCCCCTCATTCTCCGTGAGGGCGAAAGAGCCATTTGCGCTCGACGGCAGCGGCCAGATCCAGGCCGTTGCGGTGCGCGAACAGAAGGACATGGCCGAGCACGTCGGCCGTCTCGTCTGCCAAGGCCGTTGCCATTTCCCTCTCGGTCATGCCTTTGCGACGCCCGCGGCCCGTGACCCTGTTCCAGATCTGGATCAATTCACCCATTTCCTCCTGAAGCTTCAGGACGAACCAGTCATCATCGCGCGCCAGGTTGTGATCGGCGGCATAGGTCGCCGAGGCGGCCTCGAATTGCGTCATCAGATCTTTCAACATCGATATCGTTCCTCTTATGTTCCGAGCAAAAGTGAACGATTCCGACAAAAAAGTCGAGCCGGCGGAGTTTTGCCCCGCCGGCTCGTGCATTCAAAACTCACGCTATGCCTGCAGCATCGGCCCGAAAATCGGAATCGATTTTCGGGCCGATGCGTAGGTTCAAGGAGATAGAGCGACCTTTGTGCTTCCTAAAGGAAGCACAGCGCTCTAGCCCTTGTTGGGCAGCAGCATGCAATCGAAATCCTTGCGCTTCAGAGCCGAGCAGGCCGAGCTTGCGTCGTCGCGGCTTGCAAAGCCGACGAAGCGGGCGCGATAGACCGTGTTGCCGCCTTTGCCGACCGCTTCGGTATAGGGCGATGCATTGGCAAGCGCACTGCCAGCGCGGGATTTCGCTTCCGACAGCAGGTCCTTGGCGGCCTGAGCGCTCGGTGTTGCCGCGATCTGCACCTGCCAGCCGCCGCTTGCGGCCGGCTTGTTGCTGGCCACGAGAATCTGGTCCATCGCAACCGGGCGATCCATCGGCACGGTCACATTCGAGCCTGCTGCATAGGCGAGCGGGGCAAGTTCTGCCCGCTTGCGCGTCGGCGCTGCGGCGACCGTGGTCGTGGCGGTCGTCTGCGTATCGACATCGACGGCAACGTCGTCAGAGGCTGAGGCGACTTCGACCTGCTTGGCCACCTTGCCGCCGCCGACGCTCGCCATCAGGCGCGATGTCGCGACCGAGCTTGCCTTCGGCATATTGCGATCCAGCAGCGAGGCCATCAAGGCATCGCGGCCGCGCGCGGTGGCGCCACCCATGACGACACCGATTACCCGGCGGTTGCCCTGGCGCACGGCGCTCACGAGGTTGAAGCCGGAGGCATTGGTATAGCCGGTCTTGATGCCGTCCATGCCTTCATAGCGATACATCAGATTGTTGTGACCACGAACGCTGCGGCCGCGATAGTTGAAGCCCGTCTGCGAGAAGAGCCGGTATTCCTGGGGGTAGTTGTTGATGAGCGCGACGGCGAGCGTCGACATGTCGCGTGCCGTCGTCCACTGCTGCATGTTCGGAAGGCCTGAAGCATTCAGGAAGGTGGTGCGGCGCA
Organism: Rhizobium sp. ASV8; assembly: GCF_016429255.1. Classification (GTDB taxonomy): domain Bacteria; phylum Pseudomonadota; class Alphaproteobacteria; order Rhizobiales; family Rhizobiaceae; genus Rhizobium. The sequence goes on from NZ_JAELUG010000011.1 coordinate 83,451, forward strand.
TGCCCAGTTCGCGTGCCTTCTGCGTCATCAGCCGGGCAAAGCCGCTTTCGCTGCCGCCGAGCGCTTCCGCCATTGCCGCAGCGGCATCGTTGGCGGATTTGACGATCATGCCATCGACGGCTTCGCGAACGGTCACGGTGCCGCCTGGCTTGAGGCCGAGCTTGGTTGGGGGCTTGGCAGCGGCGGCACTCGAAACCGGGATCCTGGTGTTCCACCCGAGCTTGCCCCGATGGATCGCCTCGAAGGCCAGATAGAGCGTCATCATCTTGGTCAGCGACGCCGGGTGATTGAGATTATCGGCATTGCTTGATGCCAGCACCTTGCCGGTCTTGGCATCCATTATGAAATAAGCGCTGCCGGCGAAGCTCGCCACAGGTGCGCTCAATAGTAAGACGGCCGCCGATAGAGCCATCAAAAGTCTTTTCATATTTGTCCCCAACCGAAAAAATGCCAACACACCGCATCAATCCCTGTACGATTTTGCGACAGAAAACCTGATATCAGTGCGATATTGAGGCAACAGCCTCCATAGTTCTCCAATTTTGCCTTTCCTGGTAAAATAACTATTAACGCATTGGAAATTATGGCAAAGATTCAGTAAGGTTTAACGGGGATGGGCTAGAGCCTTGGCATTCGTCAATCGGATCGATCCGTATGGAACAGGGCATCAAGGTTCGCCTGAAGCGCGGGATGATCTCCGGCGGACTTGAGGCATCAGCAATTCTCAAGGGCATGGGGCTCATGCGGGGTTGCGTCGGCCTCGGCTCCATATTCACTCTCCATCATGTCCGCCCTGCCCTCCCCCGGCGCTTTGCACCCAATGCGCATCTTGAAGTCACGCCCGATTTTCTGGATCTGGCGATCAGGCGACTGAAGCAGGATGGCTATGAATTCATTTCCCTCGAGGCGCTGCCGGGCCGGATGGAGAACCTCCGTGGCAGACAGCCTTTCGTGGCCCTCACCCTTGACGACGGGAACCGCGACAATCTCAATCACGCGCTGCCGATCTTTGCCCGCCACAACACGCCCTTCACGATTTTCGTCGCACAGGGCCTTTCGGAAAGAACCCATAGTCTGTGGTGGGAAACACTGGCCGAACTGCTTGAACGACGGGACCGGGTGACATTCGATTTCGGCGCCGGGCAGGAATTCGTCCCGCTCGGTACAGATAGCCAGAAGGAGGCGGCGTTTTCCCGCTTTGCCGCCTTTGTCCATGGCATTGACGAGAGCGAAGCCGTTGCGCGGATCGACGAACTTGCAGCAAGGAACGGTTTAGAGCCGCTGGATATCGTCCGCGCCTCGATCATGGATCGAGAAGAACTGAAAGACCTCGCCCGCCATCCGCTTGCCTCGCTTGGCGCACATACCGTCAGCCACCGAGCTCTGGCGCGCCTGCCCGAGGCAGAAGCGGCGGCGGAGATGGCACTTTCGGCCGACTATGTGGCTGGTATCACCGGAAAACGGCCGATGGCGATCGCCTACCCCTATGGCACAAGCGAGGCGGTTTCATCCCGCGAAGGCAGGCTGGCGGCAGAACTCGGCTTTTCGATCGGCGTGACCACCCGGCCCGGAATGATCGATCAAGCCAGCGGCACCGCCCTAACCCTTCTGCCAAGGTTGTCGTTGAACGGTCATTATCAGAAGGCGCGTTATGCCTCCGCGCTTGCCTCCGGCATTCCCATGCGGCTGATGGGACGCCGGGAGGCGATTTAGATCTGCCAGACGGCGGACCGGGATATTACGGATACATCCGCACCTTCTGCCAGGCACCTTCCGGCACATCGCGGCGGAATTCGATTCGGTCATGCAGGCGGAATTGGCGATCGTGCCAGAACTCGATCGACAACGGGCGAATGCGGAAGCCGGACCAATATGGCGGGCGCGGAATGTCACCGATCGCATAACGTGCCGTATATTCGGCAACGGCCTTCTCCAGCGCAAATCGGCCTTCGAGCGGACGGGACTGCTTCGAAGCCCAAGCGCCGATACGGCTGCCCCGTGCTCGCGTCTTGTAATACTCGTCCGCTTCCTTGTCGGTGACCACTTCAACCAAGCCGCGCAGACGCACCTGGCGGCGCAGCGACTTCCAGTGGAAGCACATGGCCGCTTTCTTCTGGGAAAGAATTTCTTGGCCTTTCTGGCTTTCGAAATTCGTATAGAATACGAATCCGTCGCTATCGAAACCCTTCAGAAGAACCATGCGGACGTTTGGCAAACCATCCTTATCCACCGTTGCCAAAGCCACCGCATTCGGATCATTGGGTTCAGTGGTCTCCGCCTCGCGCAGCCATGCTGCAAAAAGAGTGAAGGGTTCGTTCTGTTCGGTGAAGTCACCGCTTGTTAACTCGTTTTCCGACATATTAGTTTAAATACTCCGCAATTCCAAGAAACAGCCGGCCTCTCGGGCCGGTCGAAACATCCGGGTGGAAGTCATAGCAAAGTCGACCGTTCATACAAAGCGCAAGCTTGCAAAAGACGTGACGATGGCTGTCGCCCTTGTCTCCCTTTTCACCCTTGGCGGCTGCGTCGGCGGCGGCATGGACTATCTGAGCTCGGCGAAAGTGGATCGCAGCGTTTCAACCGGCACTGTGCCGGCCGCTCCCGTAACCACCGACAGTATCTCCGACGAAACCACCGTGCGCAACGCCGTAACCTCTGCGGATCTTCATAAACTCAACGGCCAGTCGATTCCCTGGGCCAATGCCTCCACCGGCAGCGCCGGCGTCATCGACACGATCGTAGAGAGCAACGGCTCGGGCGTAGTTTGCCGCCAGTTTCGCACGACACGCCACTCCTATGAGGGCATTGCCAACTTCTCCGGCAGAACCTGCCTTGTCGGGCTGGGCGAATGGCAATTGCTGAGTTTCCAGCAAGCCGGCTGATCGAAGCCCCTCACATTTTCCACAGGCAATGCGACTGG
>NZ_JAELUG010001135.1 GCF_016429255.1 Rhizobium sp. ASV8
CCCCCCCCCCCCCCCCCCCCCCCCCCCCCCCCCCCCCCCCCCCCCCCCCCCCCCCTTTTTTCCAGCACACCACGGCAAACGAGATTTAATAGACCGTCTCGTGGGCTCGGAGATGTGTATAAGAGACAGGTCATGGGCTGCAGAGATGGCGGAGCTGGTTACTGAACTCGTTGGCAAGCAAAATGCAACGCTCGGTCTGGAGCGACTCAACGCCAATGCCGCCATCGCCCTAAGCGACCTCGGCCTTAATACTGTCTCTTATACACATCTGACGCTGCCGACGACGTGTCGTGGGTGTAGTTCTCGGTGGTCGCCGGATCATTAAAAAAGGGTGGTGGGGGGGGGGGGGGGGGGGGGGGGGGGGGGGGGGGGGGGGGGGG
>NZ_JAELUG010001136.1 GCF_016429255.1 Rhizobium sp. ASV8
GCTGACGATAGATAATCATGGGTAAGTGTCATGGGGTATATAAGACCCAGTGGTGTTCCGAGGAAAACAAAAGTGCCGCATGGACTGGAAACATAAATTTGCTTTCACTAACATCGTCACTGACAGCGCTTTTACATCTACCGCCCGAGCGTAATGGCCGCCTCACTCATTGACAACCTCCGAAAGCATGGAGTCTCACTCGTAACAGAGCAAGACGGAGAATTCCGCCCCATGCTGCAAAGCTTCACTTTCATACACGCGGACAAGATCCCCTCCATCGTCGCATTGCCTTCAACAGACGAGCAAGTCGCCGCAGTCGTGGCAGAATGCGTTGCCGCAAAGCAGGAAATGATTGTGCGCGGTCGAGGCCACGACTCTTT
>NZ_JAELUG010001137.1 GCF_016429255.1 Rhizobium sp. ASV8
TCTGTTCCCATGTGGTATGGCCAGTGGTTTTGACTGGTTGGCATCCGGCTCTTTCGTTGTTTTTGCCTCTGTTTTACTTCCCTCTTCTGCATAGCTGCTGTGTAGCCGGTATTGCTGACCCAGACACCACACCGGCTGGTCCTGTACGGTATCGTTTGACGGCTCGGGGTCCCAAAACATTTGGACGATTCGCCTATAGCGCCCAAGTTCAGCGTTCGCCATAGCCGACTCCATCTCTGATGCCTTGTCTTGGTCCGTGTTGTCTTTTGCGGTTTCGATGGTATCTTCGCCGGTCGAGCTTAATCTTCGTGCCTGTTGCGTTTTTGTCCTTCCACCATGCGCATACGCTGAGGTTGTCACTTGCCTATAGAATGTAGGAG
>NZ_JAELUG010001138.1 GCF_016429255.1 Rhizobium sp. ASV8
TTACACGGGTCTTGCTCGGCCACTAACAAACCCATCGTGGCCGTGACTAGCAGTTTCCACAGGGTCTCTGCAACCTTATTATTTTAAGTATACGTTGTTTATCTGATTGGGTGATGTAAAGTGCGTCATTACACTTTTCCCTTTTTTTTTCAGTTTTTTTTTCGGTGTCTGCCTTTCAAACGATTTACCCGTGCAAATGCCTTGCCGAACGCTCATTGTATGGGAGATGGTAGGTGAAAGATTTCATGCTTGACATGGTTTATAAATGCGCTTGCTTTAACATTTTTAATCTTTGTAGGATCATTACGAAATCTGGTAGGACCGCTCTGTGCGCATTTAATCCATCACGTACTCTAACTGATAATCACGTCCTCTTATCT
>NZ_JAELUG010001139.1 GCF_016429255.1 Rhizobium sp. ASV8
GCTTTAGGAAGAGTGAGTGAGTTTGCTTTGTTAACGTTCAGGTTGTATATGTCTAGATAATACAATAAGAAGGATTTACTCTGTTGCTCTGAAAATGTGATGCCGACTCTCGGTGGTGTAAGCGTGGAAGCTGAGAATGGTGGAGCGCACATCGGCGACCAACTCCAACCGTTTTATTTCCTTACGTATCAAACCCATATTCATGAAACGCCGCAAAATATAAACCTCACATGCCTCCCTCATTACTTTCTTTACCGCCAGAAGTACAGCGCCTGATATGGATGCAGCTATGTCACCACTGCACCGGGACTGCATCTGGTGTTCACAGAATCGAGACCTTCATCTCGCATCGGGAAGGGCTGCGATCTCTTAGTGAGACC
>NZ_JAELUG010001140.1 GCF_016429255.1 Rhizobium sp. ASV8
TAATAGACCGTCTCGTGGGCTCGGAGATGTGTATAAGAGACAGCACCTAAGCATCCACGAATAAGTCGCGGGGCTCTGGTCAGCTAACCGTAGCTAAATCCGCAATTCACTCTACCCTTCCGCGGTTATAAAGGCAAAGTTGCTCAGAGGACAGCACTCGACCACGCAGACTCGTGCATGCGTAGCACTTGTGCCATCCTCAAACCACGTTCATAAGCGGACAGAAGAGACGATGCAGGGCAGTGGTAGACCTAGCAGCCGAGAGGCCAGCCATGCGACACTGCATCATGGCTCAGCGGACGAGTGGACTCCATTGTTGAACCCACCAGCGGTGAGCGGAGATGTAACCAGCATTCCCCCTAATGGCAAGGCGCAAGAC
>NZ_JAELUG010001141.1 GCF_016429255.1 Rhizobium sp. ASV8
AAACCGCTTTGGCATATGTTTTTTTCCTATTCTGTCCGTTTCCCAAACAAAATAAAAGCCAATCGACACAACCGTTCTGTTTTCAAATATATCAGTCGTGCCTTCACTCGGTGTCTTCACCCCCCGCCGTGTAGATCCTCTCTATAACCTTTTTTTTTTCTTTTGTTGTGTTGCTTTGCTTGTGTTTCAAACATTTGGTGTAGAATAAATCGATAAAAAAAAAGGGCGAAACCTCCTTGACTTGAAAATACGGTGTCCCCAATCTTCTCATTGCTTTTGTTGATGCCGCTTCGTGCGAAACAAGATGCATGGTGGCAAGTAAAATAAAGTATATGTACTGTAAATGTGGTCAAACGAAGTCCTGTCTCTTATAAACATA
>NZ_JAELUG010001142.1 GCF_016429255.1 Rhizobium sp. ASV8
CCCCCCCCCCCCCCCCCCCCCCCCCCCCCCCCCCCCCCCCCCCCCCCCCCCCCCCACTTTCACGCACAAGACGTCATACGAGATTTAATAGACCGTCTCGTGGGCTCGGAGATGTGTATAAGAGACAGGTTTCGCAAATCAAAGTGGTATCGCGATGTTAGCGCCTCTCCCGTTCACAGCATCTTTAACACAGATAATATCGAGATTCATCGCCGACACAGGCGGCTTTTGGCGTCGCCAATGTCTGAAAGCTGTCTCTTATACACATCTGACGCTGCCGACGACGTGTCGTGGGTGTAGATAGCGGGGGTCGGCGGGTCGTTAGGAAGGGGGGGGGGGGGGGGGGGGGGGGGGGGGGGGGGGGGGGGGGGGGGGGGGG
>NZ_JAELUG010001143.1 GCF_016429255.1 Rhizobium sp. ASV8
TTCTCATACTGCACACTATACCTGATCTCATTTTGCTTGGCAATGACTGCGGCGTCGTCAATTTCTTTTGACTCAAGAGCAGCTACAATCACAAGTGCATCGTCATCTTTCTCGTGGTATAATAGCCATCGAGGCGATTCTGGCAGCCAGGGTACAGTCGCATAAAGACAGAAGATAAAGACGAATTGAAACGCAATAGGAAACCGCCATGCAACAGCACCGCCGGCAAATGATAAGCCGTAGTTGATCCAATTGCAGAGGGAAAATCCGAGAATGTTCATCCACATCTCAAACATGACCAGCTTCCCGCGCCACTTTGCAGGAGCAGTTTCTGTCTGCCAGACAGGCGCGGTAGCGGTATTGATGCCGTTGCCAATAC
>NZ_JAELUG010001144.1 GCF_016429255.1 Rhizobium sp. ASV8
GGACATGCTTTATGAGTAGCTTTGAGCTCGTACGTTGGCCGTTACAACAAAGCATGATAATTCCGATAGGCTTTAAGCCCGTCTATTACGAAACGACGCTACCTTTCCTTGTAGAATTTACCGCTTCTATCCTCTTCTTTGACAAATCGCATTTGTTGAAGTCCTTTGTTTCGCAATGACTGCGAGTATTGCTCATTCTTCCAACGGGCAGATTTGGTCTTCAGGTCTTCTATCATGGCCTTTTGAAAAGCGTTAGCATGAGTCGTACGCATAGCGAATTAGATCCCCACAGTTGTGAGGTGCCCGGAGGCAAAGACATAAAATCCTTGCGTGTTCCGGCCAGTCAGTGGGTTCTGCGACGGCGCAACTATGTGGTTAG
>NZ_JAELUG010000120.1 GCF_016429255.1 Rhizobium sp. ASV8
CGTGCCCCGCCAGGACGACATCGCTGACGGCGATAGCGCCCGCGTTGATGAAGGGATTGCGGGGAATGCCCTCTTCCCGTTCCAGCTGGACGATGGAGTTGAACGTCGTACCGGACGGCTCACGCCCAACCCGCTTCCAAAGGCTCTCTCCGACCTTGCCAAGCGCAAGCGTGAGCATGAAGACCTTGGAGATACTCTGAATGGAGAAAGGAATTGCCGCATCGCCGACGCTGTAGACATCGCCGTTGACCGTTGCAATCGTCATACCGAACTGCTTCGGATCGACCTTCGCCAGCTCCGGAATGTAATCGGCAACCTTGCCTTCGCCGATACGCGGCGAAAGCTCCGCATGGATGCCGTCGAGAATTGCCTGCAAATCCGTCATGAGGCGCTCCAAAGACAAAAAAGCCGCTCGAACCGAGCGGCTTTCTCATTCATCAATAAAGTTATCCGCTTATTAACGCGAATAGAATTCGACGACCAGATGCGGTTCCATGACAACGGCGTAAGGAACGTCGCTGAGGGCCGGAACGCGAGCGAAAGTCGCAACCATCTTGTTGTGGTCTGCTTCGATGTAGTCCGGAACGTCGCGCTCTGCGAGCGAAACCGATTCCAGAACGGTTACGAGCTGCTTGGACCGCTCGCGAACTTCGATAACGTCACCAGCCTTGCAGCGGTACGAACCGATGTTGACGCGAACGCCGTTAACCGTGACGTGGCCATGGTTGACGAACTGGCGAGCTGCGAAGACGGTCGGAACGAACTTGGCGCGGTAGACGATCGCGTCCAGGCGCGATTCGAGCAGGCCGATCAGGTTTTCCGAGGTGTCGCCCTTGCGGCGGTCAGCTTCAGCGAAGATGGCGCGGAACTGCTTCTCGCGCAGGTCGCCGTAGTAGCCCTTCAGCTTCTGCTTGGCGCGCAGCTGCACACCGAAGTCCGAAAGCTTGCCCTTGCGGCGCTGGCCGTGCTGGCCCGGGCCGTATTCGCGACGGTTAACCGGGGACTTCGGGCGGCCCCAGATGTTTTCGCCCATACGGCGGTCAATTTTGTACTTGGACGATTCGCGCTTGCTCATCGCATTTCCTTTCAAAGTGTTGCAGCGGCCCGTTGCCGAACCGCGAAGGAAACACGCCCTCCTCTGAACTCCGTTTTCGAGCTCTGACAGGCTTCTCACATTAGCGAACGGAGAAAGCCACGGGACATGTCAAATGAAACACCGGACATTTCTGCCCGGCGTTGGGGCGGTCTCTAAGGGGTCGTCATGAAAATGTCAACAGCGCCAAGCGCTCTTCAACGAGAATTGGCCCGCTATTCCGCCGCCGCCTGCTCGCCGCCATCCAGATCCGGCGCATTGGCGTCCCCCGGCGTCGTCTGGCATCCCATATCCGGGAAGGCAACGATGCGCTTGCCTGAGAAATCCGTGTGGACAACGACGCTGCCCTGTTCCTCGAAATAGCTGAGGAGACGACGGGCACGGCGCGCCGAATGGGTGCCGTAGGCGCGGGCGATGCGGGCGTCCGAGGGGCATGGCTCACCACTGATGGCGGCCTTGGCCAGCATCAGGAAAACGCCCTGCAGATCATCGGTGACGCTGGAGGAAAGCGAGAGCGCCGTCGCCCATTGCTCGGTCGCCATGATCTCATCATCGGCGCCGGAACGCGTAATCGCCACGCGGCGGCGAAAATCCGACAAGCTCATCGGCGAGCCGGGAACACGGCGCATACGCAGCCGCACCAGAAACTCCTGATAGAGCACCGAATCGGTGCGGAAGCCGGAGGCCGGATCATCAAGAATCTCGGAGAGCACGGCGCTGACCCTCGCTTCACGATCCTCGCTCGATATTTCCGGCTGGCTGATCTTCGGTTCGGCCGTGACCGGGCCGGCCGCCGGCACGGAGCGGGAAAGCTCGGCCAGAATATCGGTCGTCGGACGCGGCGCCGGCGTGGCGCGGCGAACAGCGGGTCGTGTAAACTCCTCGGGATCCGGCGTGAAGATCAGATCTTCCACATCCTGCGGCGCATCCGGCAAAGGCATCAGCTTCGGACTGGAGGAACGCGCCGACGTCTCCACCGTGCCGATCGCGATCGGCAACGGCCGACGGGAGAGAGCTGGTCCGAGCGCGACGAAATTGCCACGCTTCAGATCGCGAAACATTTCCGCCTGCCGACGATCCATGCCGAGAAGGTCGGCTGCACGTGCCATGTCGATGTCGAGGAATGTGCGGCCCATCAGGAAGTTGGAGGCCTCGGCCGCCACGTTCTTGGCGAGCTTCGCCAGACGCTGCGTGGCAATGACGCCGGCGAGCCCGCGCTTTCGGCCACGGCACATCAGGTTGGTCATGGCGCCCAGCGACATCTTGCGCGCATCTTCCGAGACGTCACCGCCAACCGATGGCGCAAACATCTGTGCCTCGTCGACGACGACAAGCACCGGATACCAGAATTCGCGATCGGCATCGAACATGCCGTTCAGAAAGGCGGCGGCAGCACGCATCTGCTGCTCGATATCGAGCCCTTCGAGCGTCAGCACGCAGGAAACGCGATGCTGGCGAATGCGGTTGGCTATACCGGCAAGCTCGGCTTCCGTGCGCTCGCCATCGACGACGACATGACCGAACTTGTCGGCCAGCGTGACGAAATCGCCTTCAGGATCGATGATGACCTGCTGTACCCACTGCGCGGATTGCTCAAGCAACCGCCGCAAAAGGTGCGATTTTCCGGAGCCGGAATTGCCTTGGACCAGGAGACGCGTCGCCAGCAGCTCCTCGATATCGAGCTGGGCGCTGGTCCCGCCGGACGCCGTTCCCATGTCGATGCCGACCTGCAATGCACTTCCCCTATGAGCAAGAATCAAATGTGAATGCGTCCCATCTTTCTGAAAGGACGCGCCTTCGTCTAGAGCACTTCCGCTTTTCTTCGAATCGCGAAAATGCTCTATCTCGTTTTGCTTTTTACGCAATTCCCGACGGAAAACCGCTGCGCACTTTTCCTGGAATTGCTCTAGCAAAGATTTCCAAGCTTCGCGCCCGTGGATTGAGAAAACCCACAGGCGATTGCGAGATCTACCTGAACCGCAGATTGGCCCGCGACAGCTGGCTGACAGAGGTGCAGCCCATCAGCTTCATGTCGCGCTCGACCTCGGTGCGCAGGTGCCGCAAAGCGCGCTCCACGCCCGCCTGACCGGCAGCAGCCAGGGGATAGAGGTAAAAGCGGCCGAGGCCGACTGCCTTGGCGCCGAGCGAAAGGGCTTTCAGCACATGCGTGCCGCGCTGAATGCCGCCATCCATCATCACGTCGATGCGATGGCCAACGGCGTCAACGATCTCAGCCAATTGATCGAATGCGGAACGCGAGCCGTCCAACTGCCGGCCGCCGTGGTTCGACAGTACGATGCCGGTGCAGCCGATATCGACGGCACGCTTGGCGTCCTCGACCGACATGATGCCCTTCAGGCAGAACTGCCCGTTCCAGTGCTTCACCATTTCGGCGACGTCGTTCCAGTTCATCGACGGATCGAGCATCTCGGTAAAATACTTGCCGATCGACATGGCGCCGCCGCTCATATCCACATGCTCGTCGAGCTGCGGCAGCCGGAACTTCTCGTGCGTGACATAATTCAGCGCCCAGGCAGGCTTAATGGCAAACTGGGTAAGGCCCGCGAGATTGAGCTTGAACGGAATGGAGAAACCGGTGCGCAGATCGCGCTCGCGGTTGCCGCCGGTAATACTATCGACGGTCAGCATCATCACATTGACGCCGGCGTCCTTCGCCCGCTCCATCATCGCCCGGTTCAGCCCGCGATCCTTGTGGAAATAGAACTGATAGACCTGCGGCCCCTGATACTTCTTGCGTATTTCCTCAAGACTGACGGTGCCGAGCGACGAGACGCCGAACATCGTTCCGAGAGAAGCCGCAGCCGCGGCAACCGCATTCTCGCCCTGGTGATGGAACAGGCGCTGCAGCGCCGTCGGCGAGCAATAGAAAGGAGTCGCGAGCCTTTGTCCCATGACGGTGACAGACATGTCGATCTCGCTGACCCCACGCAGGACGTTGGGAACGAGATCGCAGCTTTCGAAGCTCGACGTGTTCCGCCGCAGCGTCACCTCATCGTCGGCTGCGCCGTCGATATAGTTGAAGATCGGGCCGGGAAGACGCTTTTTCGCGAGCAGGCGAAAATCATGGAAGTTGTGGCACTCACGCAAACGCATGGCTTGCCTCGGCATTCTCAAAAGACATCAACTATCGAACTCCCGCTAATCCCGCCGTTCATACCGGTCTTGCATTACATCCGGTGCAGACGTGCTTCCCATTTGTAGAGCACGTCCGGTTCCTTTTCCTCATTGCCTGCCCTGTCCGACTCGTCAACCACGAAGAAGCCATGCTTCTCGTAAAAGCGGCGCGCCGGCGCATTTCTCTGGAAGGTCCAGAGCGAGAGCACCGGATAGCTGGATTTCGCCACATCAAGCAGGCGGCTGCCGATGCCGCGCCCCTGGGCATCGGGCAAAACATAAAGCTGGTCGATCCAATCCTCGAGAAAGGCAATGACGCCCACCAACCGACCGCCCTCTTCTGCGCCCCAGATCTGGCAATCCTTGTAGACGACGGCGTTCCAGAAACCGACATCCTCTTCGGGCGTATGAAGGCCGCTAAGCGTCGGCAGCCGTTCGTCGAAGGAAGCACGGTGGACCGCCGCCGCGGCCGGCATGTCGGCGAATTCGAGTTTACGCAACGAAATCTTGTCGGTCATCATCAAGCCTTCAGTCCAAAACCCTGCATCAGCCGGCGGGTGGGAAAATCCGGCGCACCTGACGTGAACACCGCAAAGTCGAAATTGTCGGGATGGACGGCATCGGCCGCCTGCGGCACCAGGCTGCGGGCGCGCCTCGCGATCGCCTCGGCGGGATCCAGCCAATCGACCGGCCAAGGCGCCAGCCGACGAAAAATATTGGCCATGAACGGATAATGTGTACAGGCGAGCACGACGATATCGGTCTTGCGTCCGTCCATCTCGACGAAGCACTGGTCGATCTCCGTCATGACGGCCTCATCGGCAATCGCATCGCCGCGAATATAGCTCTCCGCAAGGCGCGCCAGATTTTCCGAGCCGACAAGCCGGACGTGGCATTGGGTAGCGAAAGACTGGATCAGATCGCGCGTATAGGCTCGTTTGACCGTGCCTGGCGTCGCCAGCACCGAAACCAGGCCTGAACGCGTCCGCTCCGCAGCCGGCTTGATCGCCGGCACCGTGCCAATGAAGGTCATCTGCGGGAAAGCCGCGCGCAAATCAGCCCCGACAAGCGTGAAGGCCGTATTGCAGGCGATGATGCAGACTTCCGGATCATATTGCGCAAGCAGCTTTGCGAAGAGATCGACGACGCGTTGCTTCAGCGCCGGCTCTTCCCAGCCGCCATAGGGAAAACCCGCATCGTCGGCGACATAGATGAAACCGCGCTCCGGCATCAGCACCCGCGCCTCCCGTAGCACGGTCAAACCGCCGATTCCTGAATCGAAGACGAGGATCGGTTTCAGCTCATTCGCCGCTGCTGTCATCGCTGATGGTTTCCTTGGGCGCCTTGAAGGAGGTCTTGCCGGGCCGGGGATGCGAACCGCTGCCGCGCGGAGACTTCCGCGTGAAGCGATCAAGGGAAGATATCACCCCGCGAAGGACGCTGATTTCCTGTTCGGTAAACGCCCGGCGCGAGAGAACCGCCCGAAGATTGTCGACCATTTTCGGCTTTTTCCCGGCGGGATGGAAATAATTGCGCGCGTCGAGCGCTTCCTCCAGCTGGTCGAAAAGGCCGAAAAGCTGGTCCTTCGTCGAGGGCCGCTGTTCCAGCGCCTGGAACGGCACGGCGCCCAGATCCTCCATGCCCGACTTCATCCACTCATAGGACATCAGCAGCACCGCCTGGGCGATGTTGAGCGACGCGAAGGCAGGGTTGACCGGAAAGGTGACGATTTCGTCGGCCAGCGCCACTTCCTCATTCGTCAGGCCCCAGCGCTCGCGCCCGAAGAGGATGCCGGTGCCCTCGCCCGCCTTGAACTTCGCGCGAAGTGTTTCGGCCGCAACGACTGGCGAACGAACCGGCTTGTATCCGTCCCGTTCCCGTGCGGTCGTCGCATACACGAAGTTGAGATCCGAAATCGCCTCCTCCAGCGTGGCGTAGACCTTCGTCGCCTCGATGATGTGATCCGCCTTGGAAGCGGTCGCCTGCGCCCTCTCGTTCGGCCAACCGTCGCGCGGATTGACGAGACGCAGCTCGGCAAGCCCGAAATTCGCCATGGCGCGCGCGACCATGCCGATATTCTCGCCCATCTGTGGTTCGACCAGAATGACGGCCGGCCCCTCGGCCAGAAGTTGACGTTCGCTGTTCGTGCCTGCCATGATGCTCAAATCTCCGCGCGCGAACCCAATCGCGCCATTTACGGGTCGCAATAGCGGCACACCAACCGATCGGCAAGGTTTTTGCGCACTGGCCGCGGAGTAAATCCCATCCGATTACTGCGGATTTGCCGGCTTCTGCGGGTCCGTGGACTGCTGTTGCTGCTGCTTGACGAGATCCTGCATTACGCTCTTGAGCGAACTTGGATTGCCGTTGTCGTCGGTCGTGACAATATCGTCCACCACTGGCCGTCCGCCCTCCTCGATGACCTCGAAGCGCACCGTTGTGGTCTTCTGATAATCGGCATCCGAGCCCATGCAGGTGGACTTCTTGAAGCTCGCCAGCACCTCCGTGACATTGTTCTTGGGCGGCTGGGCAGCGATCTTCAGATCCTCGAGTGGACAGGCATCCTGCGCATTGACGATCACGTCGTAGTCGAAAGGCGAGATACCGTCTTCGTCGGCGGCAGGAAACTGGGCTGCGGCCTGGTATTTGGCACCGAAATCCTTGCTGTAGACATCCTTGAGTTTGTCGTCGCCGAAAATATCCTGCCAATCGCTGTCGCCGCCGGCCCAGTTCGAGACGGTTGCATCCATGATGACCTTGACCGGCGTCGTCGCGTCCGCCGCCAGAGCCATATTTGCACCGAGAGAGAACTGAAAGAGCGTAAAGGCAAGCGCGGATACGGTGGATCTTTGCATGGTATGATTCCGTGACAATAGGCAAAACTCGCGCGAGATTAGACCCATCGATCGCTTTGGCAATGGCCACATCGCAAAAAGCGGGGCATCGCCGCGAATGATCAAAAAGGCGACGCGAAAGGCTCTATCGGCTTTGCGTTCGTCGCTTGCGGTGTTATAGCGCTCGGGACTTCACATTACCCACAGGACCATGCGGTCCCACCAGCTTAAACGAGGCAGAAGTATGAAGAAGATCAAGGTCGCTAACCCCGTTGCCGATCTCGATGGCGATGAAATGACTCGCATCATCTGGCAGTTTATCAAAGACAAACTGATCTACCCCTACCTCGATATCGATATCGACTATTACGATCTCTCGGTTCAGAACCGCGACGCGACCAACGACCAGGTCACCGTCGATGCCGCCAACGCCATCAAGAAGCACGGCGTCGGCATCAAGTGCGCGACGATCACGCCGGACGAAGACCGCGTCAAGGAATTCAACCTCAAGCAGATGTGGAAGAGCCCGAACGGCACGATCCGCAACATCCTCGGCGGCGTCATCTTCCGCGAGCCGATCATCTGCAACAACGTACCGCGCCTGGTTCCGGGTTGGACCAAGCCGATCGTGGTCGGCCGTCATGCCTTCGGCGACCAGTACCGCGCGACCGACTTCAAATTCCCGGGCAAGGGCAAGCTGACCATCAAGTTCGTCGGCGAAGATGGCGAAGTCATCGAAAAGGAAGTCTTCAACGCTCCGGGCGCCGGCGTTGCCATGGCCATGTACAATCTCGACGAGTCGATCCGCGAATTCGCGCGCGCTTCGATGATGTACGGCCTGATGCGCAAGTGGCCGGTCTACCTGTCCACGAAGAACACCATTCTCAAGGCCTATGACGGTCGCTTCAAGGACATCTTCGAAGAAGTCTATCAGACCGAATTCAAGGCGCAGTTCGACGAAGCCGGCATCACCTACGAACACCGCCTGATCGACGACATGGTTGCCTCGGCTCTCAAGTGGTCCGGCGGCTACGTCTGGGCTTGCAAAAACTACGACGGCGACGTCCAGTCCGACACGGTTGCCCAGGGCTTCGGCTCGCTCGGCCTGATGACCTCGGTTCTCTTGACGCCGGATGGCAAGACGGTAGAAGCCGAAGCCGCGCACGGCACGGTGACCCGTCACTATCGCCAGCACCAGAAGGGCCAGGAAACCTCGACGAACTCGATCGCCTCGATCTTCGCCTGGACCCGTGGTCTTGCTCATCGTGCCAAGCTCGACGACAACGCCGAACTCGCGAAGTTCTCCGCCACGCTCGAAAAGGTCTGCGTCGACACCGTCGAAGCTGGCTTCATGACCAAGGACTTGGCGCTGCTCATCGGCCCGGATCAGCCGTGGCTCTCGACCACCGCTTTCCTCGACAAGATCGACGAAAACCTCCAGAAGGCCATGGCTGCCTAAGCCTGACCAATATCATAAGTTGAGAAAACCCGGCCCTCGCGCCGGGTTTTCTTTTGCCGGGAAGCTTGCCGTCGCAGTCTGCTGGTGGCAACAATGCGCGCGTCAAAAATGGGAGAGACAGATGGCCGAAGAACTTGTTTTCTACACCAACCCCATGTCGCGCGGACGCATCGCCCGCTGGATGCTGGAGGAAATCGGCCAGCCCTACCGCACCGAGTATCTCGACTACGGTACGACGATGAAGTCACCCGAATATCTCTCCGTAAACCCCATGGGCAAAGTGCCTGCGATCAAGCATGGCGATACCGTCGTCACGGAGGGTGCTGCCATCTGCGCCTATCTGGCCGAGACTTTCCCGGAGGCTGGCCTTGCGCCGACGGCCGCCGAGCGCGGCCGTTATTTCCGCTGGATGTTTTTCGCTGCCGGGCCATTCGAGACGGCAGTTACCAACCGTGCACTTGGCTTCGAAGTTCCGCCGGAACGCCTGCGCATGGCAGGCTGCGGCAGCTTCCAAAGCGTGCTGGACACGATCGAGTATGCAGTCTCAAGCTCTCCCTTCATCGCCGGCGACCGGTTTACGGCCGCCGACGTCTATGTCGGTTCGCATATCGGCTGGGGTCTCAACTTTGGCACGATCGAGAAGCGTCAGGCCTTCGTCGACTATTGGGCTCGCGTCAGCGATCGCGACGCCTATCGCCGCGGCAACGAAATCGATAACGCCGCGATGCCGAAAAAGGAAAACAGCTGAATAAACACCAGGCTGACGGGAAACCTTCAGTCAAAAACCCATATGCCGCTATTTCAGCGGCATATAGATATCCGTCAGCAGTTCCGTCGGCGGAACGTCGCGCGGATTGTTGATGTATTCTTCAAACATGACGGTATCGCGCAGTTGCCGCCCGGAGGCAGGCAGCCATTGCGCATAGAGCCATTGATACGCCTTGTGCATGTTCGCATAAGGCCCTTTGTGGCGAAGCACGGCATAATCGCCACCCTCAAGCGAGCGCCGCTCCAGAGGAGCGTCGGCAGCGACCGCCTCTCCTGCCGTGACACAAGCGTAAGAGCGCAGCTTGTCGACGTCGACGACATCCGGATCGTCGAGGTAGATGCCGATCATACGCATATCGGGCCCGGCAAGGCCGCGAGTGAAGATCGTTCCGAAAAGCGTCTCGAAAGCCTGGCCGATCTGCATGTAGGAGCCGGTATGAGTGACACCGACGAGTGACATCGGGGAGATGGTGCGAAGCGTAACGTCGAACAAAACAGTGATCCTTCCTTGGGTGTTGGGTTCGAAGATCGTGTGGCTTCCCTCATTCCGATATCGCGCCGGCGGCATGCCGTAGACGGATCCGAAGATGCGGTTGAACGATTGGAGGTTGGGATAGCCCGACCGCTTTGCAATGGCGCTGACGGATAGACGGGTGTTGACGAGATCGCCAGCGGCGCGATGCAGCCGAAGCCGCTTGACCGTTGCCGCCGCCGTCTCGCCATAGATCGCCCGATAGATCCTGTGCCAGTGATAGCTGGACATGCAGGCGATTTCGGCGAGCTTTTCCATATCGAGCTCTTCGTCCAGATGCTCGTGGATATAGGCCGAAACCCGGCGCAACCGGGTCTCGTAAAGCGTCCACGCCGTTCCACCACTCATGTCAAACCCCTTGCAAATCGATCGGCCCAACAAGACCATAACCTGATTTGACAAATCCTGCTGACTTGCGCCCGCAAAAAGAAATGGCGGATACCGAAGTATCCGCCATTGACATTATAGACAGAAAATCAGTCTGTTAGCCGGCAAGCGCCGCAGCAATCGCCTCGATCGCTTCGTCGGCCTTGTTGCCATCCGGACCGCCGGCCTGCGCCATGTCGGGACGCCCGCCGCCGCCCTTGCCGCCGAGGGCAGCCGACGCGACGCGCACGAGATCGACGGCACTTGCACGGCCGATCAGATCCTCGGTAACGGCAACGACGGCACTGGCCTTGCCATCTTCGGAAACACCGATCAGCGCAACCACGCCCGAGCCGAGGCTTGCCTTGGCCTCATCCGCGAGACCCTTCAGATCCTTCGGGTCGACGCCGGAGATCGCCTTGCCGAGGAACTTGACGCCGTTGACGTCGCGAACAGCATCGGCAGAGCCGCCCTGACCGCCGCCCATGGCAAGCTTGCGCTTGGCGTCGGCCAATTCGCGTTCCAGCTTGCGGCGCTCGTCCATCAAGGCTTCGACGCGCGAAACCACCTCTGCCGGCTGGACCTTCAATGTCGAGGCGAGGCTCTTCACGCGATCATCCTGCTCGGCGAGATAGTCACGCGCGGATTCGCCGGTGACAGCTTCGATACGGCGCACGCCGGCACCGACGGCGCTGTCGCCGAGGATACGCACCAGGCCGATCTGTCCAGTGGCGGACACATGCGTGCCGCCGCATAGCTCGATGGAATAGGCCTTGCCGGCCTTGGTGCCGCGCACGCCCTTCCCCATGGAAACGACACGAACTTCGTCGCCATACTTTTCGCCGAACAGCGCCATGGCGCCTTCCGCGATGGCGTCATCAACGCTCATCAGACGGGTTGTGACCGGCGAGTTCTGCAGGACGATCTCGTTGGCCATCTCTTCGACAACTTTCAACTCTTCGGCCGTCATCGGTTTCGGATGGGACACGTCGAAGCGCAGGCGCTCCGGCGCGACCAGCGAACCCTTCTGCGCCACATGGGTGCCGAGAACCTCACGGAGAGCCTCGTGCAGCAGGTGGGTGGCGGAGTGATTGGCGCGCAGGCGCGAGCGTCTTGCGTGATCCACCGTCAGCACGACGGCGTCACCGACCTTGATCTTGCCTTCCGAGACTTCCGAGCTGTGCACGAAGAGGCCTTCGCCCTTCTTCTGCGTGTCGCCGACGGCAAGCTTGCCGTGGTCGCTTGATATCACGCCGGTATCGCCCATCTGCCCACCGGACTCGCCATAGAATGGCGTCTGGTTGACGACGATCTGCACCTTGTCGCCGGCAGAAGCGCTGTCGACGGCGACACCGTCCTTGACGATCGCCTGTATGACGCCTTCGGCTGACTCCGTATCGTAGCCGAGAAATTCGGTCGCGCCGTTCTTTTCCTTGAGCTCGAACCAGATGGTTTCCGTCGCCTTATCACCGGAACCGGTCCAGTGCGAACGCGCCTCGGCCTTCTGCCGCTCCATCGCATCCGTGAAGCTGGAGATGTCGACGCCGATGCCGCGGGCGCGCAGCGCGTCCTGCGTCAGGTCGAGCGGGAAGCCATAGGTATCGTAGAGCTTGAAAGCGGTTTCGCCATCCAGGCTGTCGCCCTTGTGCAGGTCCGAAGTCGCGTCGTTGAGCAGCGACAGGCCGCGTTCCAGCGTCTTGCGGAAACGGGTCTCTTCGAGCTTCAGCGTCTCGGAGGTCAGCGCTTCGGCGCGCACCAGTTCCGGATAGGCTCGGCCCATTTGCTGGATCAGCGCCGGCAGCAGCTTCCACATCAATGGTTCCTTGGCGCCAAGCAGCTGCGCATGGCGCATCGCGCGGCGCATGATGCGGCGAAGCACGTAGCCACGGCCTTCATTCGACGGCAGCACGCCGTCGGCAATGAGGAAGGCAGAGGAACGCAGATGGTCGGCGATGACGCGATGGCTGGCGCGATTCTCGCCTTCGGCCTTGACGCCCGTCGCCTCTTCCGAAGCCTCGATCAGCGCACGGAACAGGTCGATATCGTAATTGTCGTGCTTGCCCTGCAGAACGGCGGCAACGCGCTCGAGACCCATGCCGGTATCGATCGACGGGCGCGGCAGGTCGACACGCTGTTCCCTAGTGATCTGCTCGAACTGCATGAAGACGAGGTTCCAGATCTCGATGAAGCGGTCGCCGTCTTCTTCCGGAGAGCCGGGAGGGCCGCCCCAGATATGGTCGCCGTGATCGTAGAAGATTTCCGAACAGGGGCCGCACGGACCGGTATCGCCCATTGCCCAGAAATTGTCGTTGGTGGCGATACGGATGATCTTGTCGTCGGAAAGACCGGCGATCTTCTTCCAGAGGTTAAAGGCGTCATCGTCCGTGTGGTAGACCGTGACCAGCAGGCGCTTGGCGTCGAGGCCGAATTCCTTGGTGATCAGGTTCCAGGCAAGCTCGATGGCGCGCTCCTTGAAATAGTCGCCAAAGGAGAAGTTGCCGAGCATTTCGAAGAAGGTGTGATGGCGCGCGGTGTAGCCGACATTGTCGAGGTCGTTGTGCTTGCCACCAGCGCGCACGCATTTCTGCGCGGTCGAAGCCGTCGTGTAAGGGCGCTGTTCCAGGCCGGTGAAGACGTTCTTGAACTGCACCATGCCGGCATTGGTGAACATCAATGTCGGATCGTTGCGCGGTACGAGCGGGCTCGACGGCACGATCTCGTGGCCGTTTTTCTTAAAATAGTCGAGGAAGGTCGACCGGATTTCATTCACACCGCTCATAGGGGGCCCTTCAGTACTGCCGTCAACAACTTGTTTCAAAGTCAGTGGCTTTTATCGTTCGCTCCGGGCGCTGTCCAGCCGCACGAACAAAACCGGCCGCACATCCCTTGGACAATACGGCCGGTTTCAGCATTTAATCTTGTCTTACGCCGGGAATTGCTCCCGAAATCCCTTATTCGCCGCCGGCATCGCCATCGTCACCGGCATCCGGACCGCCATTCTGCAGGAAGCGATCGGCAATCAGGCCGGCATTCTGGCGCAGCGACAATTCGATCTCGCGAGCGAGATCCGGATTGTCGCGCAGGAAAATCTTCGCGTTTTCGCGACCCTGGCCGAGACGCTGGCTGTTATAGGAGAACCATGCGCCGGACTTTTCGACGATACCAGCCTTGACGCCGAGATCGACCAGCTCGCCGGTCTTGGAAACACCTTCGCCGTACATGATGTCGAATTCGACCTGCTTGAAGGGAGGCGCCATCTTGTTCTTGACGACCTTCACGCGGGTCTGGTTACCGATCACCTCTTCGCGCTCCTTGACCGCGCCGATACGGCGGATGTCGAGGCGAACCGATGCATAGAACTTCAGCGCATTACCGCCGGTCGTCGTTTCCGGCGAGCCGAACATGACGCCGATCTTCATGCGGATCTGGTTGATGAAGATCACCATGGTGTTCGACTTCGAGATCGAAGCCGTCAGTTTGCGCAGCGCCTGACTCATCAGACGAGCCTGAAGACCCGGCAGGCTATCGCCCATTTCGCCTTCGATTTCGGCGCGCGGCGTCAGAGCAGCCACGGAGTCGACGACGAGAACGTCGATGGCGCCGGAGCGCACCAGCGTGTCGGTGATTTCGAGCGCCTGCTCGCCGGTATCCGGCTGCGAGATCAAAAGATTCTGCAGGTCGACGCCGAGCTTGCGGGCATAGACCGGATCGAGCGCGTGTTCCGCGTCGACGAAGGCGCAAATGCCGCCCTTCTTCTGGGCCTCTGCAATGGTCTGCAACGCAAGCGTCGTCTTACCCGAGCTTTCCGGCCCATAGATTTCGATGATGCGCCCCTTCGGCAAGCCGCCGATGCCGAGGGCGATATCGAGGCTCAAAGAGCCAGTGGAAACCGTTTCGATTTCGACCACATTCTCGTTTGAGCCGAGCTTCATGATCGAGCCCTTGCCGAACGACCGCTCAATTTGAGAGAGTGCCGCTTCAAGTGCCTTGCTTTTATCCACCGATTTGTCCTCTACAAGCCGCAAAGAATTCTGAGACATTCGATCCACCTTTAGGTTATTGAAGCCGCTCAAGCAATGTCGCCGCTGATGAGAATTCTGTACTCTATTTGTTCTCTTGTCGCAAGAGCACAACAAGCAATTGAAAGAAAAAGGTAAAATGAATTCCGTTCTACTTTTGTTTTCTCGTTTCTTACCAGATACTTACATATCCGGGACCGCAGATCCCGCCATCTCGGCAACCGGCCCGATTCGCGTTTTTGACTGCTGAGGAAAACCATATGGCGAAGAAGATTCTCGTTCTCGGCGGCGCTCATGTCGATCGGCGCGGCCGCATTTTCGGCGAGACGGCACCCGGAGCCAGCAATCCGGGCGCATGGTTCGAGGAGCCCGGCGGCGGCGGCTTCAATGCAGCTCGCAATTTGGCCCGTCTCGGCTTTGATGTCAGGATGATTTCGCCGCGCGGCGGCGATCCTTCCGGCGAGATGGTCGCAGAGGCCGCGAGCCATGCCGGCGTTGAGGATACGCCCTTCGTCTTTCTCGATCGCAAGACGCCGAGCTACACCGCGATCCTCGAGCGCGACGGCAATCTGGTCATCGCGCTTGCCGATATGGAGCTCTACCAGCTGTTCTCGCCCCGGCGCCTGACGATTCGCGCCGTTCGCGATGCGTTCGAGATAGCCGATCTCGTTCTCTGCGACGCCAATCTGCCGGCCGAGACTTTGGCCGCGATCGCGGCAAAGGCATCCGCCGACGGCAAGCCGGTTGCCGCCATCGCGATCTCGCCCGCGAAGGTCATGCGGCTGAAGCCGTGCCTAGCTGGCATCGATCACCTTTTTCTCAATGAAGCCGAAGCCGCGGCGTTGACAGGCCACCGACCAGAAGATCCTCGTGAATGGGTCAGCGGATTGCGGGCGCTCGGGTTGCGCAATGGCGTCATCACCCGCGGCAAACGCGAGCTGATTGCATTCTCGCGCAATGCGGTCGTCAGCCTGCAGCCGCCCATCGTCGAAAATGTCGCCGATGTCACGGGTGCTGGAGATTCGCTGGCGTCAGGCGTTCTGGCCGCTCTGCTTGCCGGTCACGACCTCGCCGAAGCCGTTCGTCACGGTACGGCAGCAGCGGCGATCACGGTGCAATCTCCATTCGCGACGGCCGAAAATCTTTCGCCCGAACTGCTAAACTCGATGTTGGCACTTGTTCCCAGGGCCGAAATTCTGTCATGAAGCCTCTTCAAAACGCGTAAATAGTTTCAGTGAATTGGAAACGAAAATGACCCAGCCTATCTCGCCCCTGCTTCCGATCTCCTATTCGAAGGAAGTTGCCGCCGCCAAGCTGCGCGGCGCGCCGATCGTTGCACTGGAATCGACCATCATCACCCACGGCATGCCCTACCCGGGCAATATCGAGATGGCTCGCAGTGTCGAAGCAATTATCCGGCAGAAGGGCGCCGTGCCGGCAACCATCGCCGTCATTCACGGCACCCTGCATATCGGCCTCGAGCCGGAAGAACTCGAAGCGCTTGCCAAAACGGAAGGCGCCATGAAGGTCTCGCGCGCTGATATCGCCTTCGCGATCGCGGAGCGCCGCACAGGCGCAACCACGGTTGCCGCAACGATGATCGCGGCTGCCCGCGCCGGCATCAAGGTGTTCGCTACCGGCGGCATCGGCGGCGTGCACCGCGGCGCAGAAGAGAGCTTCGATATCTCGGCCGATCTTGAAGAACTTGCCCGCACGGGCGTCATCGTCGTTTGCGCAGGTGCCAAGGCTATCCTCGATATTCCGAAGACGCTCGAAGTGCTCGAAACCCGCGGCGTTCCGGTGGTCACTTTTGACAGCGCCGAATTCCCGGCCTTCTGGTCGCGCTCTTCCGGCCTGCCGAGCCCGCTGACGCTGAACAGCCCTGCGGCCATCGCGAATTTCCAGACGACGCGCGAACAGCTCGGCATTGATGGCGGCATGCTGATCGCCAACCCGGTTCCGGAAGCCGACGAAATCCCGCGCGAAGAGATGGAAATCTACATCGAGCGCGCCCTCGATAGCGCTGCCCGCGACGAGATCGCCGGCAAGGCGGTCACGCCTTATCTGCTCAGCACCATCTTCGACATCACCGAAGGCCGCAGCCTCAAGACCAACATTGCGCTTGTCGAGAACAACGCACGCCTCGGCGCGGAAATTGCGGTTGCTCTCGCAGAATAACTGATATTGCCTTCACGACGGAGGGCCGGGCGTTCGGAAGATCGCCCGGCCCTCTCTTTTTTGAGTTCTTTCAAGCTAGAGCGTGATGCCGAAAAGTGTAAGCGGTTTTCGGATGACATCACGCTCTACTTTTCTGGTTCTAGAGCGGATTCAGATTTTAGGTCGAACAGACCTAAAATCATCCGGCTCTAGTGTGAACAAGCCAAGGGCGTTCCGCAGCTCGGTAAGCGTCGCCTCCGTCCGCTCCCTCGCCCTTCGCGTACCCTCGCGCACGATTCCCATGACATAATCCGGCTCGGCGGCGAAGCGTGCACGGCGTTCGCGGATCGGCGCGAGCAGTGCCTGAAGGACGTCTTCAAGATGTCTCTTCAAGGTGATATCGCCAAGTCCTCCACGACGATAGCGCGCCTTCAGGTCGTCGATAACAGCCCGATCGTCGCAAAACGCATCCAGATAGGTGAAGACGACATTTCCCTCGACCTTGCCGGGATCGCTTATCCGCAGGTGGTCCGGATCGGTATACATGCGCCGCACCGCGGCGCTGACCTCATCGGGCGAAGCAGATAGCGGGATGGCGTTGCCCTGGGATTTGCTCATCTTCGTTTTGCCATCGACACCCGGCAAGCGCCCGATTTTGGGCACCATGGCCGAAGCCTCGACGAGGATTTCACGTCCGGCTTGCCGATTGAGGCGGCGAACGATCTCGTTGGTCTGCTCGATCAACGGCGCCTGATCCTCGCCAACCGGCACCACCGTCGCCTTGAAGGCGGTAATATCGGCCGCCTGCGCCACGGGATAGCAGAGGAAACCGGCGGGCACGTCTCGCTCGAAGCCGCGCAGCTGGATTTCCGTCTTGATTGTCGGATTGCGCTCAAGGCGGCTGACAGTGACGAAATTCAGGTAAAGCAATGTCAGTTCCGCCAGCGCCGGCAAGCCGGATTGCACGCAGATCGTCGTTTGCGTGGGATCGATGCCGACGGCGAGATAGTCGATGGCAACCTCGAGAACGTTGCGACGGACCTTTTCGGGATCATCGGCATTATCGGTCAGGGCCTGGGTATCGGCCAGGAGCAAGAATTGCCGATGGCTGCGCTGAAGCGCGACACGGCTCTTCAGCGAGCCGACATAGTGGCCGAGATGGAGAGGACCGGTGGTCCGGTCGCCCGTCAGGATGATGGGGCGGGTATCGATAGGGGAAGACATTCTTTGCTCCGCAAAAGGAGCCGCGGCAATCGGGAAGGAACCTGAAATGAACATGCCTGCCGGATCACGGCGGCAGGGTCGATTTCAATATATGACGACTGCCGCTCCTAGAAGGAGCGCCACCACATTTGACAAATGGGCTGTGCAAAATCGTTCATGCGCGGTTGATTACACCTTTGCGATACAATCGGCAACAGGGAGAGGCCCAATCGCCTCTCGCCTATTTATCCAGCGTTTCGCGCACGACCACCGCAAGCTGCTTCAGCGAAAACGGCTTCGGCAGGAAGCCGAATTGCGCGTCCGCCGGCAGGTTGCGGGCGAAGGCATCCTCCGCATAACCCGACACGAAGATGAACTTCATATCCGGGTATTTCTTGCGCAGCTCGCGCAGGAGCGACGGGCCATCCATCTCAGGCATGACCACGTCCGACACGACGACATCGACCTGGCCGTCGAGTTCATCCATGATATCGAGCGCTTCCACACCGGAACCGGCCTCATAAACGGTATAACCGCGCGTCTCGAGCATGCGCTTGCCGCCGCGACGCACCGCCTCCTCGTCTTCGACCAGCAACACGACCGCAGATTTGCCGGTCAGGTCGGCCGGCTCTTCCGAAGGCACCACGGCTGCAACGCTTTGGTCCATGGCAGCAACATCCCGGCTTTCGGGCGTTTTCGCTTCGGTAACGGCTGGCATTTCGACGATATGGCGCGGCAGGAAGATGCGGAAGGTCGTTCCCTTGCCGACTTCCGATTCCGGCTGGATGTACCCGCCGGATTGCTTGATGATGCCATAGACCATGGCAAGGCCGAGGCCGGTACCCTTGCCCACTTCCTTGGTGGTGAAGAAGGGCTCGAAGATTTTGTCCATGATTTCGGGCGCGATACCGGTGCCGGTATCGCTGACTTCGACGAGAACCATGTCCTCATGCGGCAGATAGGGATAGTTGAAGGCGCTGACGTCAGCCGCAAGCAGATTGCGCGTCCGCAGCGTCAGCATGCCGCCGCCCGGCATCGCATCGCGCGCATTGACGCAAAGATTGATGAGCACCTGTTCGAACTGCGAAAGATCCGTCTTCACCGGCCAGAGATCGCGACCGTAGTCGACATCCAGCTTGACATGCGTGCCCGATAGCAGCCGATCCACCAGCATGCGGAGATCGCCGATCACATCGGTCAGATTGAGGATCGACGGCCGCATGGTCTGCTTGCGCGAGAAAGCCAGCAGCTGGCGCACCAGCACAGCCGCGCGATTGGCATTGCGCTTGATTTCCATCAAATCCGCAAAGCTGGCATCGGAAGGCCGCGCCTGCAGCAGGAGATGGTCTGACGACAGCAGGATCGCCGTCAGCACGTTGTTAAAGTCATGCGCGATGCCACCGGCGAGCGTGCCGACGGCATTGAGCTTCTGCGTCTGCGCCATCTGCGTTTCGAGCGCCTTCTGCTCGGTCACTTCGACGGCATAGACGATGGCAGCCTCTTCCGGCGCCTCGTCCGTCTGGTCGATGACAGCGTTGACGTAGAAGCGGAAATGCCTCGTATCGTCTTTCGGATTGCGGGAGTCGATGGGCGGAATATCGCCCTGTCGGTCCTTGGCTGCTGCCAGCGCCTGATGCAGCCGCGACCGGTCGCTCTCGTTGACGATGGTCTCCAGCGCCGCGCCGCGCTCGATGTCGTCGCGTGATACCAGATCCGAGAACAGCTTCAGGAACGGGGCATTGGTTCGCAGAATGCGGCCGTTGCCATCAACGGACGCGATCGCCATCGGCGTATTGTTGAAGAAGCGGCTGAAACGCATCGCCGCAGCCGACGCCGATTGCTCGGTGTCGCCGCCATTCTGCCGTGTCAGTACGATGGTCCGGCTCTCTCCCGGGGCGCCGTCGCGCATCGACGTGACGCTATGGACGATCTGCACCGGCAGGCTCTGGCCGTTGGAACGCCGCAGATCGAGATCGAGCGTCACCGTCTTCTTGAAGCCGGGTTCAGCCTGCACGGACTGGATGAGCGCCAGCCCCTCTCCGGCCACGAGATCTCCGATCGTCATCGATCCCGGCACGAATTTCGTCAGGTCGAAACCGAGCCATTCCGCCAACGTAGCGTTGAGATAGAAGATCTCGCCCTTGCGGCCGGCGGAAAAGAAACCAGCCGGCGCATGGTCGAGATAATCGATCGCGTTCTGAAGTTCCTTGAAAAAGCGCTCCTGATCGTCGCGCTCGGACGTGATATCGGTGATCTGCCAGATGTGCAGCGCCGTGTTGCCACCCTGCTCCGGCTGCAATACCCGCGCTTTCAATCGATACCAATGGGCCGTCTGCCCGATTCCGTTGAAGGGACCAAGCGGCTTCAGCAGCCGAAACTCCTCCGACCCCTCCTTGCCGTCACGCAAACCATTGGCCAGGCGATAGAGAGCCTCGTTTGACTCACGGTTACGAGAAAGCAGCGTCTCGAGCGACTGTACCTCGGTCGCCTTGGCAGCACCCGTCAGCCGTCCGTACGCAGCATTGGCATAGACGATGCGCCCCTTCTCATCCGTGATCAGCGTCCCATCCGGATGGCTGTTCAGGAACGAACGCGCCAGGCTATCGGACTGTGGCTGCGGCATGACCTCGACGAAACCAATGATCGACGAGACCAGGAAGAAGATCCCGACCATGGCAAGAATGCCAAGGCCGCCGAGCACGGCCTCGTTGTCGAGTTGGCTTTTGAACAGGACGAAGGCGGCCGCGGCAGCCATGAGAACGAGCGCAAGCAAGATGATGCGCAGCACGGTTCCGGAACGAACCCCGCGATCCACCAGCGGCACGCTATACTCGTCGGACGGACGCTGCTTCGTCATAAACCCCTCGTCTGCGCCGTTCTCCTCGCGACATGTCATGGACATTGCGGATCGCCAGAGTCGGACTTTGCGAATCTTCTTTACCAATTTGCATGACAGGCAAAAAGCTTTGCTGGGCGAGAAAGACTTGAATTCACAAGCAAGACAGCCCAAGAGGCTACAATCGCATCTTGTATCCGGCTAGATCCTGTCCTTATGATCGCCGCATAGGAAAGCCAAAGTCAAAGTATCTACCTTGCAGTAGTTGCACCTCGGCCGCGACATCGGGGACAAATACGGAGTATCTCGACATGTTGGACGACATCGCCGGAGCCTACGGCAGCCGCTTTTTCCTCGCAGCCGGCGGGGTTGCACTCGCCCTCCTCTTGCTCGTTGGCGTTCTTTGGATCCTGCGCAACCGGGCGCCGTCACCCTTTGTGCGCGGCGGCAAGAACCGCCAGCCGCGCCTTCAGGTGCTTGATGCCGCCGCCGTCGATGCGCGTCGACGGCTCGTGCTTGTGCGGCGCGATGGCATCGAACATCTTATCATGATCGGCGGCCCGACCGATATCGTCATCGAATCCGGCATCTCCGATCCAAATAAGGCAGGTGCCGCGACATCGCTCGACATTCCCCCTTCATCGGAAAGCCGTCCGCTATCGCGACAGAAGGTCGCCGAGCTGGATAGTCCTCCGGCCGCGCTTCCAACGCAGCGCCAGCAGCCCACGGAAGACAGGCTTGAAGCCTATCTGCGCGCCGAGCCCGTTGTTGCCGCAACGCCGAAGCCTGCGCCGCAACCGGTCGAGACCGCCCCGCAACCGGTCGCAACGCCGCCACAGCGAGCACCTCAGCCGGCACCCGTTATCACGGAAGCTGAGGCCGCCGACATACTGGACGCAGCACGCCATACCGTGCTGCCGCCGCAGCCGGCCCGAGCCGCCGCACCGGTCGAGCCGACGGTCGCATCGCCCGCCTCTGCCGATTCCGGCAACGAATTCCAGCGTATTTTGGAAGCGGAAATGTCGAAGAACTTGACGGCGGAACGGATCATTCCAAACGCTCCGCCACAACGCCAGGTCCAGCAGCAACCGGCTGCGGCGCCCAATCCAGCTCCTGCGCAACGTATAGAGCCGGAGCTTGCGCCGATGACTGGAGCGGACAGCGCCCTTCAGAAGGAAGTCGCCCGCATCTTTGGCGAAATGAGCGTCAGCCGCGACAAATAGCACGAGGCCGGCAATACCTCGGAATCAAAAAAGGCACGGCGAACTTCCCGCCGTGCCTTT
>NZ_JAELUG010001145.1 GCF_016429255.1 Rhizobium sp. ASV8
CCCCCCCCCCCCCCCCCCCCCCCCCCCCCCCCCCCCCCCCCCCCCCCCCCTTTTTTAATCACCCCCCCACCACCTACATCTACCCCCACGACACGTCGTCGGCAGCGTCAGATGTGTATAAGAGACAGCTAGAAAGTAGGCGCGGTAAGAAGGGCGTCGGCTTGTCAAAGGAGGTGCAAGCTGCCCAGGAAGCCGAGAAAGCTCAGCGCGGTAAGCGCCCTAAGTGGGTGCAGGATCAACCACCTGGTTATGGGTCTCTTATACACATCTCCGAGCCCACGAGACGGTCTATTAAATCTCGTATGCCGGAGTATGCGTGAAAAAGGGGGGGGGGGGGGGGGGGGGGGGGGGGGGGGGGGGGGGGGGGGGGGGGGGGGG
>NZ_JAELUG010001146.1 GCF_016429255.1 Rhizobium sp. ASV8
GAATATTGTCAAGCGCTGCCGCAGCTTCGTGGCCTTGAAGCGTACATTTCAAAGCACCACCAAACAAGACAGGCAGCGAATCATTTCACAAAAGCTTTTGGTCGATGATTCAAGCAACAACGGCAACGGTGACAGCAGCAACAACAACAACATCAGCAGCGGTAGTAGCAGAAACGCCGCTGAAAAGAGTGAAATGCACCGCACGATTCGCGAGCAGGCCAAGGCAGAGGTGATTGTGGTCGATCGCGGCGCAGAGTGGCTAGACATACGCTGGATCACGGCAGACAAACTGGCGCGACAAATGACGGACTGCGGATGGGCATGGGGGGATTACCAACCTGGAGATGTCGTGGAAGCGGATGAGTGGCAAGATATGCCG
>NZ_JAELUG010001147.1 GCF_016429255.1 Rhizobium sp. ASV8
CCCCCCCCCCCCCCCCCCCCCCCCCCCCCCCCCCCCCCCCCCCCCCCCCCCCCCTTTTTTCCCCCCCAAGACGCCATCCGCGATTTAATAGACCGTCTCGTGGGCTCGGAGATGTGTATAAGAGACAGGCCGTGGATACGCCAAAAACACCGGCACCGACTATTAGGTATGATGATTCGGTAGGCATTCTTTAAAACCTGTCTGTGATTCGTTGCGTAGCGCCGCGAGAACTAAGGGCAAAGGTCGGTGGCCTGTCTCTTATACACATCTGACGCTGCCGACGACGTGTCGTGGGGGTGGAGGTCGGTGGGGGGGGGAGGAGTAGGATGGGGGGGGGGGGGGGGGGGGGGGGGGGGGGGGGGGGGGGGGGGGGGGGGGG
>NZ_JAELUG010001148.1 GCF_016429255.1 Rhizobium sp. ASV8
CCCCCCCCCCCCCCCCCCCCCCCCCCCCCCCCCCCCCCCCCCCCCCCCCCTTTTTCACCCACCCCCCCACCACCTATATCTCCACCCACGACACGTCGTCGGCAGCGTCAGATGTGTATAAGAGACAGGCCGCGGAGTGCAGCAGCCTCGTATAAGCGCGGCCACCTGAATATCTGTAGATAATAACCTAAAGGCGGCCCAGCCGCAAAGAAAAGAAAAAAAAAAGACAAAGCAGACATTCCGCTCTGTTTGTGTCTCTTATACACATCTCCGAGCCCACGAGACGGTCTATTAAATCTCGTATGACGTCTTGAGATTGAAATAGGGGGGGGGGGGGGGGGGGGGGGGGGGGGGGGGGGGGGGGGGGGGGGGGGGGGGG
>NZ_JAELUG010001149.1 GCF_016429255.1 Rhizobium sp. ASV8
CCCCCCCCCCCCCCCCCCCCCCCCCCCCCCCCCCCCCCCCCCCCCCCCCCCCCCCTACCCCCCCCCCCCCCACCGACCACTACACCCACGACACGTCGTCGGCAGCGTCAGATGTGTATAAGAGACAGGGGCTTTTGTATGCCCAGGTTTTACTTTACTAGATTTAGGGGCGGCGTGAAGTTTTGTTATAAGATGAATTTTGTCCTGGCATATTTTTTTTATGTTTTCTGGTGGTGGCTCTTTTCTTGTCCCTGTCTCTTATACACATCTCCGAGCCCACGAGACGGTCTATTAAATCTCGTATTCCGTGTTATGATTGAAAAGTGGGGGGGGGGGGGGGGGGGGGGGGGGGGGGGGGGGGGGGGGGGGGGGGGGGGGG
>NZ_JAELUG010001150.1 GCF_016429255.1 Rhizobium sp. ASV8
GCCTTAAACTATCCCAATTAAGAAGGTCTTGAGGAGAAATCGTAGTGAGTCTTTTGAAAGGCCATATTTACTATTAGGGGGGTTACTTTCTTATCGTAGATTTTGATATTGTGAATGGCAAAACAGATGCGTCCCCGCACACAAATACATAATAGCTCGCGATACTTCTGGCTTCCTAATAAGGCGGCTTTACGGAATCACAAAGACTGGCGCATATTTCAGCTATGACAAAATGGAATTACTTGCCAAAAATATAGAGCGGGCTTACAAATATGCCTTTGAAAAAAGTTTTCAGATCTTGGGTTGCTCTTTATATCCGTCCAACTTTAAAACGCGCCTCGCATTTGTGCCCATAAAGTCTTCTATTACCTCTCTCCTC
>NZ_JAELUG010001151.1 GCF_016429255.1 Rhizobium sp. ASV8
CCCCCCCCCCCCCCCCCCCCCCCCCCCCCCCCCCCCCCCCCCCCCCCCCCCCTCTCACCCACCCCCCCACCCCCCACACCTACACCCACGACACGTCGTCGGCAGCGTCAGATGTGTATAAGAGACAGCAGCTATGGAACGCAGAAAGTGCTGCATTTCCCGGCAGGCGACACAGTTCCGGCCGTTGGATCACTGTCTTGGGTCGCCGGCCCACGCCTCGATGCCGTTAACGAATCCGCCCATTTCGTGAGGGGGGGCGGATACACATCTCCGAGCCCACGAGACGGTCTATTAAATCTCGTATTCCGAAATATGGATGAAAAAAGGGGGGGGGGGGGGGGGGGGGGGGGGGGGGGGGGGGGGGGGGGGGGGGGGGGGG
>NZ_JAELUG010001152.1 GCF_016429255.1 Rhizobium sp. ASV8
GGCTGTAACTCTGTTCAACATTGCCATTTGGCGGTCTTTTTGCTCGCGGCTGCCTTCTCCATCCTCGATAAGCTTTTTCAGGACCCTTATGTCCGACTTGCCGTAGAAGAGGATGCAGTCAGAAGGCTTACCGTCTCGCCCAGCGCGCCCAGTTTCTTGGTAATACCCCTCTAGGCTCTTGGGCAAACCATGATGAATCACAAATCTCACATTCGGCTTGTCAATACCCATACCAAACGCAATTGTAGCCACGACAACTTTGACATCTCCTCTTTGCCAATCAGCTTGTACCTCAATCTTTTCGTGCGGATTGATTCCGGCATGATAGTGCCTGGCCCTGATGCGATATTTTCTCAATTCGGTAGCAACTTCTTCCGCT
>NZ_JAELUG010001153.1 GCF_016429255.1 Rhizobium sp. ASV8
CCCCCCCCCCCCCCCCCCCCCCCCCCCCCCCCCCCCCCCCCCCCCCCCCCCCCCTCCCTCACCCGCCCACCCCCGACACCTACACCCACGACACGTCGTCGGCAGCGTCAGATGTGTATAAGAGACAGAGGTAAAGCAGTCAGAAAAGGTGTCATAAAGATCCTTGTTCTCTTTCCAAACTGTGACCAAGTCAGACCAGGCTGTAGGGGCATCCATCTGGTGCCAACGCTCCGATGGCGACAGGTTTGTGCCTGTCTCTTATACACATCTCCGAGCCCACGAGACGGTCTATTAAATCTCGGGTGCCGGCTTGAGGGTGAAAAAGGGGGGGGGGGGGGGGGGGGGGGGGGGGGGGGGGGGGGGGGGGGGGGGGGGGGGG
>NZ_JAELUG010001154.1 GCF_016429255.1 Rhizobium sp. ASV8
CCCCCCCCCCCCCCCCCCCCCCCCCCCCCCCCCCCCCCCCCCCCCCCCCCCCCCTCACCCCCCCCCCCCCCCCCGCCACCTCCACCCACGACACGTCGTCGGCAGCGTCAGATGTGTATAAGAGACAGACTCTGTACGACGAGCCGGCCCAGACTAAGCGCCGGGCAACACGGCCAAAGAGCCCTGTGCCTAGCGTCCTGAAGATTGGACGCAAGAACGAAATCACAAGAGAGCAGCAAGAACAGTTCCTTCTGTCTCTGATACACATCTCCGAGCCCACGAGACGGTCTATTAAATCGCGTATGGCGTCGTCGGGTTGAAAAAGGGGGGGGGGGGGGGGGGGGGGGGGGGGGGGGGGGGGGGGGGGGGGGGGGGGGGG
>NZ_JAELUG010000121.1 GCF_016429255.1 Rhizobium sp. ASV8
TTACCAACCCCAACAATCTCTCGATCGCCACCGGGCGCCCACCTGCGGTCCATGGGATCTGTGGCAATTACCTCTACGAGCCGCAGACAGGCAAGGAGGTGATGATGAACGATCCGCGCTTCCTGAGAGCGCCGACGATCTTCAAGGCTTTCTATGACGCGGGGGCGAAGGTCGCCATCGTCACCGCCAAGGACAAGCTGCGCGCGCTTCTCGGCAAGGGACTTGCCTTCGAGGATAACAGGGCGGTCTGCTTTTCCTCCGAGAAGTCGGACAAGTCGACGAAGGCTGAAAACGGTCTTGAAAATGCCTCAGGCTGGCTTGGCCTGCCCGTTCCGGAAGTCTATTCCGCCGAGCTCTCGGAATTCGTTTTCGCGGCCGGCGTGAAGTTGCTCAAGGAATTCCGGCCCGACATCATGTACCTGACGACCACGGACTATGTGCAGCATAAATATGCTCCGGGCGTTCCCCAGGCCAACGCCTTCTACGAGATGTTCGACAGATATCTCACCGAGCTCGACGCCCTCGGCGCGGCGATCGTTGTCACCGCCGACCACGGCATGAAGCCGAAGCATCGGGCCGACGGCTCGCCCGATGTCGTCTACGTCCAGGACCTGCTCGACGAATGGCTGGGCAAGGACGCCGCTCGCGTCATCCTTCCGATCACGGACCCCTATGTCGTTCACCACGGCGCACTGGGATCGTTCGCGACGGCGTATCTTCCTGAGGACGCCGATCGAGAAGACATCATCGAGCGTCTTTCGAAAATCGAGGGAATCGATCTCGTGCTCTCGCGTCCGGAGGCCTGTATACGCTTCGAACTTCCCGATGACCGCATCGGCGATGTCGTCATGATCTCGACGGAAAACAAGACGCTGGGCACGAGTGAACACCGGCACGATCTGGCAGCTTTGAACGAGCCGCTTCGCTCGCATGGTGGTCTTACGGAACAGCGGGTTCCCTTCATCGTCAACCGCAGGCTCCCCGATCTCCTTTCCACTGAATCGCTGCGGAACTTCGATGCCTTCTACTACGCGGTCGTTGCGGCCGCGCAGCCCGCCAGTTGAAGGAGGGCGCCATGACCAAGATAGAAACCGGCTTTGGCGTCCGCCACATGCCGATGCGGATCGCCGGAAAAGCGGTGGAAGCGGACGGCGTGGTCGAGGTCCGATATCCCTGGAATGATACGGTTATCGGGACCGTTCCCGCCGGCGGTGCCGAGCATGCCAGGAAGGCGTTTGCGATCGCGGCTGCCTACCAGCCGAAGCTGACACGATACGAGAGGCAACGGATACTCATTTCCGCAGCAGAATTGCTGGTTGCGCGCAAAGAGGAGATTTCCGACCTCATCACGCTGGAGCTCGGAATATCCAAGGCCGACTCCCTTTATGAAGTCGGCCGCGCCTATGACGTTCTGACCTTGTCGGGACAGTTGTGCATCCTGGACGATGGCGAGATCTTCTCTTGCGATCTCACGCCCCACGGCAAGGCTCGAAAAATCTTCACGACGCGGGAGCCGCTCCGCGCGATCTCTGCGATCACGCCGTTCAATCATCCCTTGAACATGGTTGCGCACAAGATCGCACCGGCGATCGCCACCAATAACTGTGTCGTGTTGAAACCAACAGAGCTGACGCCGATGACGGCTCTGCTGCTGGCGGACATACTTTATGAGGCAGGGCTTCCGCCGGAGATGCTCTCAGTCGTCACCGGCTGGCCGCGCGACATCGGCATGGAGATGATCACCAACCCGGATTTCGATCTCATCACCTTCACCGGCAGCGTTCCTGTGGGCAAGCTGATCGCGGCCAACGCACACTACAAGCGGCAGGTGCTCGAACTCGGTGGAAACGATCCGCTGATCATTCTGAACGATCTCGACGATGACAATCTCGCGAAAGCCGCCGATCTCGCCGTTGCAGGGGCGACCAAGAACTCCGGGCAGCGCTGCACAGCCGTCAAGCGGATCTTGTGTCAGGAGAAGGTGGCCGACCGCTTCGTTCCCCTGGTCCTCGAGCGAGCAAAGAAGTTGAGATTTGGCGACCCCATGGATCGCACAACGGATATCGGCACTGTCGTCCACGAGAAGGCTGCCGCGATCTTCGAGAAAAGGGTCGAGCAGGCGGCGGAGCAGGGCGCGGAGATACTCTACAATCCTGGCCGGCGGGGCGCTCTTCTGCCGCCGATCGTCGTCGACCGCGTCAATCATTCGTCGGAACTGGTAATGGAGGAGACGTTTGCCCCCATTATCCCGATTGTACGGGTTCCCGACGACGACGATGCCGTGATCGCAATCTCGAATTCGACGGCGTTCGGACTGTCGTCGGGGGTCTGCACGAACGATTTCCGTCGGATGCAGAAGTACATCACGGGCCTGAACGTCGGGACCGTGAACATCTGGGAAGTCCCCGGATACCGCATCGAGATGTCTCCCTTTGGCGGCATCAAGGATTCCGGCAATGGCTATAAGGAGGGAGTGATCGAGGCCATGAAGAGTTTCACCAATGTGAAAACCTTCTCTCTACCTTGGCCCTGAACGCTTTACTATGCGCAAAAGCAAAGGCGGCATCTTACGGATGCCGCCTTTTTATTTCCACGCCCGCGAATGATGCAATCACTGAATGCAGATGCCAATTTTTCAGGCGCAGCATTTCCACGATAAGCCTGATCTATAGTTTCATAAAACGAATAGATTTTACTTATCGATAGGTGAGCAACAAGATGCTGTCCAACAGAGGGGCGCAAAGCCTCCACGGAAACGCCGAACGGGAACAGTTAACGCATCAACGACAGGAGCATTTCCATGAAAGTCAGCCTTATGCTGTCCGCCGCCTGCATAGTCGCGGCGACGCTCGCAACATCCGCATACGCGGGCGACGTGGTTACAGTCTACAGTGTCGACGGATTGCACGACGGCAATCCGAGCTGGCTCGGAAACCAGTTCGAAGCCTTTACGAAGGCGACCGGCGTCAAGGTCCAGTATGTCGAGGCGGGATCGAGCGGCGTCGTCGACCGCGTCGCGAAGGAAAAATCAAACACACAGGCCGATGTGCTGATGACACTCCCGCCGTTCATTCAGAAGGCGGCGGCCGACGGGTTGCTGCAGGCCTACACCCCCAAGGATGCCGACAAGCTTGGCGACCACGATCGCGATCCGGGCGGCATGTTCGTGGCGGTCGTCAACAACTATCCGGACTTCATCTACAATGCCGAAATCCTGAAGACCGCTCCTGCAACCTATCAAGATCTTCTCGATCCCAAGTTCAAACTCAAGGTCCAGTATTCGACTCCCGGTCAGGCAGGCGACGGCACTGCGTTCATGCTGCAGACCTTCAAGTCTTTCGGCGGCAAGGATGCCGGCTTCGACTATCTGCAGAAACTTCAGGCCAACAATCTTGGTCCTTCCGCATCCACGGGAAAGCTGACGGCACTCGTCAATAAGGGTGAACTCTATGTCGCAAACGGCGACATGCAGATGAATCTCGCACAGTCCGCTGACAACCCCAACATCAAGATCTTTCTACCTGCCGGGCCCGATGGAAAGAAAAGCGTCTTTCCGCTGCCCTACTATGTTGGTCTGGTTAAAGGCGCTCCGGAGGCCGAAAACGGCAAGAAGCTCATAGACTTCCTCCTCAGCGAAGGTGCTCAAAAGGAAGTGTCGACGGTTGCCATGGGGCTGCCAGTGCGCACCGATATCAAGCCGCAGGACGAAAACTTCAAGAAGCTGCATACGATGCTTGAAGGCGTCGAAATCTGGTCGCCAGACTGGCCCAAGGTCCTCGGCGATCTCAAGGCCGATGTCGCCCGCTACAAAGATGTGACGGTGAGCAACTGATGACCAGGGCGATGGCACTCCACCAGACGGACTATGCGGCGGTCTCCGGGGCCGTCGCCGCCCAACAGGGCGGAACGATTGGCTTCGACGACGTCTCTGTGACCTACGGTGGGACCGTCGTCCTCGACTCGCTTTCGCTGACCGTTACAGCCGGCGAAATCGTCTCCCTCATCGGGCCTTCGGGCTCCGGCAAGACAACGGCGCTGAGAGCCGTCGCGGGTTTCGTCCGGCCCTCGGCAGGGCGGATAACCATCGGGACCCGCGATGTCACCGATCTTCCTCCCTACGAGCGCAACATCGGCATGGTGGTGCAGAACTACGCCCTGTTTCCGCATATGCGGGTAGACGAGAACGTCGCCTTCGGACTTCGGGCCAAGGGCGTCCCGGAAGATGTGATCAAGGCCAGGGTCCCCGAGTGTCTCTCGATGGTCGGGATGGTTGCCTATGGCCGCCGCTACCCAAGGGAGCTATCGGGCGGACAGCAGCAGCGCGTAGCGATCGCCCGTGCGATTGCGCCCAAGCCCCAGGTCCTGCTCCTCGATGAGCCGTTGTCGGCGCTTGATGCGCAAATCCGGCGGTCGATGCTCGACGAGCTTGCCAAGCTGCATCGCGAACTGCCTTCGCTCACTGTCCTCTACGTCACCCACGACCAGTCGGAGGCCCTCACGCTTGCCAATCATATCGGCATCATGCGGGACGGGAAGCTGCGCGCATTCGGTGACTCACGGTCGCTTTTCCGTTATCCGCCGAACCGGTTCGCCGCAGAGTTTCTGGGCAGGGCGAACCTTCTGCCCGTCACCACCCTCCACATCTCTTCCGACGGGATGGCCAGCGTCCGTCACCAGGGTGGGCAGTTGCTCGCCGTCAACCATCACGGAATCGCGGGAGGCCGCGATTGCCTTCTCTGCATCCGCCCGCACGATTTCAAGCTGGAAAAGACCGAGCGGACCACCAACACCATGCGCGGCAGAGTGCTGAGCGTTCAGTGGCAGGGCGATGTTCATAACGTGACAATGGACGTCGACGGTGTCGAAGTGCGGCTATCGTCTGCTCCCATCAAGGAACCCCCAGTGCAGGGTGAGAAGATCGAAATCCACTTCGATCCCTATGATGTCACCCTGGTTCCGGAGGATGGCCGCCATGGCTGAGGTCGCTATCGCTCCGGCCGGGAGAGGGGGGATGCCGTCGCTCTGGGCGGTTCCACCGCTTCTGGTCCTTGCCGCCCTGTTTTTCTTTCCCCTGGCTCTCATCGTGCGGCAGTCGCTGGGCGACGACGGAACGATCACCCTTCGTTATTTTGTGGAGGTATTCGGCTCACGCGAGTTCCACCGCGGTGTCTACAATACCTTGACGATCGCGGTGGGCTCGACCGCCGGATGCCTCGTCCTGGGTTTTGTCCTGTCGCTGACAATAGCCTTCGTCCCGTTTCCAGGCTCACGGTTTGCAGGACGGCTGATCGATACCTTCATTGCACTGCCGACATTCCTGGTGACGCTTGCATTCACATTCATCTACGGCTCAGCCGGGCTCATCAACCAACCCCTGATGTCGCTGTTCGGAAGCAATGTTCCACCCTTGGACTTCCTCTATTCTAGGTGGGGGGTCATGCTGGCGGAAATCACCGTTTATACTCCCTTCGTCATGCGCCCGCTTCTTGCCGCCTTCTCGCTGATCGAGCACTCGCAGATCGAAGTCGCAAGCAGCCTCGGCGCAAGGCCGGCACGCATCGTGCGGCAGGTGATCCTTCCCGCGGCACTCCCCGCGCTCGTCGCTGGCGGAAGCCTCTGCCTGCTGCTGACCGTGAACGAGTTCGGCATCGTGCTTTTCATCGGAGCCAAGGACGTCATAACGCTGCCGATGCTGGTCTACGGCAAGGCGATCCAGGAGTTCGACTACGTAACGGCATGCGTGATTGCCGTCGTCAATGTCGTGCTCTCGCTCGGCCTTTACGGTCTCTATCGTTGGATTGTCGCATACTTCGGAGGTTCCCGTGCTGGTGTGGTCTAAATCCGGGCGGCTCGCCCTTTGGGCCGGCGTCGTTCCTCTGTTTCTCATTATCTATGGTTTACCCATCTCGGTGCTCGTGCTGGCGAGCCTGACCGGCCAGTGGAATGGTGCGCTTCCAAGCAGCCTTAGCCTATCGCACTTCCAGAATGCGGCGAAGGGCGACGCCCTCAACAGCCTCATCGCCAGCGTGCTGACGGGTGGGCTGGCAAGTGCTCTGGCGCTCTTCTGCGGAACTTGGGCGGCGATTGCGTTAAGGACGGTTCGCCCCGTCCCTAGGCAGATCCTCAGCGTATTGTTCTTCATTCCGAGCGCCGTGCCCTCCGTGTCGGTCGGGCTGGGATTGCTTGTCGCCTTCAGCCATCCGCCGATCCTGTTGAACGGCACGCGGTTCATCGTTTTGGCCGCTCACTTCGTGCTGATTTCGGCGTTCACTTACGGGAACGTCTCGGCAGGATTGGCGCGCATACCGGCGGATTGCGAAAAGGTTGCCGAAAGCCTGGGTGCGCGGCCATCCTACCGGCTCCGTAGGGTGACGCTTCCCTTGCTCGCACCCTATCTGATCGCTGCGTTCAGCCTGAGCTTCGCGCTGTCCATGGGCGAACTCGGAGCGACGATCATGGTCTATCCTCCGGGCTGGGTGACGCTGCCGGTCGATATTTTCGCGCTTTCCGATCGAGGGGCGATCTTCGATGCGGCTGCGCTGACCGTCATCCTCGGGTTTGTCACTCTCCTGATCCTGCTCTCCCTCTCGCGGATGTCGGCCAGAGCGCTATCGCGCTAGTCGGAAGGAGAGCGGCGCATGGAATCCACGGTCGTCATGATTAACCTGTTCGGTGCAGTCGGCCTGCTGCTGTTCGGCCTCGCACAGGTGAAGGATGGTGTTTCCAGGGCTTTCGGCGCTCGACTGAGGACGGGGCTCGCGACCGGCACGAGAAGCAGCTTGCGCTCCTTCATCTCCGGCTTCTTCGCAACGGTCGCCTTGCAGAGTTCAACGGCGACGGCGCTGATGGTTGCTTCCTTCGTCGAGCGCGAACTGGTCAAGCCGCGTATGGCGCAGATCGTGCTGCTCGGCGCCAATGTCGGAACGGCTGTCACGGCCTGGATCGTCGCCACCGGCATCGAATGGCTTTCGCCACTGGTGATCCTTGCAGGCATCGTGCTCTATCGTAGCGGCTCGACTGGACGCCAGGGCGGTGGTGCGGCCCTGATTGGTATCGGCCTGATGCTGCTCTCTCTGCATTTGCTGAGTGCTGCGACGGAACCGATGCGCCAATCGCCGGCTCTGGCCGCGTTCATCGGCCTGCTCGACAATGCGTGGCCGGTGGCGCTCTCCTTCTCAGCGGGCATTGCCTTCATCTCGTCGTCCAGCCTTGCCGCCGTGGTGCTCATCCTGTCGCTGGCATCGACGGGTATTCTCTCGGCAGACCTGATCATCATCCTGGTGCTCGGCGCCAATCTCGGCGGCGCCATTCCGCCTGTTGTCGCGTCGCTGTCCGGTTCGGCATCGGCAAAGCGCGTAACGCTCGGTAATCTCATCGTGCGGGCTGTCGGCTGCCTCATTGCGCTGCCGCTGGCCGGATATGGCGCCGAATTGCTTGAAATGCTGCCGCTGACACCCGCCAAGCTGCCGGTCGATGCCCACCTTGGCTTCAACCTCATGCTTGCGGCGTTTGCCTGGCCATTCTCTCGCCTGCTTTCGCGCCTGATGTTACGCCTGGTGCCGGAAGAGGCGCATGCCGACAACGCCCCGAAATATCTTGACAGCCGGGAGCTTGCGACGCCTGTCGTGGCGCTCGCCAACGCCACGCGCGAGACACTCGGCGTCGGCGATCTCATCGAACGTATGCTGATGCGGGCCTCGGACGCCTTTGAGCGTAATGATCTCTCCAAGCTCCAGGAAATTCCCTCTCTGGAGAAGCGCGTCGACAGCCTACAGCAGGAGGTGAAGATTTATCTCTCGAAGCTAGGTCGCGATAGCCTTAGCGAAGAGAACGGCCGCCGCTCTATCGTGATTATCGACTATGCCATCAACCTAGAACATATAGGCGACATCATCGAAAGGGGCCTGCTATCGCAAGTCGCCAAGAAGGCCTCTCTAGGTCTCAAATTCTCTGAGGACGGCTATGAGGAGCTGAAGAAGCTCTTCCACTTGACGATCGACAACCTGCGCATCGCCCAGACCATCTTCGTCACCCGCGACTTCAACCTTGCCAGGCAGATGATGGAGGTGAAGGTCGAGGTCCGGCGTCTGGAGAAGCAGTCATCGGAGCGCCATCTCGAACGCCTGCGCGACGGCCGTGCCGACAGCCTGCAGACCAGCTCACTGCATCTCGACATGCTGCGCGACCTGAAGCGCATCAACGCACACATCATCTCGGTTGCACATCCGATTTTGAACGAAAGCGGACTGCTGATCGAAAGCCGCCTGAAGGATGTCGCATGAAGGACACCTCGTCTTTTCCTCCTGACGCCGACCTCGATATACTTCAGGCCTGGTTTACCAGGCACCGCCCCGATGACGTGCCAATGACAACGCTTCTTCTGAAGCTTAAGCGGATAGTGCGTTTCCCTTTCGGCAGCGGATTGGAGATCGTCTACGCTATTGCAAACGTGGACGATGTGCTCGAAGTGTCCATTGAAGTTGTTACGGGTGGTGCGAAGCGTTGTCGGGTGATCCTTGACCTATGTTGCCGCGCCGGTCGTTTCTTCAAGCGCTGTGGTCCCGCTCGCGAGGAGCGGATTTTCTTTGGTAATCCTGAGGATGCCGCTCGATACGTCAGCTTTGTGCTGGGTTGTTGAGTTTCAGCTAGAGTTGCGCCACCTTTCCATTTCGCCTTCTACCAACTGATTGCATTTATGATGTTGATCGAAAACATTTTTATTGCGGTGTGGGCGGATCCATCCGAAATGAAAAACTGGGGAAAATTCGTGCGATAATCAACAGCATGGGGTCCTGAAGCCTTGCTTGACAAATGATATGGTAGCGATACCATAGGGCCCCATAACGTTGATGCAATGTCTGAGCGATATGGAGTAACTAAAGCTGGTCTCGTTGAGGCCCAAGCAGGATTTCTTGAGGAAACACAATTGCCGCACTCGAACTTGCGAAGATTCCGAGGGGCAGGCTCTTTGAGCACATCGATAGAAGGACACAATTGCCCTGGCTTCTCCATGGAATTCGGCGAGGGCTGGCTACAAAAATGCTGATATAACAGTCATCGCGTTTGTCCGAGCATGCTGAAGGGTCGTTTGTCGGATGCAGACTTTTTATCGAT
Source organism: Rhizobium sp. ASV8 (assembly GCF_016429255.1). GTDB lineage: Bacteria > Pseudomonadota > Alphaproteobacteria > Rhizobiales > Rhizobiaceae > Rhizobium. The sequence continues at coordinate 9,115 of NZ_JAELUG010000121.1, forward strand.
TTGATTTTGCAACTGATATTTTGAAGGGAGAACGAATGAACACCAAACTTGGTTGGGGTATATTGGCGACCGGCTGGATCGCTGAACTCTTCACGCAGGATCTCATCTCAGCAGGCCTTAGGATCGCTGCAGTCGGATCGAGGTCACCAGGTAAGGCGAAGATCTTTGCCGACCAATTCGGAATACCGAAATTTCACGGGAGCTATGAGGCTCTTGTTGCCGACCCAGACGTCGATATTATCTACGTTGCAACGCCCCATCCCAACCATGTCGAAGCGTCACTTCTCGCCCTGAACGCCGGCAAGCATGTGCTCGTGGAAAAGCCATTTACATTGAATTCAAAAGAGGCGCGACAGGTTGTCGATCGGGCTGCCGAAAAGAAACTTGTGGTCCTGGAAGCGATGTGGACGCGGTTCCTGCCTCACATGCTCAAGATCCGGCAGATTGTGGAATCGGGAGCCATAGGCGAAGTGCGTTCCATCTCAGCCGAGCACCGGCAGTATCTCCCCTCTGATCCAAAGCATAGGTTGAACAGACTCGACCTCGGTGGGGGCGCGCTCCTTGATCTCGGAATATATCCTATCTCCTTCGCTTGCGATCTTCTGGGCATCCCTACCTCTATTCAGGCATCAGCTCGTTTTTCTAGCACGGGCGTAGATGCGGAAATTGCGACCGTGATGCAGCATCAGGGAGGTGCTGTTTCAACAACTGTCTCGGCGCTCGATTGTGCCGGTCCTAATGTTGCCGTCGTCTACGGCAGCAAAGCGCGGATCGAGATCGCCTCTGTGTGGTACATGCCGACTTCTTTCAAGGTCTTCGATCAAAACGGCGTCGTGATTGAGGAGTTCGTGGAAGAGGTGCCCGGCCGTGGCATGCAGTTCCAGGCATTCGAAATGGAAGGTCTGGTCCGGACAGGAAATAATTCGTCGATCCTCGCTCCGGAACAGAGTCTGGCCATTATGGAGGTGCTGGATATGGTTCGGAAACAGATCGGCCTCGCATATCCCGGTGAATAGTTCGCTGACGCTGTAGCTCAGATTGAGGGCGAGCCTTAAAGGACGGCTCGCCACTTTAGTTGCAATTGCATTTGCGAAGTTTCGGGCTAGAGGTGTCACGTTATCTTTTGGAGAACGGACGGCCCGCGTTGACGTTATACACTAGGTGATGGCGCCCGTGACGGCTTTCCAGTGCGCCATGGCGTGCTCGGATTGGGAGCATGTGCGCCTTCAGAAGCAGATTGGCGCAGGAAACCGTCACGCTGTTGCCGGCCTGAGGCGGTGATTGCCGCGATGGCCGCCGCAGAAGTTGAAGCGCCGTTCGCAGCAATATCCAAAATCCTAACGACGACCGAACAGACGAGCGCGTCGTCATTTGCCGCACGGACCGCATAGTACGGTCTCATCGTACCAGATTTGACACAAATCCACGGGCTCGGTCCGATCATCGAGCCGCCGCGCGCCTGCGACGCGCTGCGATCGTGATCGATACATAACACGACAGAGGGTCCGCCCTTAAAGATCAGATCGTTACAAAAAAGAGCCGCGACGCACAGTTCGCGCAGCCTCAAAGTCTCTAATCTGCAAGCTCAGAATGCCGCAGAAGAGATTCCGTTGTCGCCCTGTTTCAACGGGTTGCTCTGGACGCCCTTCGTCACGGATGTGAAGTTCTCTTCCTTCAGAAGAAGGCCGGCTATGACAAAATAGACTTGCCGATTTTCGCAGCTACGCCCGAGCATCTCCGCAAGTCGAGCAAGTAAGAAGGACTAGGATCGCAAACACGGCCCGAACCAAACGTATGGGCAGACCGCCAAGCGGTCAGCGACGGGAGGCTGAACATGCCGATTGCGAAAAGTGGCGACCTTGAGGTCTTCTATGGATAACCGGCAGCGGAGATCCCATGATGCTCATCATGGGACTGGGGGCCGACCAGAGCATCTGGAAAATGTACCGAGCCGCTTATGCCGAGCATTTCCAATGCTTCGCCATCGATAACAGGGGTATTGGCCGAACGTCAAAGCCCGGCGGGCGCTATACCACTGCACAGATGGCCGAGGACGTGCGCGCCGTCATGGACCACCCGGATCGGCCGCGCCCATGTCGCAGGGATTTCGATGGGTGGAGCGATCGCGCAGCAGCTCTGCTTGAGCGCGCCCGATCGGGTGTGATCGCTGGTCTTGGTGAGCACTTGGGCGCGACTGCCGCCCTTTCATCGCAACGTGTTGGAGCATTTCAAATCGGTTTGGGCTCAAACGCCCGGCGATTTCATGTTGACGTGGCGGCGCGCGCCGCGCAAAGGGGCCTTCAGGCGGCGTACCATCCCAATTCGCGGGCCGGATCGGTATGCCGGACCCACCAGGACTACGACCGCATGCTGAACGGTCTTGACCCCCATGTGTCGAAACGGGTGCCGGATGTCGGGCATTTGGCCAAAGAGGGCACGGACCCGCTCGAGATCATTTTTCTGGCGGCCCCGCATGTGCCGATCGACGCCACCGATGCCGAGGTCGACGAAATCGGGCGGAAAATTGCCGCCTACGGCCTAGCCGTCGGCTCGGTTGTCGCACCCGTGTGGCCCTTCAGGGGCGGGGGTTCGGCTAGCCGAGGTCGCGGATTGCTGCCTGGACGCGCAGGCGTCATCTCTCGGAAACGATGTGGGGAGAATTAATGGCGCGCGATGCCGTCATCACGCCAACGCCGGCGCGGTCCGCAACTTGCTGAAGTGTGACGGCATTGCGAGAGCGCGGTCCGCGCGAGTTTGTCTGATTTCTTTGCGGTCATTCACGTCCCGTGCCAATTTGTTGAACAGGTAAGATATCGCGCTGGTTCCTGCGCAATCAAGCTCTGGTGTTTTTACGCGTGGTCGTGGAATAGATCGCCGCGTAAAATCCGGACTCTAGCAAAGCTGACCGACGTGAGAGCACGCCCAAGGTAGAGGATCGACGTGGTCCTAGTCTCCACTTCTCAGGTCGATGGTATTTCCGCGCCGATTGCCATGAGCGCCGCGATGGCGACTTCGTGATCTTGATCTCCGGTGCCAGAGCCAACTCCGATTCCCCCGACCAAATTGCCATCAATACGGATAGGAAGGCCACCACGCAAACCAGTGACCTGTCCATCTGTCGCGAGGCCGACTGCGGAGCGGACGCTTTCGGGGATCATATCGGACGGCCGGCCGATGGACGCTGCCGTCGTCGCTTTGGCCGATGCACTCTTCAGACTGAGAAATTTGGCACCCGTCATACGCAAGCTGCCAATTATCACGCCGCTGGCATCTACAATGACAACACATTGGGGTTGGCGCAAACCATCCGCCGCACCGACGGCAGCCCGCAGCATAAGGAGGGCTCCTTCATGCGTAAGTTGCCTGCTCGCTTTTGTGAACTCCATGTCGAGAACCTTCTTGACATTAAAAATGGTAGCGCTACCATAATTCACATGCGGTCCCATTTCAAGGATCGGAGGGGAGGCAAACGTGTCATTTTTTGAAATAAACCATCCGGTGTTCCGGAGTTACGTGCTCGCAAATGCGCCACTAAAACAGCTCGCATCAGGTTTTGCCTGGGTAGAGGGACCGGTTTGGTTTGCAGACTACGGATGCCTGCTTTTCTCAGATATACCGAGCAATAAAGTACTGCGCTGGGCGCCAGGCGCCGGCATATCGATTTATCGTGACCCCTCGAATTTTTCTAATGGTCACACCCGCGATCGTCAGGGTCGGCTCATCAGCTGCGAACATGGTGAGCGCCGTGTAACCCGCACCGAACTTGATGGAAGCGTCACGGTAATTGCCGACCGATACAAGGACAAGCGCCTCAATTCCCCGAACGATGTCGTCGTTAAATCGGATGGGACCATCTGGTTCACTGATCCTCATTACGGGATCGCGACTGACTATGAAGGCGCGCGCGCGGAGCAGGAACTGCCTTGTAACGTCTACCGCGTCGACCCCCGCAACGGAAACATTGAAGCTGTCGTCACAGATGTCAATGGCCCAAATGGTCTCGCCTTTTCACCGAACGAAGACAGGCTCTATCTGGCAGATACAGGGAGGATGTTCGGTGGGGATCCAACCCAGATCAGGGCGTTCGACTGCAGCACCAGCGGGACGCTAAGCGGTGGCAACGCGTTTCACACAATCACGCCCGGAGTGGCGGATGGATTGCGTGTCGATACGGACGGTAACATCTGGTCATCAGCTGCTGATGGGGTGCATTGCATTTCGCCTGAGGGGGAGCTTCTCGGGAAAATTCTAGTACCCGAAACCGTGTCCAACGTTTGCTTTGGCGGCCGGGCTCTCCATCAGTTGTTCATCACCGCTTCGACGAGCCTGTATGCCGTGTCGCTAAATCGTCGGGGGGTGAATTTGCTATGATCCCCGCCGCCACTTCCATAAACGACGATACGGTTGAGCACGCCGGACTGGTATTCTCCAACATCGAAAAGTCCTTCGGCGGGACACATGCGCTACGAGGCGTGTCGATGCGCGTCAAGCGTGGCGAGGTCGTTGCCTTGCTAGGTGAAAACGGTGCCGGGAAGTCCACTTTGATAAAGATCCTCGGTGGTATTTACACACCAGATCGAGGTCAGGTGCACATCGACGGACAGGTCTACAGTCATTCCCCTGGCCGGGTTAATCACGCACAACCTGTCGCGTTCATTCATCAGGACCTGGGCCTGATTCAATGGATGAGTATCGCGGAAAATATGGCGCTAGCGCTCGGCTATCCGCGGAAATTTGGTCTTGTCGATTGGAATGCTGTTGGCGAAGCGGCGCGGTCGGCACTCAGGACCGTCGATTGTGACATTGATCCGTCCACGCGAATTTCGGATCTCGGCCACACGGAAAAAGCGCTGGTGGCAATTGCCCGAGCGCTCGCGGTTAAATGTGACTTCTTGGTACTGGACGAGCCAACAGCAAGCCTGCCAGCTGATGAAGTGGAGCGCCTGTTTAAGGTCATGCGAACCATACGCGACCAAGGCGTGGGCATGATTTACGTCTCGCACCGGCTCGATGAAATTTTCCGAATTGCTGAACGTGTGGTCGTTCTACGGGATGGACTTGTTGCTGGAGCACGCGAAGTCGCAACCACGGAGCCGGACGAACTCGTTAATCTGATCGTCGGGCGCAAGACGCGTGATTTCTCGCGTCCCGAAGTCCATCCTGGAAAGCTGGCGCTCCATCTAAGCAACTACATGACTGGAACCGTTGGGCCGGTTGATCTCGAGCTACTCCGGGGCGAAGTGGTTGGCCTTGTCGGCTTGCGCGGAGCCGGTCATGAGGAAGTTGGGAGGAGCCTGTTTGGCGAGATACCTCACATGGGCCGAGTTCTGCTAGACGGGGCCGTTCCTAATCTATCAAATCCACGCTCAGCCATGGCGTCCGGCATAGGACTAGTTGCGCGTGAGCGTACGGTGGAATCGCTCGCAACCGCGCTAACTATTCGGGAAAACGTCTTTATCAACCCCCTTGCTATCGGTCGGACGCTACTCTCCTTCCGCAGTCGCGGCGAGGAAGAGCGCCATGCGATAGCGCTTGGTCGCGAAGTGGCACTGTCGCCCAATGATCCAACGCTGCCGATAGAAGCTCTCTCTGGCGGCAATCAGCAAAAGGTCATTGTCGGACGGTGGCTATCGACCAATCGCAAGTTGTTGATCGCGGAAGATCCCACGGCTGGCGTGGATGTGGGCGCCAGGGCCGAAATCTATTCACTGCTATTTGATGCCGTCTCAAAAGGTATGGCGGTTCTCGTAGTCTCAACTGATTTCGAGGAAATCGCCGATATCTGCCATCGAGCACTGGTGTTCAGCCGCGGCAAGGTCGTCGCCGAGCTCTCAGGCGACAATCTCACAACACAGTTTCTCATAAACGCCGCCTCAGCGAGCGAATAAATCCCATCGGGAGGACAATACATATGCAATCCCTTCAATCCGACGCGCTTGAACCGACCGCTGCCGACCTGCGGGGTCTATCGGTCACCGAGAAAGCCACGCGACTTGCACCAGTCTATGGTCTGGTTTTTCTGACGATCGCCCTGATCCTCATGTTCTCAATCATGATGCCGAATACATTTCCGACCTTGCTGAACGTTCGCTCGGTTGTCTCGGACAAGTCGATCATCGCGATCCTGAGCCTTGCGGCGATGATCCCCATGGCGGCAGGGCGCATTGATCTCACTGTCGGCTACGGCATTGTATTGTGGCACATTCTCGCCATCTCTTTGCAGACCGCATTTGGTCTGCCTTGGCCGGTTGCCGTGGCAGTAGTCTTGCTACTTGGTGCCGTGACGGGCCTGATAAACGGCCTGTTGGTTGAAGTCGCCAAGATCGATGCGTTTATCGCAACGCTCGGCACTGGAACCGTGCTTTACGCCCTCGCTCTTGCCCATACCGGCGGCCGACAGATAATGGGCACATTGCCCGAGGGTTTTTATGCCATCAATGGCACATTTCTGTTCGGCGTGCCGATCACAGGTTTCTACGTCTTGGCCATCACGCTGATCTTGTGGGTGGTGTTGGAGTACACGCCCGTTGGCCGTTATCTCTACGCAATCGGCGCTAACTCGCGCGCCGCGACTTTGAACGGCATCCCAACCCGCAAGTTTGTTATGGGCGCCTTTCTTTCCTCGGGTCTCCTGACGGCTCTGGCCGGGGTGATCCTGGCCTCGAAGCTGCGCATTGGCCAAGCCAGCGTAGGCCTCGAGTACCTTCTGCCGGCGCTTGTGGGAGCGTTTCTCGGCTCAACAACCATTCGTCCCGGCCGCGTCAACGTCTGGGGCACCATCATCGGTGTCACCATTCTGGCGGTCGGAATTTCAGGAATTCAGCAAATAGGTGGGTCGTTCTGGGTGGAGCCGATGTTCAACGGCGTAACCCTACTCGTTGCCATCGGATTTGCTGGATATGCCCAGCGGCGCAAGGGCGCTGCTCGCAAGTAACCAACTCTGGGAGGAGTGATAATGCTCAGAAGAACTGTTCTACTTTCTATGCTCGCGCTGTCTGTGTCGATGCCAATGGCATTTGCCGACACAAAGGGAGACGCGCAGGCCTTTGTCGACAAGTATGCGACCAAGGTAGAAAAATGGGATGGTCCCACCAAGGGGCCTGTTGCCAAACCCGATCAATCGATCGTCATCGTTGCCGGCGATCTGCGCAACGGCGGGGTTTTGGGTGCTGTCGAGGGAATGAAGGAAGCTGCTGCCGCGATTGGCTGGAGCGTTCGTGTTCTCGATGGCCAGGGCTCGGTCTCGGGCCGGGCAGCCGCTATGGGACAAGCTCTCGCCACCTCACCCAATGGCATCATCATCGCAGGGGTGGACTCAGTCGAGCAGAAACAGAGCGTGGAAGCCGCAAATAAAGCCAACATTCCGGTCGTTTCTTGGCACGCAAGTTCCAAAGCCGGGCCACTCAAGGAAGATGGCATATTCGGGAACATCACCACTGATCCTGATGCCGTTGCCGACGCTGCAGCCTACTGGGCATATCTGGACGCGGGCGGCAAACCTGGCGTCGTGATTTTCACCGACTCGACCTATGAAATGGCCATTGCTAAGGCGGATCGCCTGAAGAAGACCATTGAAGATCTTGGTGGTACTGTCCTGGAGTATGTTGACACCCCGATTGCAGACACGTCGACCCGTATGCCGCAGCTGGCATCGACTTTGCTCCAGAGATACGGCACAAAATGGACCCATTCGCTGGCGGTCAACGATCTCTACTTTGACTTCATCGCCCCATCGTTGAGTGCGGCGGGCCTCAGCGGAATTGACCGCCCGATCAATGTATCGGCGGGCGACGGATCTGCATCGGCGTATCAGCGCATTCGTGCCAAGCAATACCAGGCCGTGACCGTCGCCGAACCCCTGAACTTGCAGGGTTGGCAAGCGATTGATGAGATGAACCGGGCGCTGGCGGGGCAGGGATGGTCCAACTACGTCACACCATTGCATGTCGTCACGACCGCCAACATCGAATTCGATGGCGGAGCCAAAAATACGTTCGATCCACAAAATGGTTATCGCGACGAGTACATGAAGATCTGGGGCAAGAAGTAACTCTTGTCCAGTTTTGGGGCGGCAGCGCATCTGCCGCCCATTGCCCAAGGTAAACTCATGACACAATTCCCCCGTCCAACTATCGACATCGTGCCGACTGCTATCTTGGGATCTTTGGGAGAACCGGTTTTTGCCGCAGGGATGCTGCAATTTCCGTCCTCCTACAGCAATTGTCACGATGTAGCCGCAGCAACCCCGGAGCAATGGTATCGGATGTTGAAACCTGTCGCCGTTGAAGGTTTCAAGGCTCTGGAAATCTCCAATGGGTGGCTGGATATTCGCAAACTTGAGGATGGGCGACGCAGCGAATTTGCAGGTGTCCTGGCGGATCTCGATTTAACCGCGATCGGCTGCGTTGTTGCCAATCGTTCCCTGGCGGATCGTGGCAGCCGGGGCTCCCATCTCGAGTTCACGAAAGACGTTATCGCCAGTGCCTCACGCCTCCATATACCTTATGTCTGCCTTGGTTTACATAGTATGGTCCCACGACAGCCCGGGGGGCCGTTCTGGTTCTGGAACCAGCGACAGACCGCTGCAGATCCGCAGGAGTGGGATCAAACGGTCGCTGCTCTGCGGCAGCTCAGCGTCTATGCAGAAGATTTCGGTGTGAGGGTATCTCTGGAGTTATTCCCCGATACCTTTGTAGGTTCAACGAATGATGCACGTCGAATGTTTGACGCCGTTGATCATCCGAGCTTTGGCCTCAATCCTGATCTGGGCAATTTCGTTCGCCTGCAGTCTGACATGGTCGACTGGGAGCAGATGGCATTGGATTTGCTGCCGGTCACGAACTACTGGCATGTCAAGAATTATGCCTATCTGGAGCACCCGCAAACGGGTCTGACACTCACACACCCCGCTGCCCTGACGACAGGTGTTATCAACTACCGGAGGTTGCTGACCTTCGCTCTGCAGGTTGGATATGCGGGCCCAGTCATCATTGAACATTATGGAGGCGACGGCTTGGCCGTCAGCGGTGATGGTCTGCGCTATCTCGGCCGTGTCGTCGAAGCTCTTTCGTAACGAGATGACCTCAGTCCACTTACCGATTTCCAAATTGAACAAGGATCTTACAACATGCAACCGTCTGCATTCATCTACTCTTGGTTGCCCGAAACGATACGCGACGCCATCCCGGCCGACATTATCGTCGATCATCATGATTCCTCGGAGGCTGCGCTTTCACCAAGCGATTTTAGCCGTCGCCTGTCAGGGAAACAGGGCGTCGTCGTCAATGGCATGGGGGTATCTGGGCAGATGATGGAAGCGGCTGGTCCCAGCCTCAAGGTCATAGCCAACGTGGGCGTTGGCTATGACAATATCGATGTCGGCGCCGCCTCCACGCTTGGCATCGTGGTCACTAATACGCCCGATATTCTGACTGAAGCCACGGCCGACATGGGATTTGCACTGCTCTTGGCATCCGCGCGGCGGATTGCCGAAGCTGATCGATACATTCGCGATGGCCTCTATATCAAGAACCAGTTCAAGCTTCTCTGGGGCGCGGATATCAGTGGACGGACGATCGGCATCATCGGTATGGGCCGCATCGGCCAAGCCGTGGCTCAGCGGGCGAGGGGCTTCAATATGAGGGTTGTCTACAATAACCGAAAGCCAGTCAGTCCCGCCATCGAACAAAGCCTGCAGGCGACTTGGCTTCCCTTGGATGATGTGTTCCGCACTGCTGATTTTTTGGTACTTTGCGTGCCGTTAAGTGCGGAGACCCGCCACACTGTAAACGCTCAAACTTTGGCGCTCATGAAGCCGAAAGCGCATTTGATCAACATAGCCCGCGGGCCTGTCGTCGATGAGCTGGCGCTGATCGACGCCTTGCGCAGCGGCACCATCGCCGGCGCCGGCCTCGACGTTTTCGAACAAGAACCCAAACTAGCTCAGGGACTGGCCGACATACCCAACGTGGTTCTGACGCCGCATATTGGAAGCGGCACTGTGGACGCTCGCACAGGAATGGTCGAGCTCGCAGTTCACAATGTTGTAGATGTATTGAAGGGCGGAAGTGCCGCTACGCCAGTCAACGGTCGGTAAAGATGTGAGTTGCCCGTTAACGTTGGGCAGTGTGACGTCCCCCATCATTCGAAGTGTTCTTACCATCAGATTGCGCATCGCCTCTGTCTATGACCGGGACCTCCGTAGCCGAGGGTTGGGACACTTTTCAAGCCACTGCGAAACCGCACGACATATCGCGAGAGCGCGACAAACCATCAACATATCTTAATCTTAGAACATACGACGAGGACAATAGCATGGACCCGAGAGCAAGACGTAAACTGGGAAAAAGCGGCGTAGATGTCACGATCATCGGGTTCGGTGGCGGCCCGTTGGGAGAACTGAATGCCAAAATAGATCACGACGTTGCCGTGGGCACCGTTGAGGCGGCTTATGACGGGGGGATGACACTTTTCGACACCTCGCCGTTCTATGGACATGGCAAATCGGAACACGTTGTCGGGTCGGTTCTCAACCAAAAGCCCCGCGGCAGCTTTGTTCTGTCCACGAAGGTTGGCCGATATCTCGTTCCTCCAATTGAAAAACCACTGGATCGGACACCTTATGTGGGGGGATTGGATTTTAACCATGTCTTTGACTACACGCGCGACGGCACCCTTCGGTCCATCGATCAGAGCATGGCACGCCTGGGTATTTCGAGCATCGATTGCCTCTGCATTCATGACGTTGACGTATGGACCCACGGCACACGGGAGATCTACGAGGAGAAGTTCAAAGAAACCATGGATGGTGCCTATCGCGTTCTTGATGATTTGCGGTCGCAAGGCATTGTGAGAGCAATCGGGGTCGGCATCAATGAAGTCGATATCTGTATGGAATTCGTGGCGGCCGGCGATTTTGATTTTTTCCTGTTGGCCGGGCGCTACACGCTTCTCGAGCAGGGGGCACTCAGCGATTTCCTGCCGCTTTGCGAAGAGCGAGAGATAGGTATTATGTTAGGCGGCCCCTATAATTCCGGTATTCTCGCGACAGGGGCTGTCGAGGGCGCGCGCTATAACTATGCGCCGGCCCCGGTTGACATAAGGAAGAAGGTTCAGCGCATAGAGGCAGTCTGCGCGCGCCATGATGTTCCGCTGGCCGCCGCGGCACTTCAGTTTCCGTTGGGGCATCCATCCGTGTCTTCGATGATTCCAGGAGCGGTTTCGCCGGACCAGGTAGAGCGGAACATGAAATTGATGGCACATGAAATTCCGCAGGACCTATGGGTTGAACTCAAGCAGGAACGCCTCATACTCTCCGAGTCACCGACGCCTAATTAAGTACGCTTATAAAGCGGGGCAAGGTTTCGGCTAATGCGAATGGAAAGCGCCATGTGCGCCTTTCCGAGCCGTCGAATTTGCACAAACTTCACACACGAGGACCGCGCGTGCATTTGCGCGCGATCATCGTGTTTAGAGGTCGTTCAAGACGGCTTCATAAAATACTGGATTGCTTTGTCTCTGCCGACGCTGTCGGCCTTTCTGTCGCTGACCTGCCACTGAAGTTTCATCCGGCTGTGATTAGAACCTCGGGGTTCAGATCATTGCGGCTTGCCCCACGTGGTGATCCATTTGGTGTGTTACTGCATGCTTGGTTTGAAGGTGAGCGTCCGGGGAACGCGTTTTTCGGGTGTCGAGGTGGAAGCTATAGGCCGCGTTTCATCTCATCGGCCATGATGCGGTCGATTATTTCAGGATCGCACTGTGTGTCGATGAGGAACTCGCGGATACCGCCATCCCCCGTCCTGATGTCGGCGAGTAGGCTTTGAAGTTCTTCGATGCCATTCTCGGTCAGACCCTTCGTGCCATCTTCAGTGCCATCGCTA
>NZ_JAELUG010001155.1 GCF_016429255.1 Rhizobium sp. ASV8
CCCCCCCCCCCCCCCCCCCCCCCCCCCCCCCCCCCCCCCCCCCCCCCCCCTTTCTTCCTCACCCGCCCCCCCCCCCGATCTCCCCCCACGACACGTCGTCGGCAGCGTCAGATGTGTATAAGAGACAGACACAATCGAATCGTTTTGACTCCGCTTCCACATCCACGTTTCAGCTAACAAACCGGCACTGCCGCCTCACCGCGTGCGCTTAGATGCGCTTGCCGTCTCTCAAAGTATCGGAGAACTCCTCCCTGTGGCTTATACACATCTCCGAGCCCACGAGACGGTCTATTAAATCTCGGGTGCCGTCATCAGCGTGAAAAACTGGGGGGGGGGGGGGGGGGGGGGGGGGGGGGGGGGGGGGGGGGGGGGGGGGGGG
>NZ_JAELUG010001156.1 GCF_016429255.1 Rhizobium sp. ASV8
CCCCCCCCCCCCCCCCCCCCCCCCCCCCCCCCCCCCCCCCCCCCCCCCCCCCCTCCACCCCTCCCCCCCCCCCCCACACCCACCCCCACGACACGTCGTCGGCAGCGTCAGATGTGTATAAGAGACAGGTTATAAAGCTTACTTCCGCTTTTAAGTGTGTTTTCTACGGAAAAGGTTAGCGTTTGTGGATAACCGCCCGAGATGCCATGTTAGGCTGCCTAACCATCTACCCTATATGGAAATGCCTATTGCTGTCTCTTATACACATCTCCGAGCCCACGAGACGGTCTATTAAATCTCGTATTCCGTGTTAGGGTGTTAAAGAGGGGGGGGGGGGGGGGGGGGGGGGGGGGGGGGGGGGGGGGGGGGGGGGGGGGGG
>NZ_JAELUG010001157.1 GCF_016429255.1 Rhizobium sp. ASV8
CCCCCCCCCCCCCCCCCCCCCCCCCCCCCCCCCCCCCACCCCCCCCCGACCCCCCTTTTCCTCGCAGTAGAAGGAATACGCGATTTAATAGACCGTATCGTGGGCGCGGAGTTGTGTATAAGAGACAGCACCACGCATGACTCTGTTTGTCGTATCGGAGAGGCAGCCCTTTTGCCTTGCGAAATAGCTGATTGGTCTTGATGCATACTGCGGGTTGGGCAGCGTACCACGCGTTCCGTGCAGTTACATATCTGTCTCTTATACACAACTGACGCTGCCGACGACGTGTCGTGGGGGTGGGGTGAGGGGGGGGGGGGGGGGGTAGGAGCGGGGGGGGGGGGGGGGGGGGGGGGGGGGGGGGGGGGGGGGGGGGGGGGGG
>NZ_JAELUG010001158.1 GCF_016429255.1 Rhizobium sp. ASV8
CTTTTGCGCACCACTGCACTCAGGCATAAAAAAGTATGGGTACTAAGGTAGGACGAAGCCTCAGACAGTCCCCCTTCCCGCCAAACAATTGGACGGGCAGTTGCAGCAGCTAAGCGTACCTAGTACCTAGTTTTAAAAAAAAAAAAGCGAGGTACAGCTCAAAAGCATAAATTCCTTGAAACCTCCCGCATTATTTTTGTTACTTTTGAATATTTCTCTCCCATTTCTCCTCTCCATAAATGGTCGCACAAGTCATCGTCGGGCGGTGGTCTTGGGAAACTTTCTGGGTCGGTGCGGGATCTACATCCCTACTATAAAACTCTTTTTTATTTTATTTTTCAATCTTTTAAAAAAAAAAAAAAAAAAACTGGGACTACAC
>NZ_JAELUG010001159.1 GCF_016429255.1 Rhizobium sp. ASV8
TGCCGCTTTCGCTGGCTCGGCTGCGTTCTGCGCTGCGCGATAGGCAGCCAGCTGGGCGGTCTTTGCCTGCGCGGCAGCTGCGCGGCGATCGATAAGGTCGTTGTTTTTGCCGTTCTTCAAATTCTCTCTCCTGGGACCGGGGTTAAAACCTATCAGGACTTCCTGGCGCGTTTGACCAAAAGCGAGGCGGTTGCCGCAGTGCGGTCCTGCAATTCCTTTGCGAGACGCGCTTCACGAAGACGCAGGGTCTTTTCCTCGCGCGAACGGGTCAGGAAGTCGAGTTCATCGACAGCATTGTTGCGGGCGAAGAATTGCGACTGCAAATCGTCGAACGCACTCTCCGCCTTCTGGCGAGATTTGCTAAATGTCTGTG
>NZ_JAELUG010001160.1 GCF_016429255.1 Rhizobium sp. ASV8
TTGTTGCGGGCGAAGAATTGCGACTGCAAATCGTCGAACGCACTCTCCGCCTTCTGGCGAGATTTGCTAAATGTCTGTGTCATGGAGTTTCCTGGATTGATGGCACTGACAGCGCCAATAAAAAAGGCCAGGCAAACTGCCTGACCTTGGGTTGGTATCATGCTCTCAACAGTGCCAGTACATCCGTGGTCAAAGGAAAGCCGATACCGAGCGCCTTAGGCAGCCTGGAGATTGCAGGCCGACATTTTGCCCGACTTGACGTCGCGCTCCAGTTCGAAGCCGATCTTCTGGCCTTCGACGAGTTCGCGCATGCCGGCGCGCTCGACAGCTGAGATGTGGACGAACGCATCGGTGCCGCCATTGTC
>NZ_JAELUG010001161.1 GCF_016429255.1 Rhizobium sp. ASV8
TTGAAGTTCTTCGATGCCATTCTCGGTCAGACCCTTCGTGCCATCTTCAGTGCCATCGCTAACGTAAACCAGTTCGCCCTCGGAGATGTTGTCCGAGTTTGCGGTCACTTCTTCGATCAGTTCGAGGTTCTCGCCGATCATGCCGGCGACTTGGCTGAGTGCGTAGATGAACCTCGAGCGCGCCATCAGGCGGCCTCGCATCGAGCGTTTGCTGGCGTCCAGTTCCAGGGCAGCAGGTCTTCAATTCGATCCTTGGAATGATCCTGGATCCGGGCGAGGACATCTGTCAGATACACCTGCGGATTTTGGCCGTGCAATTTGACCGTTTCGATGATGGTCAGAATGTTAGCGATGCGCTC
>NZ_JAELUG010001162.1 GCF_016429255.1 Rhizobium sp. ASV8
GCCGTAACCTCGCGGTCCTCGAACTGGCCGCCCTTCTTGAGATACTCGACCGCGCCGCCGAAATGGTTCGGATCGGGCACGATCAGCGTGCCCTCGGTGCCGTAGACTTCGAGCGGCACATGCTTGTGGCCGGCGACGTCGAAGCTCATGCCGATCTGCACGACCGCGCCATTGGCAAAGGCCATGACACCGGCGACGTGGGTCGGCACGTGCACGGGGATATGCTCGCCATTGCGTGGCTCGCTGGTAATGATGCGCTCCTTGCGTGGCGTCACCGCAAAGCCGGCAACCTGGGAGACGGGACCGAGCAGGTTGACGAGATCGGTGATGTAGTAGGGACCC
>NZ_JAELUG010001163.1 GCF_016429255.1 Rhizobium sp. ASV8
CGACGTCGAAGACGACGGTTACCGGCGTTGAAATGTTCCGCAAGCTGCTCGATCAGGGCCAGGCTGGCGACAACATCGGCGCCCTGGTTCGCGGTGTTAACCGTGACGGCGTTGAGCGTGGTCAGATCCTTTGCAAGCCGGGCTCTGTCAAGCCGCACAAGAAGTTCATGGCTGAAGCCTACATCCTGACGAAGGAAGAAGGCGGCCGTCATACGCCGTTCTTCACGAACTACCGTCCGCAGTTCTACTTCCGTACGACTGACGTGACCGGCATCGTGACGCTTCCGGAAGGCACGGAAATGGTTATGCCCGGCGACAACGTCACCGTTGCCGTTGAG
>NZ_JAELUG010000122.1 GCF_016429255.1 Rhizobium sp. ASV8
GGTGCGGCTCCGATCCAGCGGGCGATCATGGCGGGCGACACCAAGACCGGCATGATGGTCATGAAGATGGACAAGGGGCTCGACACCGGCCCGGTCGCGCTCACGCGCGAAGTCGAGATCGGCGGCACCATGACGTCAGGCGAACTGCGTGACAGGCTGATGCTTGTCGGCGCGAAGGCCATGGCCGAGGCGATGAGCAAGCTCGAGCATGACGAACTGCCGCTGACGGCCCAGCCATCCGAGGGCGTTCTTTACGCCGCAAAGATCGACAAGGGCGAAACGCGCATCGACTTCGGCAAGCCGGCAGCAGACGTCCACAATCACATTCGCGGCTTGTCGCCTTTCCCAGGTGCTTGGTTCGAGGCCGATATTGCAGGCCGCCCGGAGCGCATCAAGGTGCTTGGCTCCGAATTGGCCGAGGGCAACGGCGCGTCCGGCCACGTCCTGACCGACGATCTTGTCATCGCCTGTGCTTCCGGCGCCGTCAGGCTGACGAAGCTGCAGAAGGCTGGCGGTAAGCCCCTCGCGGCGGCCGATTTCCTGCGCGGCACGCCGATCGCGCCCGGCACCGTGTTCGCCTCGGAGCAGAACTGATGCCGCGTTATAAGATGATCGTCGAATATGACGGCATCCCCTATGTCGGCTGGCAGCGTCAGGAAAACGGGCCTTCGGTGCAGGGAGCGATCGAACGCGCCATCCTGTCCTTGACCGGCGAGACTGTTTCCATCCGCGGCGCGGGCCGCACCGATTCCGGCGTGCACGCCATGGGGCAGGTCATGCATGCCGACCTTTCCAAGGAATGGAACGTCTATACGCTGCGCAATGCGCTCAACGCTCATCTGAGGATGGCTGGAGACCGGATCGCCATTCTGGATATCGTCGAGGTCGATACGAGTTTCGACGCGCGTTTCTCCGCCATCCGCCGACACTATCTCTATCGCATCATCGCCCGCCGTGCACCGCTTGCGCTTGAAGCCGGGCGCGCTTGGTGGGTGCCGAAGGACATGGATCACGAGATCATGCATGCCGCAGCACAGACCCTTGTGGGGCGGCATGATTTCACCACCTTCCGTTCTGCGCATTGTCAGGCAAACAGCCCGGTGCGCACGCTCGATCGGCTGGATGTGACACGCGTCGGCGAACTGATCGAGATCCGCGCGACCGCACAAAGCTTCCTGCACAATCAGATCCGCTCGTTCGCCGGCACGCTGAAGCTGGCCGGCGAAGGTAAGTGGACACCCGGCGATGTTCGCGCCGCTCTTGAAGCCAAGGATCGCAAGGCCTGCGGCCCCGTTGCCCCGCCGGACGGGCTTTATTTCATGCAGGTGGATTATCGCGAAGGCGGCGGCTCGGCCGGCATCGAAGGGGAGAGTGACGAGGGCGAAGATCTCTCTTAGTCTTGCCCCGCGCGCCTCAGCCCGGCGGGTAAACGCCGAGAAACCGCTGAAGGAAATCCGTGAGCAGCATCGTCGGGATCAGCAGCACCAGCGTCAGTGCGCCGACGAACAGCGGATGTGTGCCGCAAATCATTCTGAGGATGCGTGCCAGCGAGAAAATAATCGCCATCATTAATACCAGCCATAGCAGCGCCACAAGCCCGCTGGAGCCTGGAACGAAGGCGATCACCGCGATGAGCAGCGCGTTTAGATAGGACGTCGGCACCCCGAGCCAGTTCACGGTGACGACGATGGGGGCGAATTTATCGCCGAACCGGAAGATCAGCAGCAGCACTCCGGCGAGAACGAGCGGGATCACCCAGTTTGCGGCTTCGACCAGGGCGAGGCGCAGGAAGAAGGCGAGGCCAGTCGAGGTTTCGGGCGGCATGGCGGTCAGGTAGGCCTGCTGCCACCAAAGCCAGGAAATACCGATCGACGGAAGACTCCATAGGATCGCCCAGAAGGAGCGCAGCATGCCCCGGTCCGATATGTCGAGATATTGGAAGCCGCGCGCATCCATGCGGATCAGCAGCCAGAGACCGGACAGATAATATTGAACTTCCTTAAAGGTCGGCATTCTCGAACCAACGCTTGATGAAGGTCTGGTAGATCTCGGTCAGCGTTTCGAGATCCGAGACTGCGACGCGTTCGTCAACCATGTGCATGGTCTTGCCGACGAGGCCGAATTCCACCACCGGGCAATAGTCCTTGATGAAGCGGGCGTCTGAAGTGCCGCCTGTCGTCGAAAGTGCCGGTCTTTGACCGGTAATGTTTTCGACGGCGGAAGAGAGCGAAGCGATCAGCGCGTTGTTGCGCGTCAGGAAGACCTGGCTCGGTCGTTCGGACCATGTGATGTCGTATTTTGCCGGCGCGCGCCCTGGGCGCAGCGTTTCATCGGCGGCTGCCGCGTCGAGGCGGCCAATAATCTCGGCCTTCAGCGCCTCGACCGTCCAGGTGTCGTTGAAACGGATGTTGAAGGCAGCGGTCGCCTTGGCAGGGATGACGTTGGTGGCGGCATTGCCGACATCGATCGTCGTCACTTCGAGATTGGACGGCTGGAAATTGTCCGTGCCGGCATCGAAGGGCGGGTCGAGGAGCGCCTCTGTCAACTTGACGATGCTGCGCACCGGGTTGTCGGCGAGGTGCGGATAGGCGGCATGGCCCTGAACGCCGTGGACGGTGATGAACCCTGAGATCGAGCCGCGCCGGCCGATCTTGATCATGTCGCCGAGTCGGTCCGGATTGGTCGGTTCGCCGACGAGCGATGCATCCCATCTCTCGCCGCGTTCGGCCGCCCACTGCAGCAGCTTGACCGTGCCGTTGATCGCCGGTCCCTCTTCGTCGCCGGTAATCAGGAATGAAATCGAGCCGGCGGGTTTGCCGTGCTTCTCGATATGCCGCGCGACCGCCGCGGCAAAGCAGGCAATGCCGCCCTTCATGTCGACGGCACCGCGGCCGAAAAGCTCGCCATCGGCGATTTCGGCGTCAAAAGGCGGGTGGCTCCAGGAAGCCGCATCGCCGACCGGCACGACATCCGTGTGCCCGGCAAACATCAGGTGCGGCTCCTCGGTGCCCAGCCGGGCATAGAGGTTTTCGATATCGGGCGTTCCCGGTTCGCTGGCGGTCATGCGCTCGATCTTGAAGCCAAGCGGCTGCAGCATCTCGGCAAGCGCGGTGAGCGCGCCACCCTCGGCTGGGGTTACGGAGGCGCAGCGGATCAGGGTTTGCAGGTTTGCGACGGGATCGGTAACGGTCATCGGGGGCAACTTATCCGGCGGGAAATGGCAAAGCGATGGCAAAGGGTCGGCGATCAACCGAAAAACCTTGCCGCGATTCCAGCAATCGCACGGGCGTGCTCACCCGGCAAGCTTGAGGGAAGCGCGATACGGAGACCGCGCTCCCAAATTCATAATCAGTCGCGCAGCAACTCGTTGATGCCGGTCTTCGAGCGGGTCTTTTCATCGACGCGCTTGACGATGACGGCGCAATAGAGGCCGGGGGCCGGCTGGCCGTTTGCCATCGTCTTGTCGCTCGGCAGCGAGCCGGCGACGACGACGGAATAGGGCGGAACTTCGCCATAGGTGATCTCGCCGGTGGCGCGATCGACGATCTTTGTGGACTTGCCGATGAAGACGCCCATGCCGAGCACCGATCCTTCGCGGACGATGCAGCCTTCGACGACTTCGGAGCGGGCGCCGATGAAGCAATTGTCCTCGATGATCGTCGGACCGGCTTGCATCGGTTCCAGCACGCCGCCGATGCCGACGCCGCCCGAAAGGTGCACATGCTTGCCGATCTGAGCGCAGGAGCCGACGGTCGCCCAGGTATCGACCATGGTACCTTCGCCGACATAGGCGCCGAGATTGACGAAGGACGGCATAAGGATGGCGTTGGGAGCGATGTAGGCGGAATGACGCACGACGGCGTTTGGCACGGCGCGGAAGCCGGCTTCGCGGAAGCGGTTCTCGCCCCAGCCTTCGAATTTCGAGGGAACCTTGTCCCACCAGGTCGCATTGCCCGGGCCGCCTTCGACGATTTTCATGTCGTTCAGGCGGAAGGAGAGCAGAACCGCTTTCTTGAGCCACTGATTGACGGTCCAGTTGCCGTCGGCGCCGCGCTCAGCGACGCGGACCTTGCCGCTATCGAGGAGATTAAGCGCCTGCTCGACGGCGTCACGGATTTCCCCGTGCGTCGACGTGTTCACATTGTCGCGATTGTCGAAAGCGGCCTCGATAGACTTTTCGAGGGAGGCGAGATCGTTAGCGCTCATGGGAATTCCTTAAAACGTCAGTGCCTATCGTGTTTTCCGGCAGCGGCTCCGGATATGGTCGATTGGTCCTATAGCATGGAGCCCGAAAATGGAATGTCTTTTCCGCGCCGATTGAGCTTGGATTCAAGGCGTTGTAGGGGCATATGCAAGAGCTTGGCTATTCGTGCCTTCGGGCAGGAATAGCTCGTCATGATCGATTCGAAAGGCATGAATAGATGAGCAAGTCGAAGAACGGCAGGCTGAGGCGCAAGGATGGGGTGTGGGATCCCTTGAAGACGAGCTCGGCGGACAAGAAGCGGGCCGAATCCGTGCCACGCACGCCGCAATCGATGTCGCCCTCCTACCGGCTTGCTTATGCCGACGAGGATTTCCTCTGCCGCGAAGAATTGCGGCCGATCCGCCTGCAGCTCGAGCTGCTGAAGACAGAGATGTCTCTGACAGAGAAGGGCATCAAGTCCACCGTCGTCATGTTCGGTGGTGCTCGTATTCCGGCACCCGGCACCAATGCCTGGGCCGCGCGCAACGACGTGCAGCGTGCCAATCTCGAAGCCGCATCCGTCTACTATGAAGAAGCGCGCAAGTTCGCGCGGCTTTGCTCCCGCTATTCCGCCGGTTTCGATTACCATGAATATGTCGTCGTCACCGGCGGCGGCCCAGGCGTGATGGAAGCCGGCAATCGTGGCGCGGCCGAAGAGGGCGCGCCGTCGATCGGCCTCAACATCGTGTTGCCGCATGAGCAGGCACCGAATGTCTATGTCACGCCGGAGCTCAGCTTCAATTTCCACTATTTCGCAATCCGCAAGATGCACTTCATGGTGCGCGCCAAGGCGATCGCGGTATTCCCCGGCGGCTTCGGCACCATGGACGAGCTGTTCGAGTGCCTGACGCTCATTCAGACCGGCCGCATGGAGCGTCTGCCGCTCATTCTCTTCGGTGAAAAGTTCTGGCGCAGCATCATCAATTTCGAGGCGCTCGCCGAATTCGGCACTATCGCGCCGGATGACGTCGACCTGATCAGCTTCGTCGACACGGCCGACGAGGCATGGAAGATCGTCACGGATTTCTACGAGCACGATAACGGCCATTGAACAACGAAAGGCCCGCCCTCTTTTCGCAAGAGCGGGCCTTTCGATCTTCGAATGGATCCCAAAGCACCGCCACATCATGTGGCGACGCTTCGGATCGATCGGCTTAAAGCAGCGGCCGGCTCGGCATGTCGTCCAAGGTGACGACACCGTCATGATTGCGGTCTAGGCGATCGAAGAGCTTGGCGGCAGCGTCTTCCGCTTCCTGCTTGCTGATCTGACCGTTTTCGTCCTTGTCGGCGAAGCGGAAGATCATGGCACCGCGCATGAAGCCACCTTCATGCATAAAGCGGCCGTGCGGCCTGTGGTGGCGATTTCCGTCGCCGCCCTTGTTGTCGTCGTTATGTGCCTGATCGGTCTTGGACTGATCAGCCGGAGCCTGGCTGTTCTGCGCCTGATCGCCCTGCGGCTGGCCGTTTTGAGCCTTGTCGCCATCAGCCTTGGCGTGCTCGGCCTTCCACTGTTTGATCTGTTCCTTGCGGTAGGCCCGGTATTCGCCGGGCGTGATCTGACCGTCATGGTTGACGTCGATCTGGTCGAAAATCTTGTCGACGCCTGCCTTGACCTCATCCTTGGTCAGCTTCATGTCGCCGGGATTGCCGAATTCCTTCAGCATGCGCACGTAAAGGACTTCGGGCGAGAAATGCGGCCTGTGCCAGCGGCCGTGATGCGAGCCGCCCCAGCCATTGCCATCATGAGAGGCGGCGAGCGCGACCTGAGCCGCACCGCCGAGAAGCAGGGTTGCGGAAAGCCCAGCCAGAAGAAGTTTTTTCCCGTTCATCGCTTTTCCTTTCGTGACGAGGAATGGTCAAACGATACGGCTGGCCGTCAGAAACGACCAATTAAACCTCTGTAAGGCTGATGAAACTTTCGTAACCCCATCCTAATGAAGGGTTAAACCAGCGCCTTGAGAAAGGTCGTGAGGTCGTCGGTCACATAGTCGATGTGGTCGTCTTCGCCGGTCGTGCGCTCCCACCACTCGGTATGGGTCGCCTCGATGTTTTGCGGCACGAGGAGCACCGTCTTCATGCCGAGTGTTTTGGGCACGGTGAGGTTGCGCGGCAGGTCCTCGAACATCGCTGCCTTCTTCGTGTCGACGCGATTGAGGCTCATGAACTTGTCGTAGGTGCTGCCAGCAGGCTTCGGTATGTAATCGGCAGCGACGATATCGAAGATGCCGTCGAAATTGTCGAGAATACCAAGCGCACCGGCGGTGGTCTCGGCGTGCTTCACGCTGCCGTTGGTGAAGATGAACTTACGCCCCGGGAGCGCCTTGATAGCGGCCGCCAGTTCCGGCTGCGGCGTCAGCGCCGAATAGTCGATCGCATGCGCCCGCTCCAGAAAATCGACGGGGTCGATGCCGTGATGGATCATCAGCCCCTGCAGGGTCGTTCCATGCTCCAGATAATACTGCTTCTGCAGCTTGCGCGCATCGTCCCGCTCCATCTGCAGCAGAGCCGAGACGTATGCGGTCATGTTTTTGTCGATCTGCGCGAAGAGATCAACGTGATGCGGATAGAGCGTGTTGTCGAGATCGAACACCCAGTCACGGATGTCGGAAAAATCTGAGGGCTCGGATAGCGTCTTTGTCTGGCTCATGGCTGCGTTATGACACGCCGCCTCAGCCGAGGAAAAGGAAAATATTCATGCTGCGGCATATGGGCCTTGGTGACATTGCCGGTTGATCCAAGGCCGGCTATGATTCCACCATTGATTTTCAAGGTTTTGCTCTATTTGCAAAAGAGGGAACGCCCGCTCTTTCGGGTTGTGGAGAGAAAATTGCCCGGCCGGGCTTTTCGGAAGGGGATGCGATGAGTCAGGTGGAAAAGGCGCAGGAGTTTGCACGGCTGCACAAAAAAGGTGAGCCGCTCGTTCTTTTCAATATTTGGGATGCCGGTTCGGCCAAGGCGGTCACGGAGGCGGGCGCGAAAGCCCTGGCCACCGGAAGCTGGTCGGTTGCTGCGGCCAACGGCTTTGGCGACGGTCAGGCCATTCCGCTATCGCTGCTGGCAGTCACTGCCAAGCTGATTTCGGTGACAAGCCATTTGCCTCTGTCGGTCGATTTCGAGGGCGGTTATGCGGTTGAACCCGAGGAGGTCGCCGCCAATGTCGAAAAGATCATGGATCACGGCGCCATCGGCATCAATTTCGAAGATCAGGTGATTGGCGGCCACGGCGTTCATCCGATCGAGACCCAGGTCGCCCGCATCCGCGCCATCAGGGAGATGGCCGATCGGCGCGAAATTCCCTTGTTCATCAATGCGCGCACCGATCTCTTTCTTCAGGAAAGCGATATGGCGCATCATCAGATCCTGCTCGATGATGCCTACAAGCGTGCCGACGCCTTTGCTGAGGCAGGAGCGAGCGGCTTCTTCGCGCCAGGCCTAGTCGACCCGGAACTGATTGGCGCCCTCTGCGAGCGCTCGCCCCTGCCTGTTAACATCATGGTGCGCCCGACGACACCAGATAACCAGACCATGGCCGGACTGGGTGTCAGCCGCATCAGCTATGGCCCTGCACCCTATCGCTCCATCATGGGGATGCTGAAAAGCGAGGCCGAGGCGGTTTATCGGCAGGAATGATCAGCCGAGTTCGGCCTTGGTGGCCAGCATGCGCGCGATGAAATTCTGCACGACGGCGGAGCGTTCATCGCGGCGTGTTGCCAGCGTCAACCGTGCGATCGGCGCATTGCCGGAGATGGGAACATAGGCGACGCCGGGAACCCGGATTTGAGCTATTGCCGACGGCACCACCGAAACGCCGAGTTCTACGGCGATCAGATTGGCGATCGAGGTGATCTCCGGCGCGACCTGCCCGAGGGTGGGTTCGAAGCCTGCTTGCCTGCAGGCGGCGATGATCCCGTCGAACAGGCTCGGCCCGGCGATGCGCGGAAACAGCACGAAGGGCTCACCAGACAGGGCAGATAGAGGCAGACTTGCCGCCCCCGCCAGCGGATGGCCTGAGGGCAGGGCAATCATCATGGCCTCTTCCGCAAGTGCGTGCGACCGGAAAGAGGGTGGATCCGCGTCGCCCGGCCGGATGAAGACTGCATCCAGCTCCTCCGCCTCAAGCCGCTCCAGCAGTCGGGTCGTATGAGCCTCTTCCAATGTCAGATCGATTTCCGGATAGGTGCGGCGAAAACTGCGCACAGATGACGGTACGATCGGACTGAAGGCCGCCGAGCCGGTAAAGCCGATCCGCAATCGCCCGAGCTCGCCGCGCGCTGCCCTCAATGCCAAAGCCTTCGCCTGTTCGGCCCTGGCCACGATCGCTTGGGCTTCCGGCAGGAAGACCTGCCCTGCCTCGGTCAGTTCAACGCCGTGCGGCAAGCGGCGAAACAGCGGCGCACCGATCTCGTCTTCCAGATCGCGGATCTGGTTGCTGAGTGGCGGCTGCCCGATACCTATCCGTCGCGCGGCTCTGGTGAAATTCAGCTCCTCGGCAACGGCGAGAAAATATCTGATGTGGCGCAGTTCCATCCGTTCTCTTCCAAACTGAGGCGATATATCTTTAAGATATGAACAAAGCCACCGCAATATATTGGACTGGCTGTCGCACCGTCTCCACTTAGGCGGAGCGCAACCGCTCATCCAGCGTGAGCGTGTCAACAGCCAGGAGCCTCCCATGAGTTCGAAACACAGCAAACTATTCCTGATCACCGGCGTCAGCTCCGGCTTCGGTCGAGCCTTCGCCGAAGCGGCGCTTGCCGCTGGCCATCGCGTCGTCGGCACGGTGCGCAATGCCGATGGCAAAGCAGATTTCGAAGCGATCGCGCCGGAGCGGGCCAAAGCCGTGCTTCTCGATGTAACCGATTTCGATGCGATCGAACCTGCGGTTGCCCGTATCGAGGCGGAGACGGGGCCGATCGACGTCTTGATCAACAACGCCGGCTACGGCCACGAAGGTACGCTTGAGGAATCGTCGCTTGGCGAGATGCGGCGCCAGTTCGATGTCAACGTTTTCGGAGCCGTTGCGATGATCAAGGCGGTATTGCCCTTCATGCGCGGTCGTCGCGCCGGCCACATCGTCAACATCACCTCGATGGGCGGTTTCATCACCATGCCCGGCATTGCCTATTACTGCGGCAGCAAGTTCGCGCTGGAGGGCATCAGCGAGGTATTGGCGAAAGAAGTGAAGGGCTTCGGCATCCATGTGACCGCTGTTGCGCCCGGCTCGTTCCGCACCGATTGGGCGGGCCGCTCCATGGTGCGCTCCGGCCGCAGCATCGCCGACTATGATGAGTTGTTCGATCCGATCCGGAAGGCACGCGAAGAAAAGAATGGCAATCAGGCCGGCGATCCACAAAAGGCCGCCGCCGCCATATTGGCGCTGGTCGCGTCCGAAAATCCGCCTGTTCACCTGCTGCTGGGAACGGACGCGCTGAACCTGGTGCGGGGGAAGCTCGCTGCCTTCAGCGAGGAAATTGCCGCCTGGGAAGATCTGACCCGCTCAACCGATTTCGGTTGAGCGCATCGCATCGGGCAATGAAAAGATACGCCCTTAGCCCGCTCGGGGAGGGCGTATGTTCTTTACGGAACGATCAGCGTGCCGGCGCCGCGTTCGGTGAAGATTTCGAGCAGGACCGAGTGCGCCGTCTTGCCGTTGAGAATGACGACGCCCTGGACGCCGGCCTTGATGGCGTCGATGCAGGTCTCGACCTTCGGGATCATGCCGCCGGAAATCGTGCCGTCGGCAATCAGCGCATGCGCCTGGGCGACGGAAAGTTCCTTGATGAGCTGGCCCTGCTTGTCGAGGACGCCTGGAACATCCGTCAGGAAGAGCAGGCGCGTGGCGCTGAGAGCGCCGGCAATCGCGCCGGCAAAGGTATCGGCATTGATGTTGTAGGTCGCGCCGTCGCGGCCGGGAGCAACCGGCGCGATGACGGGGATCATCTCGGACTTGGCAAGCAGGTCGAGCAGCGTGCGGTCGACTTCGACCACTTCGCCGACGAAGCCGAGATCGAGTACGCGCTCGATGTTGGAATCCGGATCCTTGATGGTCTTGTGCGCCTTTTCGGCGAAGACCATGTTGCCGTCCTTGCCGCAAAGGCCGATCGCCCATTCGCCGGTCTGATTGATCAGCGCGACGATTTCCTTGTTGATCGAGCCGGCGAGCACCATTTCGACGATCTCGACCGTCTTGGCGTCTGTGACGCGCAAGCCGCCTTCGAACTTCGACTCGATGCCCATCTTCGTCAGCATGGCGCCGATCTGCGGGCCTCCGCCATGAACGACGATCGGGTTGACGCCCGATTGCTTCAAGAGCGCGATATCGGCTGCGAAGGCCTTGCCGAGCTCGACGTTGCCCATGGCGTGACCACCGTATTTCACGACGATGGTCTTGTTTTCGTAACGCTGCATGTAGGGCAGCGCCTGTGCGAGCAGGCTGGCTTGGAGTTCGCTGTGGGCTTCGGACATGGTGCACCCTTCGAAAATGTTCGCGGCCTTTTATCTCAAGTTTTTAACAGAGGGAATAATGATGTCGGCATAAGTTGATGCTGTGTCACAATAGCGCTGTCAAAATTGATCGCCTCGGTGCGCTTGCCTGGGCGCAGTTTTGTCTTAAAGATGATCCAGGCGTCTAAGCGGGGTGTTGGATGGCGAGCGACGAGACGGAAGCGCTGATCGGCCGCGTCGCCATGCGTGACCAAAAGGCCTTTGCGACGCTCTACAAACGCACCAACCCGAAACTCTTTGGTGTTTGCCTGCGTATCACAGGCAATAGGACGGACGCGGAAGAGGTCTTGCAGGAAGTCTACGTCAAGATATGGCAGCGTGCGGAGCAGTTTTCCCCTTCGGAAGGCCCGGCCATGCCCTGGTTGGCGGCGATCGCACGCAACCGATCCATCGATTTCGTTCGTGCCCGCAAGCCGGTCGCCGACGAAATCGACACCGCATACGATCTTGCCGACACAGAACCGGATCCGGAAGAACAAGCAATTGTGAAGGGAGAGGGCAGGCGGATTGACAGGTGCATGGAAGAGTTGGAAGCTGATCGCGCCCGGGCTGTTCGCAGCGCTTATGTCGAGGGCTTGAGCTACCAGGAACTCGCCGATCAACACTCGGTACCGTTGAATACCATGCGCACCTGGCTGCGCCGGAGCCTGATCAGACTAAGAGAGTGCATGGACCGATGAGTACGCCCGATCAAAGCAAGGGAGGCCGCTCCCGCGATGAAGTCCTGGCCGGAGAATACGTGCTTGGCGTGCTTTCATTGGAGGATCGGCAGAAGGTCGAGCGCCGCATGCGTAGCGACCGTCAGTTTGCCGCCATCGTCAGCCGCTGGGAGCAAAACCTTTCGGAATTCAACGAGGAATACGAAACGGCAACGCCGGCGACCTCGGTATATCCAAAGATCGAGAAACGAATTTTCGGCGATGCTGCGCGAGGCGCTCATCTTTGGAATTCCATCCTGCTCTGGCGTTCCGTCGCCTTCGCGTCCTTGTTTCTGACTGCGGGCGTACTGGTTTTCACGATCACCAATGAGGCTGCGTTGCGCCCGGCTCCGGGTAAGCAGCTCACGGCATCCCTTTCCGGCCAGAACAGCGCCATCAATCTCCTTGCCAATTATGATGTCGCCAACGGGCGTTTGAAGATCACGCCGGTTGCCGCGGGCAAACCGGAAGAGAAGTCGCTGGAACTCTGGCTGATTCGCGGCAGCGACCCGGCCGAGGCTTTGGGCATTCTGCCGCAGACCGGCGAAGGCGAAATCAGCCTGCCGCCGGAACTTCACGGTAAATTGACCGAAGGTGCCATCATCGCCGTCAGCGTCGAGCCCTTCGGCGGCTCGCCGACCGGTAAACCCACGGGCGACGTGGTGGCATCGGGCACGATCCATCTCCCCTGACGAAATCTTCCTTCTAAAAACAATCGCGGCTGAAACTCTTATTCATACGCCTCCGTACCTTCTTCTGACCCCGCCCGATCGGGGCGAAAAAGAGGAAGAGGAAAAGTTATGATCAAGACCGTGATTCGCATCGGCGCATTGGCTGCAATGGTTTCGGCCGGAGCGAGCCTGGCCTACGCCAAGGACCCCATGGTGGGCGGGGCAGCGATGTATGCGAGCAAGAACATCATCCAGAACGCCGTCAACTCGAAGGACCATACGACGCTGGTTGCCGCCGTGAAGGCAGCAGGGCTTGTGGACACGCTCGAAGGCAAAGGCCCCTTCACCGTTTTCGCGCCGACCAATGAAGCCTTCAAGCAGCTGCCTCCGGGCACGGTCGACACCCTGTTGAAGCCCGAGAACAAGGCAACGCTGGTCAAGGTGTTGACTTGCCATGTCGTCGCCGGTGACGATATGGCCGCCGCCCTCAAGAAATGGGCGATGAGCAAGGGCGGCGAGTACGATCTGAAAACGGTCGGCGGCTGCACCATCAAGGCCATGGAAAAAGGCGGCAAGCTGACGCTGACCGACGAGGCCGGCGGCACCGCTCACATCACCATCGCCGACGTCAAGCAGTCGAACGGCGTCATCCATGTCGTCGACAAGGTGCTGTTGCCGAAGATGTGATCCTCCGCGGCAACACGGCCGCCGTTCCCGCCAAATGGCTCGGGAGCGGCGGCCTCATCGCATGAATTTTAACTGATCAGACGGCGATGCCGACTGTCAGGCCGATGGCCTCGCGCAATTCCTGAAGGCCGGCGCCTTTTTCCGAAGATGTGGCGAGGATGCCGGGATAGGCTGCGGGGCGCTTGCGGATTTTTTCAGCTGTGTCGGCGAGCAGCTTTGGCAGGCCCGCTTCCTTGATCTTGTCCGTCTTGGTGAGCACGATCTGATAGGAAACGGCCGCCTTGTCGAGCAGGTCCAGCACGTCGGCATCGTTCTTCTTGATGCCGTGGCGGCTGTCGATCAGCACATAGACGCGCTTCAGCGTCGTGCGTCCCCGAAGATAGTCGAATACCAGCTTCGTCCAGGCATCGACCTGATCCTTCGGCGCTTCCGCATAGCCATAGCCGGGCATGTCCACCAGCGCCATCGGCGGCAGATCGCCGCTCTCGCCGGAAAAGCCATCCGGAACGAAATAGTTGAGCTCCTGCGTGCGCCCCGGCGTATTCGAGGTTCGTGCCAGCCCCTTATGTCCGACCAGGGCATTGATCAGCGACGATTTGCCGACATTCGAGCGTCCCGCGAAGGCCACTTCGAACGGCCCTTCCGGCGGCAGGAACTTCATCGACGGCACGCCACGGATGAAGATCCACGGACGGCCGAAAAGCGGCTTGTCGTCTTTTGTCGTCTGGTCTGCCATGCTCTCTGTCTTTTACTGGGATGATGGGACTGGCTTCGGGGTTTTATCCGTGAAAGTCAAGTTTTGATCGACATGTGTGACACGTTGCGGACCTGCACATACCCTGTCATGCTGCCCGGATGGAGCAAAAGGACTCGAAAGACGACGATGTCACCGAAATCCGCCTTGATGCGAAGGAGGCAGTCGTTCTGTTCGAGCTCCTTTCCCGCTGGTCCGATCTGAAGGCAGCTTACACTCCCGACAAATTGTGTTTCGAGAGCCCGGCCGAATACGCCGTGCTGAACGGTTTGCTTGCGGATCTCGAAAAGCAGCTCACCGCTCCGTTCAAGCCCGAATACAGACAGATTCTCGCCGATGCTCGCAGCTTGCTGGCGGAGCGGTGGGATGACCTCACTCACCGCGACTGAACTTTCCCAAGCCGTCGACTTATGCGGAGATCTTCACGTGCGGTCGGCGGTGGTCCGGCAAAATCCGCAATTGCTGCACCGCAGAGCCGCATAAGTCGTGCTAAGGCTCGATGCCATGAAAACGACCACGGAACAGAACTATCGTCGGCGCATAGCACGGGTCATCGAGGCGATCATGGTCGATCCCTCGGCGCCGCATTCCGTCGAAAGCCTTGCCGCAGTGGCTCGCTTCTCCCCCTTTCATTTTCATCGGCTCTACTGTGCCATGACCGGCGAAAGCGTTGCCGCCACCATACGCAGGGTGCGGCTTGCGCAGGCGGCGTATCAATTGGCCGTGAGCCCGGCCTCGATAACCGAGACGGCCTTGGAGGCTGGCTATGACAGCTCGCAGAGCTTCGCCCGCGCCTTTCGCAGCCTCACGGGCCTCACCCCGACGGCTTTCCAGCAGCAACAGCAGTCGATTGCGGCAAACCTGCCATTGGTGACGATCGGCGATCGTCCGCCCGCAAGGATATACGGCTTGCATCACGAGGGTCCGGCGCAAACCATCCCGCATACCTACCGTCGCCTCGCGCAGGCGCTGTCGGAGCGAGGACTGGCGTGGAGCGATCTGACAAGGATCGGTGTCGGATCCGGCGATCCGGAGCAGGGGGAGGGGTTTAGCTACTTTGCCGGTGTCGTTCTTCCGCTGGAAAGCACCGCACTGGAAGGGCTGGAGTGCTACGATCTGCCCGGCGGCCGCTATGCATGTTACAGGCTCATGGGATCTTACGCGCTTATTTCCTCCACCTTTCAGACGCTGTTCGGCAGCTGGTTGCCGCAAAGCGGCTTTGAGCCCGACGATCGCCCGGTTATCGAGGTCTATCTCAACCATCCGGCCACGGTGATGGAGCATGAGATTGCCACCGAGCTGCTGATCCCGCTTCGCGGCGTCGACACGACTTAACGCTCCATACCCTTCGACATCTCGATCCCTGATATGCGGCTGACCGTGAAGCGGTCTGCCGAAGCCTTTCATTTTTGCCTTTCACCACCCTGTTCGGAGAAGAAAATGCGCATTACGAAAATCGGCTTTCTCATCGCCTTCGCCTTGGTGACGACATCGGTCCGGGCCGCGGGACTGGCATCGATCGACGTCCCGGCGAACGGAGACGGTCCTGCTCTTAAAGCTTTCGTCTGGTCGCCATGTGCGATGCCGCCAGGTGAGGTCAAGCTGGGGCCGGTCACGCTGCCCGCCGTTCGCGGCTGCCCGATTGCCGGGAGCAAGTTGCCACTGGTGATCATCTCGCATGGACACGGCGGCGGCTCCCTCAATCATCACGACACTGCTGAGGCGCTTGCGGATGCAGGCTTCCTTGTGGTCGCGGTGAACCATCCGGGCGATAACTTTTCCGATCTGAGCCGGGCGGGCGAAATCTCGATCATGTTTCAGCGGCCGACTGATATAAAGCGCCTGATCGATTTCATCATCGGCAAATGGCCGGAGGCGGCAAAGATCGATACCGACCGAATCGGCTTCTTCGGCTTTTCGCGCGGCGGCTATACCGGCCTTGTGCTCGCCGGCGCTGTGCCCGATTTTCGCGACCCCAAGGTTCCCTGTCCCGAGCCTGCTCCCATCTGCGGCGAAATCCGCCGGAACGAGATACCCGCAAAGCCGCTTGCCCGTGACGGGCGCATAAAGGCATTCGTCCTTGCCGATCCGTTGAGCTTCTTTTCGAACAAGGAAAGCTTGAAAGCGGTCGGCGCTCCCCTCCAGCTCTGGAGTTCCGAGCATGGCGGCGATGGCGTGCTGCCGGAAAGCAATGCGGCGCTGGCCGTCAACCTGCCCGGCAAGCCGGACTTCCATGTCGTGCCCGCCTCCGCACACTTCGCCTTCCTGGCACCATGCCCGCCTGCCTTGGCTGAATCGCAGCCGGAGATCTGCCGCGATCAGGAAGGGTTCGACAGGGCGGCGTTTCACAAGGCTTTCGATACGGAGGTCGTGGCCTTCTTCCATCAGCATCTCGGTGCGAGCGGCACGCAATAACCGCTGTCATCAGGCGGCGGCCTCATCGCATCACAAACCATGTGCCGAAAGAGAAAAGCCCCGCCGAAGCGGGGCTTTTCTGTTTATTTCGATGGTGCCGGTTTTCGTTTGAACAGGCCCTTCAGATTGTCGAAGAGCTCTACCTTCACGCCATGGCGCCGCATGATGATCGACTGCTGGATGACCGAGAGCGTGTTGTTCCAGGCCCAGTAGATCACGAGACCAGCCGGGAAGCTTGCCAGCATGAACATGAACACCAGCGGCATCCAGTTGAAGATCATGGCCTGCGTCGGGTCCGGCGGCGTCGGGTTCATGCGCATCTGGAAGAACATGGTAACACCCATGATCAGTGGCCAGACGCCGAGATGCAGGAAGGTCGGGGCTACGAAAGGCAGCAGGCCGAACAGGTTGACGATCGAGGTCGGATCCGGAGCGGAAAGGTCCTGGATCCAGCCAAAGAACGGCGCATGGCGCATCTCGATGGTGATGTAGATCACCTTGTAGAGCGAGAAGAAGATCGGAATCTGCAGAAGTACCGGCCAGCAACCCGCGATCGGGTTGATCTTCTCTTCCTTGTAGAGCTGCATCGTCGCCTGCTGCAGGCCCATGCGGTCGTCGCCGAACTTGGCCTTCAGCTCTTCCATCTTCGGCTGCATGCGCTTCATGTTCGCCATGGAGGCGTATTGCTTGCTGGCGAGCGGGAAGAACAGCGCCTTGACAACGATGGTGGTGCAAAGGATGGCAACGCCGAAATTGCCGAAGAAGCGGAAGAAGAAGTCCATCAGCTTAAACATCGGCTTGGTGATGAAGTAGAACCAACCCCAGTCGATCAGGCGGTCGAAGCGCGGGATCGAGTAGCTGGTCTCGTAGCGGTCGATGACCGGAACTTCCTTGGCGCCGGCGAAGATGAGGTTCTTCAGCTCGATCGACTGGCTGGGAGCGACGGTGATCGCATCCTGCTTGTAATCGGCCTGATAGCGCGGCGTGCCGTCGGCGAAATGCGAGAAGCGGGCGTCATAGGCCGTCGACTGCGGCGGCACGATGGTTGCGGCCCAGTACTTGTCGGTCATGCCGAGCCAGCCGCCGGTCGACTTGGCCGGCGTCGTGGCTTCCTTTTCGGTCGCCGCATATTTGGTTTCGATCAGGCCGTCATCGCCGATGACGCCGATGAAGCCTTCGTGCAGCACGTAGGCGGAAGGCGTCTCAGGCTTGTTGTAGCGGGTAACGCGGCCGTAGCTCGACAGAGAAACCGGAGCCTGGCTGCTGTTGGCGATCTTGTCGGTGATCGTGAACATGTAACGATCGTCGACGGAGATGGTACGCGAGAACGTCACGCCCTTGTCGTTGGTGTAGGACAGGGTGACAGGCGTCTTGTCGGTCAGCTTGTCGCCGCTTGCGAGCTTCCACACCGTCGAGGGGCCGGGAACGGCGCCGGTCGCGTCGTTGCCGACATAACCGAGTTCGGTGAAGTAGCCGTCCTTGGTGTCGGCCGGGCTGAACAGCGTGATGATCGGGCTGCTCTTGTCGACGGTCTCGTGATAGCTCTTCAGGCGCAGATCGTCGAGACGCGCGCCTTCCAGGTTGATGGAACCGGCAAGTGCAGGCGTATCGATGACAACGCGCGAGGATGCCGTCTTCTCGACGGACTGGTCACGGGTCAGGACCGTCTGCGCAGTCTGGCCGCCGGCCGGCAGCGAACCGTTCACTGTGCCACCTGCGGCTGTTGTCTGCGTCTGCTGAGCCTGTTGCGACTGCTGCTGCAGCTTGGCGGCCTGCTCGGCCTGGCGCTGCGCTTCTAGACGCGGGTTCATATAGAAAAACTGCCAGCCGAGAACAATCAGCACGGACAGTGCAATTGCAATGAAGTAATTGCGTTTGTTTTCCATCATACTTTCCTGGAGCGGTCCGTTTCCGACCGCCGATGTTTCGGCCTGGTTTCGATGCGGCTTACGAGTTCGCTTGCCAGTTTTTCGAAAGGTGCGGTCAGCACATCGCGCCGCGCGACAACCACATAGTCGTGTCCGGGCTGCATTGCAAACCCGGCATGAAGCCGCACAGCTTCTTTCAGCCTGCGCCGCATGCGGTTGCGCTCCACTGCGTTGCCATGTTTCTTGGTAACGGTAAAACCGACGCGGGGGTCGGCGTCGGTGAGCTTGCGGTCCAGCATTTCTAGCAGGAAGAAGCCGCCTCTGCGCTTCTCGCCTTCACGGACTGCAAGGAACTGCGGCCGGCTTTTCAGCCGCCCGACAGTCTTTTTGGGTCGTTCATTCGTCAATTGCCCGCCATCCTCGACTATCGGGCATTTCGGCCGTTAGGCCGAAAGACGCTTGCGGCCGCGGCTGCGGCGAGCGGAAAGAACCGCACGGCCGCCCTTGGTAGCCATACGGGAACGGAAGCCGTGGCGGCGCTTGCGGACAAGCTTGGATGGTTGGTAGGTACGCTTCATTTATTTAAACACCGCGGAGTGCGGCCCTTCTTGAGCTTTGCTTCAATAGCAAGGAGCGTTGTTGATTATGACGAACGGACTTGGCCCGCAAATGCAGGCTCTATGACCGAACGTGCGCGGGCTTATAAGGATCGCGACCCCTAAAGTCAATTATATCGGCACAGATTCCTTGAAATCCGGGGTCAAGGACTGGTGATAGGCGGCTGTTGCGGCGTTCCGTCGATCAATGCCGTTGTTGCAATACAAATCAGGGAACGCTGAAATACAGTAGGGAAGAGGATCCAAAATCCGGGTAATTTGACTTAAATTGCCGCAAGATAACATTAATGAATTTGGCCGATATCTAGACCCATATACTGGCAAATTCGCCGATTTTTGGCGGTGCTGCCAGCTTTTGGGGGGATATCTTGAAAATTCGCGGCAAAGTTAACCTGCTTGTACTCGTCATGACCGGGGCAGCGCTCCTGATCGGTGCCACCACTCTTTATGCGCTGCGTCAATATGATCAGAGACTGCAGAGTTACGAGCAGACCGCCAGCCGCGCCTATATGGGCGAGCGCCTCAATCGCTACGTAACCGCGGTGGTCATGGAAGCCCGCGGGATCTATGCGGCCGCGTCGGCCAAGGATTCGAAGAGCTTCGCCGATGGGCTGATGGTCGATCTTGATGAAATCGACAGAGTCCTGACTGCCTGGTCGCCTCTGGTGCCGGAGGCTCAGAAGGCCACGTTCTCCAAGCTTCAGGCTCGCGCCCAGGAGTTTCGCGGCTTCCGCACGGAGACGGCCCGCCTGGGCGTGACCGATGGTCCGGACGCCGCCGGCAAGCAGGGCAATAACGAGGCGAACCGCGCCAATCGCAAAGCTTTCCAGGCCGAGATCGATGCCATCGTTCAGGCCGACAAGGCTGAGCTTGCAAAGGCCGAAGCCGAGATCGCGGTCTTCCACAAAAACATTCTGTGGGTCGTCCTGAGCATCATGATTGCCGGCATCGGCGCAGGCGTGGGCCTGGGCGCCTATATCGGCACCGTTCATCTCAGCCGCCCGATCCGCAAGGTGACGGACGCGATCAAGAAGGTTGCCGACGGCCAGTTCGATATTGAAGTCCCGTTTGCGGGCCGCCACGATGAAATCGGCGAAATGGCCGCCGCCGTCGACGTGTTCAAGGAAAACGGCAACGCCGTGCGCCGCATGAATGCCGAGGAAATGGCCATGCGTGCCCGAAGCGACGAGCTTCAGTCCAGCATGTCGCTGGCCGTTTCCGCTGCCGCCGCCGGCGATTTCAGCCGCCGCATCGATAAGGACTACGGCGACGCCAGTCTCAATCGCTTCGCCAGCAACGTGAACGAATTGCTTGTCAGCGTCGATGTCGGCATCGGCGAAGTTCGCCGCGTCATCGCAAGTCTGGCCGATGGCGACCTGACGCAATCCATGAAGGGCGAATTCCAGGGGGCCTTCGCCGAGCTGCAGCAGAACGTCAACGCGACGCTTGCGACACTCAAGAGCACCATGCGCGAAGTGCGTGAGACCACCGGCTCGATCAACTCCAACACCAACGAGCTTCGTCACGCCAGCGACGATCTCTCCAAGCGCACGGAGCAACAGGCAGCCGCCCTCGAGGAAACTTCGGCGGCGCTCGATGAGATTACCTCCGTCGTCCAGAATTCGACCGAGCGTGCTCGCGAGGCGAGCGTCATGGTGAGCGAAGCCAAGGACGATGCCGCTCGTTCCGGCACGGTCGTTCGAAACGCGATCGACGCCATGGGGCGCATCGAGCAGGCATCCGGCGAAATCAGCCAGATCATCGGTGTCATCGACGACATCGCCTTCCAGACCAATCTGCTGGCGCTAAACGCCGGTGTCGAGGCAGCGCGCGCCGGCGATGCCGGCAAGGGCTTTGCCGTCGTCGCCCAGGAGGTGCGCGAGCTTGCGCAGCGCTCTGCGACAGCGGCCAAGGATATCAAGGCGCTGATCAGCAAGTCGGGCGATCAGGTGCAGGTCGGCGTCAAGCTGGTGCAGGCAACGGGTGAAGCGCTGTCGACCATCGAGGGCCGGGTGCTCAAGATCAACGACCATATCCATTCCATCGCAACCGCAGCCCGCGAGCAGGCAACCGGTCTGTCGGAAGTGAACAATGCCGTCAACCAGATGGACGAGGTCACGCAGCGCAACGCCGCGATGGTCGAGGAAACCTCGGCTGCGACCCACCGGCTCGCTGGTGAGGCCGATGGTCTCGTGCGTCTCGTCTCGCGCTTCAAGGTCGATGAGCGCGCCATGTCCGCTCCGGTGCCCGCGCGCGCCGAAACGCATCGTCCGACAGCCTCGCCCGCGCGCCGGATGATCGACAAGGTGGCAACGGCATTCGGCGGCAATGCTGGCCGCGCGACCGCCGCCGCTGCTGCCGCGCAGAATTGGGA
>NZ_JAELUG010001164.1 GCF_016429255.1 Rhizobium sp. ASV8
CAGCTGGCCGACCGAAGCCCTTCTGGCTGAGATCGCCGTCGCCAAGCATTCCGAACATATGCCGCTCAACCGGCAGGCCGAGGTCATGGCGCGACACGGGGTGCCGATCGACCGCACGGTCCTGGCCGATTGGCTTGGGCGCACGGGCAGCGAAATCGCACCGGTGGTCGACCACATGGCTGAACGGCTGCTGTGGGAAAGCACGCGGCTCTATGTCGACGAGACCACGGCTCCGGTGTTGGATCCGGGGCGCGGCAAAACGAAAACCGGCTATCTCTGGGCCGTGCTACGCGACGACCGCGGTTGGAACGGATCTGCGCCGCCAGGCGTCGT
>NZ_JAELUG010000123.1 GCF_016429255.1 Rhizobium sp. ASV8
CTCGTAGTTCTTGAAGAAGTAAGTGGCGACCTCTTCGGGCGAAGCCTTGTTGTCGTCACCCCAGGCGAGCACATCGCTGATCTCGGCATTCGGCACCTGCATCTTCGACAGAAAGTCTGCCACGGCAGGCGCCTTCTTCTTCAAACTTGTCGTTGCGGCAACGGCCACTTCACCGACGGCCCAGCCGGTCACCTCAGGCTTCTCACATTTGACGTCGGTGAGGCAGGTGAATTTGGCAGCGTCATACGCCGGCATTTCCAGTCTCTTGAGCTTATACTTGCCGATGACCTCGGTCGGGCCCCAGTACCAGCCGATGAAGGGCCTTTTGCGCGACACCTGCCTCGCAATGGTCGCCTTGAGGTTGGCGCCGGAACCGGTTGGATAAATCTCGTAGTTCTCGTCGAGGTGAAGCGCCTTGATAAGGTTGTTGGTGATGATCTCGCAGCCCCAGCCGGGAGGGCAGGCATAGAAGCGGCCCTTGCCAGGCGCGGTTTCGTCCTCGAACACCTTCCAATTGCTCTTCAGGTCGTCGACCGAGCGGATTTCCGGGTGCGCGGCGGCGACATAGTCTGGTATCCACCAACCTTCCTGGCCGCCGCTCGCAAAAATGTCACCTGCCTTGTAAACGGTGCCTTTTGCCAACATCTGGTCCCAAGTCGCTTTGACGGTCGAGACCCAGAGTTCGGGCGCAATATCCGGCTGGCCTTTCGCAAGCATGGAGGACGCCGTCGGCACGGTGTCACCCGGCACAATCTCGGCATCGCAGCCGTAACCCTTGTTGAGGATGGTCTTGGTCACATAGGCGAGTGTACCCGCAGAAAGCCAGGTCATTTCCGCGATTGTGATCTTGTCGGTCGTACCGCACTCGGCAGCCCGGGCAGCGCTGCCGCCGAGCGCCATGCAGGAGAGAAAAGCTCCCGCAAGAATCGATGCCATGATCTTCATATCCGTTCCCCTTATTGTTTGTGGTGGTCTTGAAGATTACGATGTCGAAACCACGGACTTTTATCAAACCGAAATAACTGATCTGAATTTCAGAAAAACTTTAGCGAATGAACGCCTCGATGCGCTCGATCAACGATGCGTCGACCAGGACGCCGTCGCGCCCGGTGCGTTCGCGCGCAGCCTGTCTGCGACCACCGGGAAGGCGGGCGCCATGCTGCGCAGTGATCGCCGCAACCAGATTTGTGACCTGCTGCGAGAAACCCGCCGAGAAGGCCGATGGGTCGAAGGCTATGAAGCATTGACCCGTCCTCGGCGGACCACCTGCCGTGCCGGAAAACGGACTTGCATCCTTGCTGAGGACCGCTCCTGACAGGCAGGACGCAAGAATTTCCACAAGGAGGCCCGCACCAAAGCCCTTGTGTCCGCCGGCCGGCACCATCGAGCCCCTGAGGGCCTCTGCAGGATCAAGCGTCTCCGTGCCGTCGGCATCCAGCGCCCAGCCCGGCTCGATCGGTCTTTCCTCGCGCGCGCGCAGAAGGATTTCCGACTTCGCAACGACACTTGCCGACTGGTCGAGCACGAGGGCCGCTGCCGCCCCAATCTGCCCACCAGGAACCCCAAGTGCGAAAGGATTTGTACCGATAACGGGCACGCGTCCGCCCGGCGGCGCGATTGAAGCCGGTGCGTGCGTGGTGCAGAGGCCAAGCAGACCAGCTTCGGCAATGCGTTCGGCGTGATGCCCAAGCACACCGCAATTGTAGGAGTTGAACACCGTCATCACGGCGACGCCGTTTTGTCGAGCGGAGACGATGAAGCGATCCCAACCGGCATCGATGGCCGGGTGGGCGAAACCGGTCGCGGCATCGACCACCACCGCGCCGGAGCGCGGTTGCGACACCACGGGACGCGCCATGCCATCAACCTTGCCGCAGCGCACATGCTCGGCATAGATCGGCACATAGAGCAGACCGTGGCTGCGAATGCCATCACGCTCGGCCAGCATCGTCGAGCGAGCAACCGCAGCAGCATTATTGTGGCTCGCGCCCACCATCGTCAGCGCATCGAGGCACAAGCGCTCGACCGCAGCGAGCGTCATCATCTGCTCCGTCATGACATTATCCCTAATCGTTGTCGGTCGTGCCGGCACCCGCACCGCGGGCGCGCGAGAGATCTGAGGCAGGCACATAGGTTTTCGCCGCAAGCTGCAGCGCTGCCGCGTAGGCTTCTGCATCGATTGCAGCCGGTCGTCGCGCCACATCCCCGTCCAAGTCCTCACAACCCGGCATCAGACGCAGGGTTGCCGGCGCCAGCTGGGCGGCATCTCGCAGGCGCGTCAGCGAAAGGCTATCGCCGCCGCCGAAATCCAACGAAAGGCGCAGTCCCGTCTCCCGTGCTGCCGCTCCGGCAAAGCCCAACAATAGCAGGTTGTCAGCACCACCATGCAGCGGGATCCCGTCCCTCTCACCGCAGCACAGCGCATCGATCGCCGCAAAGCCGTCGAGAACGACGGGGACACTCTGCACAGCCAATGTCCCAACGACGACGCCGATGGCGTCGACACCGCGTGCTGACAACCACACTGCGGCCTGGCCAATGTCATCCGCAGCGCCGTGAGGGAACCCGGCCCCGCGCGCCGCCTTGCGCGCGATCGACTGCACTTCATTATAGGAGAGAAGGATGGTCTTCATGACAGCACCGGAAGCCAGCAATTGTCTGTTTCACCGGCTGCAATCTCGCCTGCGGTCGGCGCACCCTGGAAGAGTGTGATCCGTGTCCAGCGATCTGACCGGGGATCGAATTTCGAAGCGCCAAAGAAGGCGAGCTTGCAACGCAGCATGTCGATCGGCAAGCAGCGATCCGAAAGCAGATTGTCACGGATTTCCGCATAGGGCGCTGCAGCCGTCGTTTGGACACGGCGAACCGTATGGCGATGCCGCGGAAAGCGGGCAAGGAACGACGCGACTGTCTGCATATCCGGCGCGCCCGAAAGGTCTGCCGAAAGTTGCTGCACCTGCCGGGCGATGTCGAGCGGCAGCTCCAGTTCCTCGCCGGGTTCGGCGGCGCGCCTTCCAAGACGCGGTTCCAGCTTTTCCTCGGACACATACCAGAACTGAGCGATTTCCGCCGGCGCATCGAAAGAGATACTCATCGCCCAGGCATAGTGCTCACGCAACAGACCGCGAAGCGATGCGACGCTCATTCCCGGTTGAAATGCGGTCTCCCGCGCGGCAGCCATGCCTCTCGCAAGATCGTCACTGTCCGCACCTGCCATTTCGATCAAAAGTGCCGCCAGCAACTCCTGAAAATCCACGGACAAGGATTGGGAGCGATCAAGCAACGCCGCAATCGGGTACAATCGAGCCTGGAGCCTTGCAGGATTGATCCAGGCTTCGGCTTCAGCCCACTCTTCACGTAAACGCAGAATGCGTGCCATCAGTGCGCGGTCTTCGACCGACCACTGCGCGATATGGTCGGCCGCCTGTCGCCAGAGGCACGCCAAGCGGCTCATCATCTCTGCGTCGAGCTTGTCCTTTGCCCGCACGCGAGCCAAGGCGGTTTCCCGGGCGAGAACCCAATTGTTCAAAAGCACCGGATGGTTTGCGAGGAAAGGCGCCATGCCGAGGCCGGTTGAATTGCCCACTCCGATATGGCGCCGCAGCTTAGGTGCAAGCGGAACGAAGGTGTTTGGCGCCCTGCAGCGCGCGACATGTTCGACCAGATCGTGAGAGAAGTCGCGGATTAGCCAGACCGTCAGCATTTCCGCCTGGAAGGGTCCATCCAGCCCATCGCGCGCAGCCAGCACGGCACGATCGGCAATGCCGAATTTTCCGTTGCCGTAGACGGCTGTGGTTCGCAGCAGGTAGCCGACGTCACAAAGACGCGCCCGTTCGGGCTGGCGACCATGCGCCAATGCGTCGGCCACATGTTCAAAGAAGCGTACTGATTTGTTGGCCCGGCTCAGCACGAGGTCACGAGGGCCGAACCGCCCCGCCTCCTGCCGTGGCGCATTCCGCCGGAGCCGATCGATCTCGGCGGCATCGGGAATGCCGTCAAAGAGCACAAAGCTTGTATCCCAAGCCTCGGCGATCACCCGGTCGGAGCGCAGGTCGTCGGACAGGGGGCAGGAAAAGGCAACAAGACTGTAATCATGCGAGCCAAGCGTCAGTGTATAGACCGCATCACCGAAGCCCGCGTCATTCATGTCCCAGACAAGACGCCTGACCATAACCTTGCTGGCCGCAAGGCGACGGATCAGGCTGTGCAGGAAACTGAGCCGCGTCGGGAAGGAGGCACCCATCCGCTCAAGACGCATGACGGCATCAGGGGAACGCATGACCAGCGCCGGCCCCGTGGTGAGGTCAGGGGCGCCGGACCTCATGGCAGCGGCCCGAAGGATGCGTGGTAAAACCGCAGCCAGTTTCCGCCCATGATATCGCCCACCTCGCCCTCACTGAAGCCGACGTGTCGCAAGCCATCGCGCAGATTGCCAAGATCGGCGTTGCTGCCGAACCAGGTCGGTTGTCGCGGAAAGCCTGCTGCGGCCGCCGACCCCTCGCCGAAATCCATCACCTTCGACCAGCGGCCATTGCGCATCCATGTCACCACCGAATCCGGCTGATCCTGGCACAGGTCGCTGCCGATTCCGACGTGCTTCACGCCGTAACGCGATGCCGTCTCGGCCACCATCGCACAAAATCCATCCAAGCTGCAATTTGACCCGTCCTTGAGGTGATGCGGATAGAGCGACAAGCCAAGCATGCCCCCCGATGCCGTCAGCGCCTTCAGGACCGCATCCGACTTGTTGCGCAGCGCCGGATGCCACCAGTAGGGGTTTGCATGGGTGATGGCGATCGGACGCCTGGAAATCTCTATCACCTCCAGGGTGGAACGTTCAGCGGAATGGCTCATATCGATAACCATGCCAACCCGATTCATCTCCGCGATGGCCTGGCGGCCAAAGCGGGTGATACCTGGATCCTCTTCCTCGTAGCAGCCGGTGGCAAGCAATGACTGGTTGTTGTAGCTGAGCTGCATGAAGCGGACGCCGAGCGTGTGGCAGATCTCGATCAGTCCGATATCGTCCTCGATCGGCGACGGGTTTTGCAAGCCGAAGAAGATGGCCGTCCGGCGCTCTCGCATGGCTCTCTCAATGTCGTCGCCGGAGCGGCCCGGAAAAATGAGATCCGAATGGCGCTCGAAATGCCGATTCCAGGCAATGATATTGGCCACCGTTTCGCGGAAATTCTCATGATAGGCGATGGTGGCGTGAACGGCGTGAACGCCGCCGGCCCGCATCTCGGCAAAGACACGCGGGCTCCAATTGGCGTATTGCAGACAGTCAATGAGAGGGCTGGCAATATTCGCGTCCATGGTCTTACTCCGGCTCTCCCGCCCGAATATAGGCGGTCTTGACCTGGGTGTAGAATTCAGCTGCCGAGCGGCCCTGTTCGCGCGAGCCGAAACTCGAGTCTTTTCGGCCGCCGAAGGGGACGTGGTAATCGGTCCCCGCCGTCGGCAGGTTGACGGTGACACAGCCGGTCTCGACATGGCGACGAAAGTGGGTGGCGCGGGCGAGTGAATCGGTAAAAATGCCGGCGACAAGACCAAAGCGCGTATCATTCACGACCGAAAGCCCCTCTTCATAGGAGCCGATCCTTTGTACCGCGGCGACCGGCGCGAACATCTCCTCACGGTTGAATTCCATCGAATTGGAGGTGCCCGTGACAAGCGCCGGCGACATGTAAAAGCCGTCATGCGCAAGGCGCAGGCGTTCACCGCCTGTCGCAATCTCTGCCCCGGACGCGCGGATGCGGTCCATCCAGGCCAAATTCGCGGCAAGCTGGCGTTCGCTGACGACCGGACCGACCTGCGTGCCGTCCGCAAGCGCATGGCCGACCTTCAGCGCCGCAACGGCCGCGGCAAGCTTTTCAGTAAAGATATCGTGGACCCTATCATGGACGACGAGGCGGGATGAGGCGGTGCATTTCTGGCCCGTGCCGGAGTACCCGCCACCGATCGCCGCCGCCACCGCGAGATCGAGATTTGCGTCGTCCATGACGAGCAATGCATTCTTGGAGCCGAGCTCCAGCTGGAACTTCGTAAGGTTCGCCGCGGCGGCCACCGCCACCTGACAACCTATGTCGTAGGACCCCGTGAAGGTGACTGCATCGACTCCACGATGACTGGCAAGGCCGTTGCCGACAACCGAACCCGGCCCCATCAGCAGCTGGAACGTTCCGTCCGGCAGGCCGGCGCGATGGATGATATCGGCCAAGGCCCAGGCGGAAGCCGGCGTTTCGTTAGCCGGCTTCCAGATAACGGCATTTCCATAGGCAAGCGCCGGAGCAATCTTCCAACTGGCCGTTGCCGTTGGGAAATTCCAGGGCGAGATGACGGCGACAAGTCCCATGGGCTCGCGCCGCATGTCAATCTCGACGCCGGGACGCACCGAGTCCGCGTTTTCCCCAAGCTGGCGCAGCGTTTCGGCGGCGTAATACGTAAAGAATTGCCCGGCGCGAAAGACCTCGCCTCGGCCTTCCGCGACCGGCTTGCCCTCTTCGCGCGACAGCAGTTCACCAAGCTCGGTCGAGCGCTCCATGAGCTCGGCGCCGATCCGGTTGAGGATTGCTTGTCTGTGCTCCAGCCCGGTGGCGCGCCACGCTCTCATC
Source organism: Rhizobium sp. ASV8 (assembly GCF_016429255.1). Taxonomy (GTDB): domain Bacteria; phylum Pseudomonadota; class Alphaproteobacteria; order Rhizobiales; family Rhizobiaceae; genus Rhizobium. The sequence goes on from NZ_JAELUG010000123.1 coordinate 6,615, forward strand.
GCGACGCGGCCGGCAGAGACCGCCTCTTCGACATCGGCGGCATCAGCCTGCGCATAGAGGCCGATCAGGTCGGTCACATCCGATGGATTGCGGTTTTCGTGGACGCGTTGGCTTTGCCTCCATTGGCCGCCGATCAGGTTGGCGTAGCGTTCTGCCATCTCAAACTCCGTTCTGTTCGAAGGCAAAATCCGTTAACAACCCGCTTCAATCAAGCAGATATTTCTGTTATCAATTTCAGAAGAATTGAAGTGAGAGCCATGATCAAGCTGGAAGCACTGCGGGTCTTCGTCACGGTCGCGGAGAGCGGCAATATCAAGGATGCAGCCGATGCGGTCGGGCGCACGGCTTCGGCCGTCTCCATGACGCTGAAGCAGCTGGAAGACGAAATCGGCGGACCGCTATTCCAGACAGACCGCAAGAACAGTTTGACGTCCCTTGGCAATCTGATGCTCGATCTCGGCCGCGAGCAGATCCGCAGCTTTGACAAGTCCGTGAGTATCATGCGTGCCTTTGCGCATAGCCGCATCGGCAGCCTGTCCGTTGCATCAGTGCCATCGGTTGCGGTGAACATATTGCCTGCGATTTTGCAGCGCTTTCTTGAAGCCCGGCCGCAGGTGCAGATGGAACTGTTCGATATCGACAGCGTCCAGGTTCGTCGCATGGTCGAAAGCGGCGTTGCCGATATCGGCATAGCCGGCGAAAGCCGCGCCGGCGGCGGTGTGGAATTCACGCCGCTTTTCTCGGACCGCTTCAAGTTACTCTGCAAGGACGATCACGCCCTCTGCCGACTTGAAAGACCCGTGGAATGGAGCGATCTCGATGCGGCGACGCTGATCCGCAACGGCGCATCCGACCGGATAGAGGCCGAGGAGTACAAGCAGCTTTCGACGCAGTCGCTCATCACCGTCTACAACGTTACCTCACTGGTTGCGATGGTAAAGGCAGGCCTCGGCTTCACAGTCTTGCCGTCCCTGACCATGCTCGGCGCGCACGAAGGTGTGGCGGTGCTTGACCTCGCCGATCCCGCGGCAAGCCGGCGAGTGGGCCTGATCGAGAGGCGTGATGTGCCTCCATCACCCATCGCCACCGCCTTCCGCGCTTTCGCACTGAAGGAGATTCCGGCGCTCGTTGCCGAACGACTTTCATCATAGGCGGCTTCTATTCCAAGCTTAGTCAGTTCAGGCGCCTGTTTCGTCCGACCATTGCCGTCAATGCTGTGGCCTAGGCTTGACGCACCGTTTGCGATCGGAAGGAAAAGACCGATGCGCGAGAACATGTGCTCCGGCAGACTTTAGACCAGCACGACAGCTAGGATCATCATCGTGTTCGCGGGCAGGATCGAGAGTATGATCCCACGTAATATCTGCGTCCAATTCCCCATCCCAACCTTGGACCGAAGCCCTTTGCAGGGCGCCGGCGCAAAGGCAGCGGTGAAACATCAAACGATCACTAGCTTCCTTAGCCCGTTGAATTGCGGCATGATCTAACCCAGTTTTTCATTTCGCGTCGATCCGCAAAATCGGGCTATCAAATCGTCGGCAAATACCATTTAAAGGTCTGACTAGACCACCTCGAAATGAAAAACTGGGGCAAGCTATCGCGATAATCAACGGTCGCAACCTCATCTGGGTGGCGGGCGTCGCCGCTATACCAGATATGCGGCTCCGGCAACGATCGTTCCGATGACACCCAGCGCAAGCGACGTATACCAAGGCCAGCGCCGACCACCGGTAATGATTGCGATCGTTGCAATGGCGATGGCAATATGGAGAAATGTAGCGGCGATCGTCAGGCGATGGTGCCGCGTCTCATGCAGACCTGCTGCCTGAAGGGCCTCTTCCGATTTCGCCTCGAAGTCCTTTGCGACCTGTTGGATGTCTTGGCTCTCGGCCTCATTGCGCCGGGCCTCAGATCGAAACTCATCAGCTCCCGCTCCGCCCTGGGCCGCGGCTATATCGTACATGTTCTTCTTCAGGCTTTTGGCCTGAAAGAAGTTCCAATTGTCGGTCGCCTTGTTTTGAAAGAGAACAGCCTCGGCTTTGGCTGCCGTCGAGGCGCCGCTCTCGATTGTTTCCAAACTGCCAACGCCTGCTGCTAGTACCGCCAGAACGGCGATGCTGACCGCAACACGGGACAGGAACGCATTGCCGCTGTGTGCAGCGTGCTCGGCATGTTCGGCGTGCTCATATGCTTCGGTTGGTTCGTTTTCCATCAGGCGCCTCGTTGTAAACCGGTACAGAGCGTAGTCCTTGCCGAGTTTGATGACAATGATCTGAAATTGATGGCAAATTAGGAGATCCGATAGGCGCAGCCCGCCCCAGCCGAAGCTTTATTCCAATCGTTTAAGCATCCGTGCGACGGGTTATTCGTTGGCTCCTTTTTCACTCGCAAGCGACGGTGCGCTGCCGCCGGTTCCCTCTGTGAGGGCTCTACCCCTCATCGGCTTCCGCAGGACCCATCGTGTTGCTTTCCAGCAGCCGTGCATTTGCTGCCATGCAATATGAGACCCTTGCTCATTTTCGGCCATAATGGTCGGCGCAGCTTTTTAAGTGCCGGGCTCGAGGCCGAGAATGATTACGATCACCTTGGCAGCGGTCGTTTCGCATGGCTTCAGCATCGCCCCCGATCCGGTCAATCGATAGAAGTTGAAGCTGATTGCAGGAGCACAGCACTCCGTCAGCCAATAACGTTACCATGGGTTGGGGCAGCCGGATTGAAAGCGCTGCTAGGTCAATGATGTCCACCATCGCTCCGCCAGCCACTTTAGTCTTTAAGACGGCGATGCTCGCCGTCTTAACTGCAAGGCCTGTTGTGTTGCACGGGGTCATTTGGCGTTCGCCGTGATTGTGCACGTCAAATCATGCCGCCGGTGATCTGAAACACGGCTTCCCGCGGGCGCCCGTCAGTAGCGATAGTAACGGTGATGACCGTGGTGGCGATTTTTGTACCAGCCACGATGATGACCACGCCAGTAGTGGCTCCGGTAGCTACGATGCGATCGCCAGTGGTGAGGCCGGTGATGCCGATGGCCGCGCCAATGGCGACGGTGATGATACCGGGCCGGTTGAACAGATGACTGGATCTCCGGCTTCGTCATGTTTGCGATCGGCGCTGCGGATGCTGCACCCGCACCGATCAGCAAGCCGATACCAAGAAGCGACGCAAGCAGGCTTTTAAAGATTTTCATAGCGAACCTCCATCATTGTTGTCACCCTGAAACCGGACGGCTGAACGGGGCATGAATGCTATGCTCTTGACAAGACACGAACCGCCAACCCTGTCGTCAAATCTTTCCTACCTATTGGGGCTCGGTTGCACGGGCGCATCGGCTGAGCAATGCAAGGTCGTGCTAGGAACGCTATTTCAATAATCGCCTCCCTCTCATCCGTGAAGCGCGCGGAACCACACTAGGGGCTAGAATCCGGATCACGCGAGCTCAGCACGAAGCGCCAGCATGGCTGTCGGAACCGTCGCCAGCAGGCGCTTGCGTGACACGCCATCGCGCGCCTGCACGGCGATGCCGAGCAGGATGGTCGAATAGTGGTCGGCAAGCGCCTCGGCGTCGGTCTGCGCGCGCAACTCGCCTTCAGCGACGGCGCGCTTCAGGCGCTCCAACAACATGGTCGTGCGGCGTTGGCGATATTCGCTGAGCAACAGCCGCACGCCGTCATTCTCAGCGGCACAATTGGTCGCCGCCAGAACCATCATGCAGCCTTGCGGGCGGCCTTTTCGCGTACAGTTTTCAACCGCTTCACGCAGGCTACGTTCAATGGCACGCACGGCCGTCGGTTCCTCTGCCACGGCGCGCTCGGCAAAGCCACCTTCCTCGCCCGCGTATAGCGCCACGGCTTCCCGAAAAAGCGCCTCCTTCGACCCGAACGCAGCGTAGATACGTGCCGATGCAATTCCGAGCGCCTCGACCAGATCAGCCATGGATACGCCCTCGTAGCCCCGCGCCCAGAAGGCGTCGCGCGCCTTTGCCAAGGCTACATTTCGATCGAACTCGCGTGGACGCCCAGCCATAGCTTCTCTCCATTTTTGATCGATTAACAAATAATTCGCTTGACGCCGTGATGCAAGCCTGCATTCTTTGTTGATCGACAAAGATTACTCAATGGAGTTTGACATGACCGCTTTGGAACAGGCCGACACAACACCGGCGTCAAATATCGGCGCGCGAAGGACAGGGGCGCTGGCGCTGCTAGCCTTCGCCCAGCTCATCTATGCCCTCGACATCAACATCGTCTTCGTAGCTCTGCCGAAGATCGGCGCGAGTTTGGGTTTCTCCGGCCAGACCTTGCAATGGGTGGTCAGCGCCTACATTGTCTTGTGTGGGGGCTTCCTGCTGTTCGGCGGGCGCGCGGCGGACCTGATCGGTCAGCGGCGCATGTTCATCCTCGCGCTCTGGCTTTACGCTCTGTCTTCGCTCGCCGGGGGGCTTGCCTGGTCGCCGCAGGTGATCGTCGCCGCGCGCGCCGTCCAGGGTATCGGTGCGGCCTTCCTGTTCCCGGCGACGCTCTCGCTCATCAATCGCCTGTTTGCGGAAGGGCGGGAACGCAACCGGGCACTGGCCGTGTGGGGCGGCGCTGGCGCAAGCGGCCTGAGCATCGGTGCATTGGCTGGTGGTTTTTTGACCGCCACATGGGGCTGGCCCGCCGTCTTCTACGTCAATGTGGTCCTTGCCGGCATCGCAATTATCGCCGCCTTCCTCCTGATCCCGCGCGACATCAAGCGCCAGGAGCGCCGCAGCTTCGACCTGCCGGGTGCCCTGAGCGTGACTGTCGGCGCAACCTCGCTAGTCTTCGCGCTGGTGGAAGGGCCTGAGATCGGATGGCACGCTTCAAGCGTAGCCGGTGCTCTTGCCGTCTCGGCCATCTTCTTCATCGCATTTGCGGTCATCGAGGCGCGCAGTGCCGACCCGTTGATGCCTCTGCGACTGTTCGCCAACCGCAATCTTGTCGCAAGCATGTTGATCACCTTCCTCTTCATGGGCACATTCGGAGCGTTGCCCTATTTTCTGACCGTGCTGTTCCAGAATGTGAAGGGACTGACGGCACTGGAAACGGGCTTCGCCTTCCTCGTTCCTTCCGTCGCTATCGCGATTGGCACACAACTCGGCGAGCGCCTCGTAAGAACGCTTTCCATGCGCACCACGCTGGTTATAGGCATGGTGGTGGGTGCTGGCGGCACAGCGCTGCTTGTGCCTGGCACGCAGGTCGGAGGCAGCTACCTGACCATCGTTCCGGGTTTGATCGTATCCGGTATCGGTCAAGGCATCGTTTGGACAGCTATGTGGATTGCTGCCGCGACAGGTGTGCATCACGACGAACAAGGAATTGCGTCCGGCATGGCGTCCACGACTCTCAGCGTCGGCAATTCCATTGGTCTCGCGGTCCTCATTGCTCTTGCCAATCGCCATGTCGGCGGCCTGGAGGGTGACGCTCTGCGCGCCGCAGTCGCCGAGGGCACGCAACTCGCCTTCTGGCTGGCGGCCGCCGGCATTCTCGTCAGCCTGCTTGCAGCCCTTGCACTACCGGCGCGAGCCAGGGCCGCGTAAGCATTGGCCGGCTCGGCTTCGGCACTCTGCGACCGCAAGTGCCGAGGCAAATTCCATGCTGGTCCTTACGTTTACGATCAGGTCAGTTACGGTGGTTCAGACAATTGCCTTTCTCGCTGACCGATGGTCAGCGAGAAAGGCAAGAAACTCTGTGTCCGATGCATCTTAAAGGCGGATACCGAGAGGGTTTCCCTTAGCTCTTGAACCAAGCTCGAACCGGCAATGCGTGTTAGCCGCAAGCTAAATGCCAAAACTCGATAGCCTACTGAAACTAATATCACAATTTGGTGAGACCACATGTGGATCGAAATACTGACTGGATCCCGCCTATAGCTATTCCGGAGCAATTGTTTCGGTATCATTGAACGGAACCGATTTTATCCGCGACGCGGCCCGCCGCGCTGCAAATGCCGACTACGGGAATGCAACTCAAATCGCTGTCGGAGCCCTTGCGGTTGGAATGAACAAAGCGCATTAGCGCGTTTCACTCGCTGACTTAACTCTGGCTGCTGAGCCTGCCCGCCGACCACAATCGACAGATGGTCTCATGGCCGCAGGGGCGGCATTGCCAAATGGAAGATGCGGGGCCTCAGAATGGCATCGCCACCTGGAGCAGATCCCGCTCAATCCGGGCCATCCCCCGGGAGCCCTGAACTGGTTCGCGCATCCTGCGGGAGTGAAGGGGGTATCAAAGCGCCGACTGCGGCCCACAGGGCGTCGATCCTATCCGTTTTGGCAAGAGGGACCCGCTGCTTGCGCAAACCGCAGCGCCTGGGCTGGGTTGAGTTTGACGCGTAGCGGATCCGCCAATGCTTGCTCGAGCTGGTGGTGGTAAGCGCCGGTTGCTTCTTCTTGCCATCCGGACTCGAAGCCCTGGTTCCGTCCAGGCCTGTTGGACAGAAAGGGGCTGATCGCACCCATCGACGATCCTCCACGACCGAGACAACTTCGATCCATCCCTCTCGGCCTGATCCCGGGTGGGCACCCAGGATCAAGCATCTCATGATGCCAAAGCAGGCGAGAAAGTCATAAGACAACCCCATCACAGCCATTTCTGCAGGGCTGTTCCCTGATCGTCAAATTGCCGCTGCACCCTTCAACGAGCGTTAGCACACGACTAAACCCCAGCGTCATATTTGGTACCTTCGCGGGATGAACCCAATGTTAGGAAAGTTGTGCGATAGCGAGTACTCCACCATCGGTATGGTCAAAGGCGTATGCGCTCCTCATCTCCCGCCCCATCCGTCGTCATTTTCGGCTCCGCACGGCCCGTCACCTGCGCGGTGATGGACTATGCCTATCGCCTCGCCGACGCCATCAATGCACTGCGCCCGGGTTTCGTCGCGGTCCGAACAATCGAGCCGGAACAGCCGTTTGCCTTCATTGCCGCCATTGCCGAGGAGTTGCGTCGGGACCGAATTGTGCATCTGCAGCTGCCGATCGAGGGCTGGGGCAACAAAATCCTGCCCGGCTCGGCACTGATGGCGGCGCGGTTGATGACACGCAAGGGACGGATTGCCATCACCTTGCATGAATGGACCTCGCTCAATCGCCTGCGCCATCTCTCGATGGTGCCGGACATCTTAGCCTGCGACGGCTTCATCTTCGTCTCGCCGCAGCAGCGCGAGAGCTTCCAAACGACCCTATTGGCCGGCAAGGCGAAGAAGCGGGCAGCCCCGGTCATCCCGATCGGTCCCAACATCATGCCGGCGCGTATCGATCCTCGGACAGTCGCCGCGGAGAGGGCTAAGCTCCTTGGCACCGGCGCTGGCAAAGCCGACATCGTCATCGGTTTTTTCGGCGTGCTCTATGCCAGCAAGCGACCCGACGTCCTGCTGCGCACGACGCAAGCGCTGCACAAACGTGGCGTTAAGGCGCGCCTGCTGATTTGCGGCGATTTCCTCTGGGACAAGCCCAAGGATCGTCAGGCTTTCCTGGCGCTGGCACACGACCTCGGTGTCGCCGACTGGCTCGATTTCCGTGGCCGGATCGACGACGAGGGCGCGCTAATGGCGACGCTTTCCGCCGCCGACGTCTTCCTGCTACCGTTCACCGACGGGATCAGTACGCGGCGTGGCAGCTTCCTGGCGGTCAGCCAACTCGCGATCCCGCTGGTTTCGACTGATGCCGAGAGGCCGGACGAATTCACGCTCGCCCCGGCACTGAAGGCGAAGATTGGCAACCCGTCGACCGTCCTATGCCCAGTCGACGCCACCCCCGACCGCTTCGCCGAGGCCGTGCTCGTCGCCCAGTCCGGCAAGGCAAAGGCGATCGGCGTCGACCTCGCCAGGCTCTGGGACAAGGCTGCCCTCGCTCACCTCGATTTCTACGCCCACCTCCAAAGCCCCGCTCCGACAAACACCGTAGCGCAGGAGACGCGATCGGAGGACAGCCGGGCCGAGCTCTTAATCGAGCGACAGAATGCGTCGCGGGTCGAGGCGACCTCGCAATAGATCCCGCAGTGCCAGCAGATTTCCCCTAAGCCGGCCGCGTCGATCAATTCGGCCCTGGGGCAGCAGGCTACCAACGATGTTGGCTATCAGCGGCGCGGAGGACAGGCGCAAGGCACGAGCGCGGCGCATCGTGCCCTTGCGCGCCAGATACACCGTGTTCGCGATTTGTGAGTAGCCGAACCGCAATCCCGAGGTGCGGCCAAGCTTGACGGCCCGATGGACGCCACGCAACGTCGTAGCGTGCACAATCCGCCCCTCGCCTGCGAGCTGGCTGCAGAAGTCAACGTCCTCTTGCCAGCCGTAGAGCGGCAAATTCTCGTCGAAGCGCGCGCCTGTGCGCCGGATCGCTGCCATCCGAAATGCCATGTTGCAGCCATAGGTGTTCTCCACCGGACGGATATCGCCATTTTCCGGCGGCCGGTCGCCGGCCAAAATCGCCAGCGCCTCTTGCAATCCGATTCCAGGCCCATGAACGCTGTCGGCAAGGACATGACCGGTCGCCGCAACGACATCCGGATTTTGCCGGAATATCAGCTCGGTCTCGGCAAGGAAGCGATCCGTCGGCAGGTAATCGTCATCGAGGAACACGAGCAGATCCACATCGCCGGCCGCATCAAGGATGGCGTTGCGCTGAGCGGTTAGCCCCCGAGAGCCATCGATGCGCTCTGCGGGGATTGTCAGGCTTGCCGCATGATCCCAATCGACGTCATCGCTGGAGGACGGGCAGATCAGGATGCGCTGCGGGCGCAGTTCCTGCCGATCGAGCTGGATAAGTGTGTCTCGTAAAACCTCGCGGCGGCCGGAGGTGGCGAAGCCAACGATGATAGTGGTCGGTCGGGTTGGTATCGTGTCAGTCATGATGCCTCAACGTGCGATCCAGCGGAGGAAAACGAAAGAAGGCGCCGCGCCGAAGACGAGCGCGACGGCAAGGGCGACGCCAGTTGCCAGCAGGAGGTCGCCGGCAAACAAACCTGAGCTCAGCCAGGCAACGATCAAGGCCGCGGCAGACGCAAGCACAGGCCACCAGGGCAGAACGAAAGGTTGCCGGCGCAGCATGAATACGCCGAAGATCGCTGCCGCTGCCGCTCCGCCGGCGGTCCCGGCGGCAATGGCGGCACCGGCGCCGGGATAGAGCGCCGCGGCCACGAAGGCTCCGGCGCAGGTCAAGATGCAGTCGAGCGCGGCCAATCCGACGATGGCGGACAAGCGGCGCTGCAGATGCGCGGGCGTCGACAGTAAAGTTTGAGTGAGGGATCGAAGCAACGCCACCAGCATGATGAGCGGCGCCGTTTGCGCAAAGGAAGCCTGCATGGCAAGCGGAACGACAGTCGCTGTCGCGGCCCCAAGTAGGGCGATTAGACCGGCGGCGCCGAGCAGGGCGGAGCCTGTCAGCAGGGCATAGTAGCGGCCGAGCTCGACCTGGACGCCTTCAGAGCTGCCCTCGGTATCGAAGCGCGTCACCAGCTCAGGGTAACGCACGGCCTGAAGCGAGGTGATGATCATGCCGAATGGCCGCTGCAGCAGATCTAGCGCCAGCAGCGGGCCGGCCGCTGCCGCCGGTCCTAGCCCGCTCAAGAAGATCGTCTTGAGCCCGAGCGGCGCCATCACCCCGACGATTGAGGCGCCGGCCGACACACCGCCATAGACCAGGTGACGCTTGACGAGCTTGCCGTCGCTGGCGCGCGACCAGGGCAGGATGTGGCGCGACAGGACGCAGGCTAAAATGCAGTAGACGAAGTTTCCCACCAGGATACCAACCACCACATGCTTGAGATCGCCACCCAGCGCGGCGCCGGCTAGCGTCGTCGCAGCTTGGATTGTCGCGCGCGCGCCTTGGAGGCAAGAGAACAGCCTGAACTCCTGCCGAAAGCGCAGCATGGTCAGATGCAATTCGCCGCCGCCCTGCAGGATCGCTGCGGTGGCGCCGGCTAACCCTAGCCAGAGCGGAACGTCGAATAGCTGCGCGACTAGCGCTCCGAGAAGGCAGAGGGCCGCGCTTGCGATGAACTCGGCGATGATGACGCCACGCTGAGCCAGTTCACTTTCTTCATCAGGGCCGGGATAAAAACGGCTGCAGGCGGAGCGGAGCCACTGAAAGCAGGCGATGTCGGCGAACTGGGCGATCGAGATGAACAGCGAATAGGCGACGTAGGTCGGCGCCGCGAGCAGGTGGGAGACTGCGATGAGGAGACAGAAGGCGAGAGCTGATTGGTATAGGTACGACCCTAGCGCTGCGATTTTAACCATCAGCGCCTCAGGTAATACGTTGCAGCGCTGCCATGGCCACGCACATTTCAACCCTCCAAAAGGACTTGCTAGCATGCAAGAGTTGAGGAAAGCTTGCCAGCAGACAGCAACTCAACGCAATGCGGCAAACAATGTCGGCGCCAATGCCGTCGCCACCACGCCAGATCACCAATATTTCTGCGGTGCGCACGAACTGCTAGTGTCGGCTGGGTCATCTCGGTTGCCTCGACGAAGGAGGCAACGATGGCCGTTGAATGGACGATCACGATCAAGGGAAGAGTGATTTCGGTAATACTTGGCGAAAGGAGGTTCGCGTCGACGAGAGCTGGGAGCGTTTGTTTGACTATCAATCGATCCATGCCGCGAGAATGTGGATACAGGTCGTAACCACTCGCGGACGAGCGGCAAACGCGAGCGTCGCTGAGAAAGATCAGGGATGAACGGCACCGCCCGGAGGAAAGTGGGCTGACGCCGCGACGCAACTGGGCAACGCAGGGGTTGAGAGCCGGCTATCTTCCAGGGCACCTGCGATCGGACGACGCTCACATCTGTCCGAGACCGCTTAGCCCGATCAACGCTCCTGCGCCCAGAACGAAGAGGGGATGCACGCTAGTCTTCGTTAGGACGACGGCACATGCTCCCGCGACCGCCGCCAGAACCAGACTGGGCGCCGAGGCTTCAGTGATGACGGCGGCGCTCGCCGTCACGAGGCCCGCGGTCATCGGCACCAGCCCGGATTGGACGATCCTGCGCCATGGCCGATCCTTAAAACGGGTCCAGACGTGCAGCGCGATGCCGGTAACGAGCGACGAGGGCCCGAACTTCGCCGCAGAGCTCACGAACACGCCAGCCCATCCGGCGACGTGCCAGCCGACCAGCGGAACCACCATCAAGTTCGGGCCGGGAGCCGCCTGAGCTAAGGCGAACAGAGCGCTGAACTCCTCGGCCGTCATCCAGTGATGGATGTCGACGACCTCGCGATGCATTTCTGGAAGAATGGAATTACCGCCGCCGAAGGCGAGGAGCGAGAGTTGGGTGAAAATAGTTGCCAGATCAATCAGGTTGGATGTCATGCTTCCAACCTCCAGGTGGCCAGGATACTGACGGGAGACAGCACCAGCATGGTCGGCAGCAGAGGAAGCTTGAGCACGGCGATCGCGATGAAACACAACACGGCGACCGCGATCGCCACAGGCCGCTTGCGAAGCGGCATGACAATCTTGATGGCCATGGAAATCAGAAGCCCCGCCGCTGCCGCGGCCAGACCTGCAAACATGTGTGTGACGTAGGGATTGTCGTGAAACTGGTCGTAGAAGATACCCATGGCGATGACAACCGCCGTCGGCGCCGCGATGAGACCGAACAGAGCAGCCAGAGCACCGGCAACGCCTTGAAACCGCAGGCCGATGGCAACCGACATGTTGATGATGTTACCGCCGGGCAGGAACTGACAGAGCCCGAGCAGTTCGGAGAATTCCTCGCCTGAAAGCCAGTGGCGTTTCTCGACAACCATTCTTCGGGCGAGCGGAAGAACCCCGCCGAAACCCGTGAGGCCGAGAGTAAAAAATCCCCAAAACAGATCCGTCACGGTGGGAGACAAACGCTGGCTTTGGCGCGGGAGAGAAAGGGTATCCATGGATCGGCCTGTCTTTAGGTCACTGCGGTATGGAGAATTTAAACTTCTCTCGCTTGCATGTCTAATATATGGATAATGGTAATTGCATACTTTTGGGATATGGCATGATTGAGCTTCGGCATCTTCGTTACGCCGTGACCGTCGCGGATGAGGGTCATATCACGCGTGCCGCCGAGAGGCTCGGCATCCAACAGCCGCCGCTCAGCCAGCAAATCCGAAATCTGGAGGATCTGGTCGGGGCGACGCTCTTCCAACGCTTGCCGCGCGGCGTCACATTGACCGAAGCGGGACGAACATTCGTCGACAAAGCCCGGATCATTCTGAAGGATGTCGACCTTGCGGTGGAGGCAACACGCCGCAACGCCCGCGGCGAGGAAGGCAGCCTGGCCATTGGCTTCACCAGCTCCGCCGCCTTCCATCCGCTGGTGACGACGGCGGTGCGTTCGCTTGGCGAGATCTCCCCGGGCGTGCGGATCAAGCTCGAGGAATCCAGCACCAGTGATCTCATCGACGCGCTGCGGGCACAGCTGATCGACGTTGCATTCGTCCGCTCGCCAGTCGAGCTGTCGAAAGGATTGACCGTATCTAGGATCCTCGACGAAGAGATGTTCGTCGCATTGCCCGACAGTCATCGACTTGTCGCCAAGAGAGCGAGGCGGGCGTCGCCTATCCAGCTGTCCGAACTGGCAGACGAGTCCTTCATCCTGTACCGGCGTCCATCCGGTCCTGGGTTTTATGATGCGATCATAGCAGCCTGTGGCCGCGCGGGGTTCAGTCCGCGGGTCAAGCATGAAGCACCGCGCCTCATGTCGACCCTCAGCCTCGTGGCAGCAGGCCTCGGCATTTCGATCATTCCGAATTCGATGACGCGGCTTGAGACCAACGGCATCGCCTATCTGCCTCTCGATCGAAAGACACAGCTTGTGGCACCCCTTCATCTTGCCCACAGGGACGAGCCCTCGGGAGGCACGCTCAGGCTCTTTATCGATATCGTGCGCCGCTCCGCACCAGAGCTCGGATGACAATCGAAAGACCCGAAGGATCCCGGTCCGGATAAATTTTTTTCAATGCTCGACATTTGCGTCTCGAGGTCGGCGGCGAGGCGAATGGCGAAGAAACCGCCCTACCCGCGAAGATGGCCAGCCACACCTTGAGAGGCTGCAGTGGGAGACGGCCAATGATGTGCATCATCACCATTCCCGACCAGTCGCCGGTCGCCAAGGCCTGTCAGGGATTCGACGCCGACGGGCGTATAAAGCCATCCTCGTATCACGATCGCGTTGTCGACGTCTGCGAGCAACTTGTGAAGTTCATCATGCTGACGCGCGACATGTCAGATTATCTCCGCCGTCTTGTTGCCGGGAGCGCTCGTTATCCTGATCGCCACTGTGCCGTCCGTGCGAGGCGCACTGATCTTCGCGGTCGTCTTCGGCCTTAGTTCCGGCCTTAGCAGCATTGTGGAGGGCACCTTGCCGCCTGAACTGGTCTGCAGCGAAGGCTGCGGGCAACGGCAGGGGCAAGTGCTGGCCATCCGGCCGGTGAGCTCCTCCACCGCGCCATTTCTTCTGGCCTTGATGATGCGGAAAATCGGGGTATCGTGGTCGCTTTCTGTCACTGCACCGCTTGGGATGGTCGCCGTAGCAGCCTTCCTCGGCATTATGTAGCTGATGCGCACATTCGTTCCATCCGAACCCGCTCGCACCAGGCAATAACAGGTCTCACACTTGTGTTGCCAAACCTTGTAGGCCGAAATAAGCAGGATGACTGCAAGGTCTGGAAGGAGATCAGCGTTCGAGGCGATTCCGAGCAGGGATCCGTGCACAAGAGCGCCGCTGAAATGCCAGAATTAAAATACTCGCCGAGCAATCTTGAAACTGCCGTACATCGCTGATCCTGAAGGGATTCGAACCTTCGACCCAGCGGATTATGTCGGCCTGCTCGGCACTCCGTTATGAACAGGCCAGTTCATCTACAAGGGGAGTGCAACGTCCATCATGGCCGAGCGCCGCCAGGTTTATTGCCTATCTCGGGCTGACGGCCATCCCCGCGAACGCCTGCCTGTCCACGCCCCGCAGTGTAATTACGGTATGGCCTGCACCAGGCAACCTGTGCCATCCCCGAGGCAGACAACGGTGCCGGCGAAGCGCGGATCGGTCAGGAATA
>NZ_JAELUG010000124.1 GCF_016429255.1 Rhizobium sp. ASV8
CATCATGGCGGTTCCGCGCTCGCTGCGCGACGGCTCACTCGGCCTCGGCGCCACGCGCTCCGAGACGGTGAAACGCGTCCTCTTGCCGGCAGCACTTCCCGGGATCGTAGGTGCGCTCCTGATGACCGCCTCGCGAGCGGTCGGAGAAACGATGATCGTCGTGCTGGCGGCCGGCGTCGCGGCGCGCATGCAGTTCGATCCCTTCGAGCCGATGACGACGGTGACGGTGAAGATCGTCAATCAGTTGACCGGCGATCTGGAGTTCACCTCGCCGCAAACGCTGGTCGCCTTTGCGCTCGGCATCACTCTGTTCTGCCTGACGCTCTGCCTGAACGTCTACGCCCTCTACATCGTCCGCCGCTACCGGGAGCAATACGAATGAGCGATATCGTATCCTCCCCGCTACAGAATATTCCGCGCGAGCTTACGCCTGGCACGCGTGTGCGCCGCGATATCGGCATTAGCAGGCGCTACGCTGCCGAGCGTCGTTTCCGCGCCTGCGGCATAGCCGCGGTCATCTTCGGTCTGGTCTTCCTCGTCATTCTGGTCTCGACGGTTGTCCGCAACGGCTATACCGCCTTCGTCCAGACCTCGATCACCTTACCGATCGAATTCAGCGAGAAGGTGATCGACCCGACAGGCAAGCGGACCAGCGATCCGAAGTTGCTGATATCGGCCAATTATCCGGTCCTCGTGCGCGATGCGCTGGTGAAGATGCTCGGTATCGATCCCGCCAATCGCGCGCTCGTTCGCGAGGCGACGGCCATGGTATCCGACAGCGCCAGGATCGCGCTGCGCGACAGGGTCGCTGCCAACCCTTCCATTGTCGGAACGACCCAGGACGTCACTTTCCTTGCCAGCGCCAACATCGACTCCGCCAATAAGGGTCAGATCGATCTCACGGCGGACGAGAAGGATCGCAAGGTATCCGACCGGCAGGTTGCCTGGATGAAGCAGCTCCGCGATAGCGGCGCGCTCTACAAGGCCTTCAACAGCGGCCTCTTCGTGTCGGGCAATTCGAGCCGGCCGGAAGCGGCGGGCCTTGGCGTCGCCCTGATCGGCTCTCTCTACCTGATGCTGACCGTGCTCGTCCTCGCCTTGCCGGTGGGCGTCGCCGCCTCGATCTATCTCGAGGAGTTCGCGCCTAAGAACCGGCTGACGGATCTGATCGAGGTCAACATCAACAACCTCGCCGCCGTGCCCTCGATCGTCTACGGCTTGCTCGGTCTCTCCGTCTTTATCAATACCATGGGCCTGCCGCGCTCGGCCTCGCTGGTCGGCGGCCTGGTATTGAGCCTGATGACGCTGCCGATGATCATCATCGCCACACGCTCGGCGCTGCGGGCGGTGCCGCCGTCGATCCGCAGCGCAGCGCTTGGGCTCGGCGCGTCGCGCATGCAGATGGTCTTCCACCATGTCCTGCCGCTTGCCATGCCTGGCATCCTGACGGGCACGATCCTCGGATTGGCGCATGCGCTCGGCGAAACGGCGCCGCTGCTCTTGATCGGCATGGTCGCCTTCGTCGCCAATTATCCCGCTTCGCCGCTCGATCCTTCGACGGCGCTGCCGGTGCAGATCTACATGTGGGCGAGCGAGGCGGAGCGTGCCTTCGTCGAAAGGACCTCCGGGGCCATTATCGTCCTGCTCTTTTTCCTCGTTGCGATGAATATCGGCGCAATCCTGCTCCGCCGCCGCTTCGAGCGGCGCTGGTAGGGGAGGAGCGCAAAATGAACATGATGACGGAAGCCGGAAGCGAAAGAGCATTGGCCAAGAAGATGATGACGATCCCCTACAAGATGATCGGCCAGGACGTTTCGGTCTTCTATGGCGAAAAGCGTGCGCTCTTCGACGTCAATCTGAATATTCGCGCCAATACGGTCACGGCTTTGATCGGCCCGTCCGGCTGCGGCAAGTCCACCTTCCTGCGTTGCCTCAACCGCATGAACGATACGATCGAGACATGCCGCATCACCGGCAAGATCACGCTCGACGATCAGGATGTCTACGATAACAGCATCGACGTAGTGGAGCTGCGCGCGCGCGTCGGCATGGTCTTCCAGAAGCCCAATCCGTTTCCGAAATCGATCTACGAGAACGTCGCCTATGGCCCGCGCATCCACGGCCTGCATCGGTCCAAGGCCGATCTCGAGCACATCGTCGAAACCAGCCTGCAGAAGGCCGGTCTCTGGGGCGAGGTGAAGGATCGGCTGCACGATGCAGGCACGAGCCTCTCTGGCGGACAGCAGCAGCGCCTGTGCATCGCGCGCGCGGTTGCCGTCAGCCCGGAAGTGATCCTGATGGACGAGCCCTGCTCGGCGCTGGATCCGATTGCAACGGCAAAGGTCGAAGACCTCATCCACGAGCTGCGGGAGAATTTTACCATCGTCATCGTGACGCATTCCATGCAGCAGGCAGCCCGCGTTTCGCAACGCACCGCAATGTTCCATCTCGGCCATCTGGTCGAGGAGAACGACACCGATAAGATGTTCACCAATCCCGACGATTTCCGCACGCAGGATTACATCATGGGCCGTTTTGGTTGATGATGTCAGGCGCGCGGCTCCCTTCACACAGTTCACCTTGAGGATAGAAAAATGGTCTCCACTCACATTCTCTCTGCCTACGACGAAGACCTGAAGTTCTTGACGCGCCGCATTGCCGAAATGGGCGGTCTGGCCGAACAGATGGTCAGCGACAGCGTTCGCGCACTGGTCCACAGCGACGCCGCACTCGCGCAGAAGGTCATCTCCGACGACGTCGTTCTCGACCATGCCGAGCGTGAAGTCGGCGACAAGGCGATCGTCACCATCGCACGTCGTCAGCCGATGGCGGCCGACCTGCGCGAGATCATGGGTTCCATCCGCATCGCCTCCGATCTGGAGCGCGTCGGCGACCTTGGCAAGAACACTGCAAAGCGCGTCATCGCCGTGCAGGGCACCGGCGTTCCGCGCCGTCTTGCCCGCGGTATCGAACATCTTTCCGAACTGGCGCTCGGCCAGCTCAAGGAAGTGCTCGACGTCTACGCCACCCGCTCGCCGGACAAGGCCGTTTCGATCCGCGAACGCGACGAGGAAATCGACGCGATGTATACCTCGCTCTTCCGCGAGATGCTGACCTACATGATGGAAGATCCGCGTAACATCACCACCTGCACGCATCTTCTTTTCTGCGCCAAGAACATCGAGCGCATCGGCGACCATGCCACCAACATCGCCGAGACGATCTATTACATGGCGACCGGTGCTCAGCCCGAGGGCGAGCGTCCGAAAGACGATACCGCCAACACCGTCGGCGCGGTGACGGAATAATCTGGAAGCGAAGACAAGGAGACCAAAGGCGCATGGTTCCAAGAGTTGCTGTTGTAGAAGACGAGGAAGCGCTGAGCGTTCTGCTGCGCTACAATCTCGAGGCCGAAGGCTTCGAGGTCGACACGATCCTCAGAGGCGATGAAGCCGAGTTGCGTCTCCAGGAGCGCATCCCCGATCTTCTGATCCTCGACTGGATGCTCCCCGGCGTGTCCGGTATCGAGCTCTGCCGCCGGCTGCGCATGCGGCCGGAGACGGAGCGCCTGCCGATCATCATGCTGACGGCCCGCGGCGAGGAAAGCGAGCGCGTGCGTGGCCTTTCGACCGGCGCGGACGATTACGTCGTCAAGCCGTTCTCGACGCCGGAGCTGATGGCTCGCGTCAAGGCGATGCTGCGGCGAGCCCGCCCGGAGGTTCTCTCCACGGTGCTGCGTTGCGGCGATATCGAGCTGGATCGCGAAACCCATCGCGTTCATCGCAAGAGCCGTGAAGTGCGGCTGGGTCCGACGGAATTCCGCCTGCTGGAATTCCTGATGTCCTCGCCGGGCCGCGTCTTCTCGCGCTCGCAGCTGCTAGATGGCGTATGGGGGCACGATATCTATGTCGACGAACGCACCGTCGACGTTCATGTCGGCCGCCTGCGCAAGGCGCTGAACTTCTCCAATATGCAGGATGTCATCCGTACCGTTCGCGGCGCGGGCTATTCCATGGAGGCCTGAGCGGCACATCCTTGTGTTGGGGGCGCTCAGGCATCAACATAGCGGCGGAAACAGAAAACGGGCCTCGAGGGGCCCGTTTCTTTGTCTGAATGCTTGGATCGTCGCTCGGTATTTTTGTTTTACGCAATTCCGGACGGAAAACCGCTTCGCACTTTTCCTGGAGTTGCTTAACCGTTGTTCCGCCGACGCTCATTCACCGGCTGATACGCCATGCGCTGATGGTAGGTGCAGTACGGTGAGGAATCCGGGCTGTCGTTGCCGCAAAAGTGGAAATCGTCCTTCAGCGGGTCGCCGACGGGCCATTTGCAGGTGCGTTCCGTCAGCTCCGTCAGGCCGAGGCGACGAGAGATCGGAACGACGACGTTCGAAGCCGGACGATAGGTAATCTCGTTGACCGCATCGACCTCGATCTCTTCCTTCAGCATGGTTGCGCCCTGCTGGCGGGTAACCGTGCGGGTTGCGACACGAGAAGTGTAAGCCGGGGCCCGCGGCGCCGAGGCGCTGCGCTTCGGCGTGCGAGCAGCCGTCGCCGTGCCACCCGCCTTCGCTCGGCCGGGAAGGTTCAGGCGATGAACCTTGCCGATGACGGCATTACGGCTCACGCCACCCAGTTGCGCCGCGATCTGGCTGGCGCTCAACCCTTCGGACCATAGCTTTTTCAGCTTCTCGACGCGTTCGTCTGTCCAGTTCATGCCCTGTCTCCGCTGTCGCGTTTCCGGTGGCAGAATCCTTCACCATTGCCTCGAATGGGAACGAGGCACGAAACGCTTTAAAATTGTGGTGACTAGTTCCGCCGCATGCAGTCTAGCAATTGGTTTTTAACCTAGTGTGAGGCTGACTCCGTGACAAGAGTCGCGCGAATCTTGAGGAATCGATTTCGGGGTTTTCCCCAACTTGCTGCCCCGGCGTGGCATTTCTGCAATACGCGGTGGCGAACGTAATCCTTTTGCCCTGAAGCGCTTTCTCGCACTTGCTAAATCGCCAGTTTTGTTGACATCGCGGTGCAAAACATCAATAGTGGCTGGGCCGCCGCAAGGCGGCATTTTTGATTTTTTCGGACCCGTTTCATCAAGCGGAAGCGATTGGTCCTTAAAGTTGTGATCGAGGAGACATGGCCATGGCCGAGACCGCGCCGCTTTATGACACCTACATGCGTGCTCCGCTGCGGTTTGAGCGAGGCGAGGGCGTGTGGCTGGTCACGGAAAGCGGTGAGCGCTACCTCGACTTTGCAGCCGGCGTCGCCGTCAACTCCCTCGGCCACGCGCATCCGCATCTGGTGGCGGAATTGAAGGCGCAGGCAGACAAGGTCTGGCACCTGTCGAACCTCTATGAAGTGCCCGGTCAGGAAAAGCTGTCGAAGCGGCTGACGGAAGTCACCTTCGCCGACAAGGTGTTCTTCACCAATTCGGGCGCCGAGGCGCTTGAATGCGCTATCAAGACGGCGCGGCGCTATCACTTCGCCAACGGACATCCGGAGAAGTTCCACGTCATCACCTTTGAAGGCGCCTTCCACGGTCGCACCATCGCGACGATCGCGGCCGGTGGCCAAGAAAAATATATCGAAGGTTTCGGCCCGAAGGCTCCGGGCTTCGATCAGGTGCCGTTCGGCGATCTCGATGCCGTTCGCGCAGCCATCACCGATGCGACGGCTGCGATCCTGATCGAGCCGGTGCAAGGCGAGGGCGGTATCCGCCCGGCGACCAACGAATTCCTGCGTGGCTTGCGCCAGATCTGCGACGAGCACGGCCTGCTGCTGATCCTGGACGAAGTCCAGTGCGGCGTCGGCCGCACGGGTAAGCTCTTCGCCTACGAATGGGCCGGCATCAAGCCCGACATCATGGCCGTTGCCAAGGGGATCGGCGGTGGCTTCCCGCTCGGCGCTTGCCTGGCGACCGCAGAAGCGGCCTCCGGCATGAAGGCGGGAACGCACGGTTCGACCTACGGCGGCAATCAGCTTGCCATGGCGGTCGGCAATGCCGTGCTCGACATCGTGCTTGCGGATGGTTTCCTGCAGCACATTCGCGATGTGGCGCTGGTGTTCCGTCAGGGGCTCGCCTCGCTGAAGGATCGCTTCCCCGACATCATCGAGGATGTTCGTGGCGAGGGCCTGATGCTTGGCATCAAGGCGGCAATCCCGCAGGCGGATCTCTTGCAGGCGATCCGCGCCGAGCATCTGCTTGGCGTGCCGGCCGGCGACAATGTCATCCGTCTGCTGCCGCCGCTGGTCGTCACCGCTGAGGAAGCACGCGAAGGTCTCGCCCGCATCGAGCGTGCGGCTGAGCGTGCGCGCGCAGCCCGCACCAAGAAATCGGCCTAAGTTTACCGCCCGCAGTCGGGGCGTTCCTGCCCCATGCGGGCGTTATTGTTTTTTCTGGAGTACAGGTAAGGACATGGCTTCTCCGAAACATTTTCTTGATCTCTCGGCCGTCCCGGCTGCCGATCTGCGCCACATCATCGACGATGCGATCGTGCGAAAGAAGGCGCTGAAGGCGGGTGCGGCAGACAAGCCGCTGGCCGGCAAGATGCTGGCGATGATTTTCGAGAAGCCTTCCACCCGAACCCGCGTTTCCTTCGACGTCGGCATGCGCCAGCTCGGCGGCGAGACGCTGTTCCTCTCCGGAACCGAAATGCAGCTCGGCCGCGCCGAGACGATCGGGGATACGGCCAAGGTACTGTCGCGTTATGTCGACGCGATCATGATCCGTACCACCGATCACGCGCGCATGCTCGAACTGGCGGAACACGCGACGGTTCCGGTCATCAACGCGCTCACCGACGACACGCATCCCTGCCAGATCATGGCCGATATCATGACCTTCGAGGAGCATCGCGGCCCGATCAAGGGCAAGACTGTCGCCTGGACCGGCGACGGCAATAACGTACTGCATTCGTTGATCGAAGGTGCCGCTCGCTTTGGCTATCGCATGAACATGGCGGTACCCCTTGGTTCCGAGCCAAAGGATCACTATCTGAACTGGGCCCGCAACGAGGGCGCCGAAATCCTGCTCTCGCATGATGCAGACCGTGCGGTCGCCGGCGTCGATTGCGTGGTAACCGATACCTGGGTGTCCATGAATCAGGAACACCGGGCCCGCGGTCACAACGTCTTCCAGCCCTATCAAGTCAACAAGGCTTTGATGGCACAGGCCGACAAAGACGCGTTGTTCATGCATTGCCTGCCCGCCCATCGCGGGGAGGAGGTGACGGACGAAGTGATCGATGGTCCGCAATCCGTTGTTTTCGATGAGGCGGAAAACCGCCTTCATGCGCAAAAGTCGATTCTTGCTTGGTGCCTGGGCGCGATCTGAGGATATGAAGCCGCGCTTGAGAGCGCGGGCGCAGTAGGAGTAAAGCAATGGCCGAAAATGCAGCCTCGCTGGGTCAGTTCGATTTTGCCGGTGACGATCACGTCGTACCCTTTCAGGTGGAGGGCCTCGATGTGCGCGGCCGCGCCGTGCAGCTTGGCCCGTTGCTGGATGCGATCCTTGCCCGGCACGATTATCCGACGCCGGTGGCTCGCCTTCTGGCCGAGGCCATCGTTCTGACGGTTCTGCTCGGCACGTCTTTGAAGTTCGAAGGCAAGTTCACCGTGCAGACCAAGGGCGACGGTCCCGTCGATCTGCTGGTGGCCGATTTCTCGACGCCTGAAAATGTTCGCGCCTATGCCCGCTTCAATGAAGAGGCGCTGGCGAAGGCTATCGCCGAGGGCCGGACAGAGCCGGAGCAGCTGCTCGGCAAGGGCGTTCTCGCCTTCACGATCGACCAGGGCCGGTTCAGCCAACCCTACCAGGGCATCGTCGCTCTCGACGGCGCGTCGCTTGAGGAGATCGCCGGCACTTATTTCCGCCAGTCAGAACAGATCCCGACGCGCGTGCGTCTGGGTGCCGCAGAGCTTTTTGATCGCGACGAGAACGGCAAGCCGCGCCATCGCTGGCGGGCAGGGGGCCTGATCGCCCAGTTCCTCCCCGAAGCGCCGGAACGCATGCGTCAGCCGGACCTGCATGGTGGCGATGGAGATGACGGCGCGCGCCGTCATGTCGAGGATGATGCCTGGGCGGAAGCGCGCAGCCTGGTCGAGACGATCGATGCAGACGAACTGACGGATCCACTCGTCGGCACCGAGCGGCTGCTTTATCGTCTGTTCCACGAGCGCGGCGTGCGCGTCTATGAGCCGAAGGCCGTCTACGATCGCTGTTCTTGCTCGCGGGACAAGCTGAAGGGCGTGCTGCAGGGCTTTTCAGCTGAGGAAATCCAGGCGAGCGAAGAGAATGGCGAAATCGCCGTGACCTGCGAGTTCTGCTCCACCACCTATCGCTTCGAAGTATCCGAGATAGAAGCGGCCTGATGCGGCTCTGGAACATTCCCAGGAAGGGTCCGTAACGCCTTTCTGGGAATCCGGAAAGAAACAGGAATATGGGGTGTTCCGCTATTCGAAGTAGCGCCGAACGCTCTAGTTCAGCGTCCGCAACAGGTTGGGCGTGTCGAGAGAGAAGGCGGGGATCTTGACGTGGAATTGCTCCCCGTCATCCGTTTCCATCTGATAATGGCCGAACATCATTCCTGACGGCGTGTCCAGCGGGCAGCCGGAGGAGTATTCATAGGTATCGCCAGGCTTCAGATGCGGCTGCTCGCCGACCACGCCCGGCCCCGTCACTTCGTCCACGATGCCGTTCATATCGGTAATGTGCCAATAGCGCGTCACCAGCTTGACGGACATCTTGGAATGATTGGAGATGACGATGCGGTATCCCCAGACATAGCGATCATCATCCGGATCGGATTGCTCCTCCAGATAAAAAGGCTCGACGACCACTTCTATGTCGCGTGTTAAGGCGCGATACATGCCTGCTACCTTGCCGCTGCCCTGAACCGTCGCGCGCTTCTCCAAGCCTCATCGTCGCTTCAGCATTTCCAAGTCTGCGGTATATTATCCGCTTTCCGTCTTTCCCGCAAAGTGCAGGATAACTAGCGATATCCTATAACCGATCCATTCCGTCAAGGAACGGCGTGATGAAATATCGCGCATGGAGGTCAGTCTTTTCAGATTTCAGCTATTACGACTGAAGAAACGGGGCCGTGACTTGCTCTAAAAGTATCTCATTTGGTTTGTCATTTGGTCTTGTCTACCTTAATGCGCAGCGGCCGGTGTCATGGCCGACATATACGCTTGTCAAAATTGCTGGCACACTCCGGCTTTATCTCCAGCTCGTTCGATCTGCCGTCGAAACCTTCAAACTGGCCGGCGCCGAACTTCCACTCAAGTTTCTTTCGAAAGCGCTTGCCTGAGATTTTCCGATGATCGGATTCGGGTTATCATCTGATTCTGGCACGGCCCGCGCCTCCCCCCTCCACTCGGGAAAGCATTCTTCATGCGGGGTTTTCGATCTCCAAACCGACTGTTTGAGCGCTGGCATAAGGAGGGGTTGCGATGATTGCTCGCAATAGGAGGTTTAGATGAGGCTTTCTGCCCCTGTATATCACTTGAAGCGTAAGGCGAGGCTTCTGTCCCGCCAGCAGAACATACCCTTGCATGCGGCGCTGGATCGCATCGCCGCGGCCGAAGGATTTGAAGGCTGGAGTTTGCTTTCAGCCAGAACGAGCACCGGCGTCCCTGTCAGCGAGTTGTATTCGCGACTGAACCCGGGCGATCTGGTTCTGGTCGGCGCCAGGCCCGGTCACGGCAAGACCTTGATGAGTTTGAGGCTTGCCGTTGAAGCCATGAAATCAGGCAATCGCGGCGCGTTCTTCACCCTGGAAGACACGGAGCAGGCCGTTCTCAATCGCTTCCGGATGATCGACGCCGATCACGCGGAGTTTGCTGAATTGTTCGAATTCGACAGTTCGGATGCCATCAGCGCCGACTATATCGTCACAAGGCTGGCCGCGGCGCCGCGTGGCACGCTGGCAGTGGTCGATTATCTCCAGCTTTTGGATCAGAAGCGGGAAAATCCCGACGTGATGACCCAGGTACAGGCGTTGAAGGCATTTGCGCGGGAAAGAAGCGTGATCATCGTCTTCATCTCGCAGATCGATCGCTCATACGATCCTGAACGGAAGCCTGTCCCCGATCTGGAGGATGTCCGCTTGCCGAACCCCTTGGATCTCAGGTTGTTCGACAAGATGTTCTTCCTGCACGACGGCGAGGTCCAGTTCCGGGCTGCAAGCTGACGGAGAGCCGCATCCTGAGGCATTGTCTCACAAGCTGGATCGGGCCGCCCGAAGAGAATTCGGGCGGCCCGATTGAAATCAGGCGGAAACCTGCGCGAGCGCGCGGGCGAAATCCTCGACCAGATCCTCGCTGTCCTCGATGCCGGCGGAGAAGCGCACGGTGCCCGGCGAAATGCCGAGCTCTGCGCGTGCTTCGTCGGTGAGGTTCTTGTGCGTCGTCGTAGCCGGATGGGTGATCAGGCTCTTGCTGTCGCCGAGATTGTTGGAGATTTTGACGATCTCCAGGGCGTTCTGCAGCTTGAAGGCCGCTTCCTTGCCGCCTTTGAGTTCAAAGGCGATCAGGGTCGAGCCGCCGCTCATCTGCTTGGCGATGATATCGGCCTGCGGATGGTCCTTGCGGCCCGGATAGATCACGCGGGCGACCTTGTTGGTCTGCTCGGCGAGGAAATCGGCCACCTTGGCGGCATTAGTCGTTTGTTGCGCTACGCGCAGCGGCAGCGTCTCGATGCCCTTCAGCAGCGTCCAAGCGGTAAAGGGCGACATGGCCGGGCCGGTATGGCGGAAATAGTCCTGCAGGTGCTCGTCGATCCACTGCTTGTCGGAGAGGATGATACCGCCGAGCGAGCGGCCCTGACCGTCGATATGCTTGGTGGCGGAATAGACGACGATATGAGCGCCGAGCTCGAGCGGCTTCTGGAAGAGAGGCGTCGCGAAAACGTTATCGACCACGACCTTTGCGCCGATCTGGTTGGCGAGCTTGGCGACGGCTGCGATATCGACCACTTCCAGCGTCGGGTTCGTCGGGCTTTCCAGGAAGAACAGCTTGGTGTTCGGGCGGATGGCCTTTTCCCAGTTCTCTGTAAAGCGTCCGTCGACGAGGGTGCATTCGATGCCGTATTTCGGAGCCAGCGTTTCCACGACCCAACGGCAGGAGCCGAAGAGCGCACGGGCGGCGACGATGTGGTCGCCAGCCTGCAGCTGGCAGAGGATGGCGGCGGAGACGGCGGCCATGCCGGACGCGGTGGCGCGAGCATCTTCAGCGCCTTCCAGCGCGCACATGCGCTTTTCGAACATGTCGTTGGTCGGGCTACCGTAACGGGCATAGATGAAACCTTCGGTCTCGCCCTTGAAGCGGGCTTCCGCCGCTTCAGAGGTATCGTAGACGAAGCCCTGGGTCAGATAGATCGCTTCAGAGGTCTCGCCGAATTGCGAACGAAGCGTTCCGTTGTGTACGAGTTGGGTTGCGGGGCGCCAAGTCTTGCTCATGCCATCACCACTTTCAAACAAAAAAACCGGTCGCGAAAGCAGACCGGTTCAACCCCGGTCTTTTTAGCCATTTGTTTAACGTGGCTGCAAGCCGACCGGCCAAATCACCACGGGATAAGTTGCAATACTGCCGTTGACGGCTTGCGTCAATTCCCTGAGTTTGGTTTTGTCTGCGACAAATTATGAGAGAAGCATGATGGCTCGCAATACTGGAATTTTGGCCGATCGCGCTATCGCAGCGCTGTTTGAAACAGGGCGGCTGACGAGCGAGAGAGAACTGGACGTCGATCAGATCCAGCCGGCAAGCCTCGACTTGCGGCTGGGTTCGCATGCCTTTCGCGTTCGCGCCAGCTTCATGCCAGGGCCTTCGCATCTCGTCGCCGACAAGCTCGACCGGCTGAAGCTGCATGTGGTCGATCTCTCGGAAGGCGCGGTGCTGGAAACCGGCTGTGTCTACATCGTGCCGCTGATGGAGCGGCTGGACCTGCCTGAAGACATGTCGGCCTCGGCCAATCCGAAGAGCTCGACGGGCCGCCTCGATATCTTCACCCGCGTCATCACCGACCGGGCGCAGGAGTTCGACAAGATCCCGGCCGGCTACTCCGGTCCGCTCTATCTGGAAATCAGCCCGCGCACCTTCCCGATCGTCGTGCGCCGCGGCTCGCGCCTTTCGCAGATCCGCTTCCGCGTCGGCCAGGCCTTGCTGACCGAGCCGGAACTGCTGTCACTGCACGAAACCGAAACGTTGGTCGCCAGCAAGAAGCCCAATATCACCGGTGGCGGCATCGCGCTGTCGATCGATCTTGCCGGCGACAAGGAAGGACTGATCGGTTATCGCGGCAAGCACCACACGGCTGTCGTCGATGTCGACAAGAAGGCCCAGCACGATATCTTCGATTTCTGGGAGCCGCTTTACAGCCGCGGTCGCACCGAAATCATCCTTGATCCCGACGAATTCTACATCCTCGTTTCACGAGAAGCGGTGCACGTACCGCCGCACTATGCCGCCGAAATGACGCCCTTCGATCCGCTGGTTGGCGAGTTCCGCGTCCACTATGCCGGCTTCTTCGATCCAGGCTTCGGCCATGCGCCGGCCGGCGGTCGCGGCAGTCGCGCGGTACTTGAAGTGCGCAGTCACGAAGTGCCCTTCATCCTCGAGGATGGCCAGATTGTCGGGCGCCTGATCTATGAACACATGCTGGAACAGCCAAGCAGCCTCTACGGCTCCGGCCTCGGCTCGAACTATCAGGCGCAGGGCCTGAAGCTTTCGAAGCACTTCCGGCTTTGAACATCCACTGACCGGCCTTGACAGAGGCCGGCAACTGTTGGACATCTCAGGATGTCAGGCGGGTGTAGCTCAATGGTAGAGCAGCAGCTTCCCAAGCTGAATACGAGGGTTCGATTCCCTTCACCCGCTCCAACTCTCCTCGAAAATTCTGCATTGCCCAAGCCGGTTTGATCCTTTGTTGCGAATGCAATCATCGGTGGTGGTTGCGGCTCTCTGTGGCCATTGCGTGAATCTTCCGCTTTGACTAGCCTGTTCTCGCCATCAATTTTTGGGAGAGAAACCAGCCTTGATCGACCACATAACCATCGAAGTCAGCGATCTCGAAAAGAGCAAATCCTTCTATGAGCGAGCCTTCGAGCCCTTGGGATACCGCCTGTCTTTCGGAAAGGATGGCGTGTTCTGGGCGTTTGATGTCGGCGAGGGCAGCCTGTTCGAGATCCAGCATACCGGCAGCAAGCCGCCCTTGACGCATCTGCATGTCGCCTTCCGTGTCGAAAGCAAGGCCGAAGTCGATGCCTTCTATCGCTCCGCGCTGGAAGCCGGCGCAGGAGACAATGGTCCTCCCGGGGCACGGCCGGAATATACGGAGCATTACTATGCCTGCTTCGTCCTCGATCCCGATGGCTACAATATCGAGGCGATGGTGAATAGGCCCGGCGCCTGATTGCAGGCGTCAGGTCGAGAACGGCCTCTTCGTTTTCAGTGTTTCGGCCAACGCTTCGCCGAAGGTTGCGATCGGTCGGGCAAGACGTCCCGCCGGGGGGCGATGCACGAGCCAATTGACGACCTTTGGGCTGAAGTCCGGAGCATTGATGATCTCGACAGCGTCGCGCCAACGGCTGTCGGCCAGCGCTGCGGGAGTCAGCACGCCGATACCGAGCCCTCGCGCGACGAGAGACATACGCAGATCGGCGCTCATGGCCTCGACGCCGACGTCGAAGGGCAAGCGCTCCGCTTCGAAGCGATGCTGAA
Source organism: Rhizobium sp. ASV8 (assembly GCF_016429255.1). Classification (GTDB taxonomy): domain Bacteria; phylum Pseudomonadota; class Alphaproteobacteria; order Rhizobiales; family Rhizobiaceae; genus Rhizobium. The sequence continues at coordinate 13,719 of NZ_JAELUG010000124.1, forward strand.
TGAAAGCCCTGAAGCCGCAGCCGCTTTGATTCATGATCCAGGGAAAGCGGGAAAGCTCGTCGAGCTTCGGCTCCTTGGGAACGCCGAGCGATGGCGCGGCGACAAGAATGACGCTGTGAACTCCCAGCACATCGCCGATGACATTGTCGGGCGGCTGCAACCCTTCGGCCAGGCACACGGTTGCCGCATCGAGCTCACTGCGAGCCACCTGCTCGACAAGCTGCGGCGACCATCCGGTGACGATCCGCAGCGTCAATTGCGGAAACTGATTGCGCAATTCATCGAGGGGCGCCGACAAGGCAGCTTCGGAGAGATAAGGCATGATGCCGAGGCGAAACTCGCCGCCTATCGTACCGCCGGGTGAAACGCCGGCTTTGAGATCATCGAGCGAGCGCAGAACGCGACGTCCGTGCTCATAGGCCTCGCGTCCCGCTGCAGTCGGCTTGAGCGGTTTCGATTGCCGGTCGAGCAGGGCAATGCCGAGACTATCCTCCAGATTCTGGATGCGCCGGGTGATGCCCGGCTGTGTAAGATTGATGCGCGCAGAGGCAGCGACGATCGAACCCGTCTCCACCACCGCGACGAAAGCTTCAAGATCGTGAATGTTCATGCCAAACCCGCATAATCATTATTAGTTCATTTCAATTGTCTCATTATGCAGCAAAGCGATAAACATGGCCATCTTTATTATCAGAAATTATTGGAGAGCCCATGTCACAGATACCCGAATGTATAACGAGCGAGCCGGAGGACGATCTGTCCGCGGCCGCTGCTCCATCGACATTGCTGTTCGCCATCGCCACCGGCATCATCATCATCAATCTCTTTGCACCACAGACGCTGGTCGGCATCATCGGTCCGTCGCTCGGCTTTTCCGAGAGCGGTGCCGGCCTCGTCGCGATGGCCTCGCTGCTCGGCTATGCCGCCGGGCTATTCTTTCTCGTGCCGCTGGCGGACCTTATGGAGAATCGGCAGCTGGTGCTGCGCATGCTCGTCTCCGCGCTGGTGATGGCTGTTGCCGCCGCCTTCGCGCCGACGGGATGGAGCTTGCTAATCTTCCTGTTTCTGTTGGGAGCAGCCTGTTCCGCCATTCAGATCCTGGTGCCGATCGCCGCGGCTATGACGCCGCCCGAGCATCGCGGCCGGGTAATCGGCAACGTCATGAGCGGCGTGATGGTCGGCATATTGGTATCTCGCCCTTTGGCGAGCCTGATTGCCGATTTCTGGGGTTGGAGAAGCTTCTATGCCGTCAGCGCGGCGGCGCTGGCGCTTATCGCTGCCGTGCTGGCTCTGAGGCTTCCGGAACGGCGCCCGCTGGCGACCGCCAGCTACGGTGCTCTCATCGGCTCGCTTTTCCAGCTGCTCCGCGACGAGCCGGTACTGCGTTTGCGAGCCTTCACGGCCGCCTTGATGATGGCGAGCTTCAGCCTGTTCTGGACATCGGTCGCCCTGCGCCTGGCGCAGCCGCCATTCTCGCTTGGTCAATCCGGCATCGCGCTGTTTGCGCTCGTGGGGGCAGGCGGAGCGGCCGCAACCTCTCCCTTCGGCCGCATGGGCGATAGGGGATGGACGCGGATCGCGACTTTGGTGTCGCACCTGATCGTGCTTGCCGCCATGGCTCTCGCGGCCTGGGTCGGTGAAATAAGATCGGGCCATCCGCTAACCCTGCTGATCCTCCTCGGCGTCAGCGCCGTGATGCTCGATGTCGGCATTACCGGTGATCAGACCTTGGGGCGCCGGGCGGTCAACCTGCTGAAGCCGGAAGCGCGAGGGCGCATCAATGGTCTCTTCGTCGGCATCTTCTTTCTCGGCGGGGCATTGGGATCGGCGCTTGCTGGCACGGCCTGGGATTTCGGAGGCTGGGTCGCCGTCTGCGCGGCCGCCGCAGGTTTCGGCGTGATTGCTCTCGTCACGGCTCTTTCCGTGCGGACGTGACTGAAAGGGGCGGGCAACTCAAGGTCGCCCGCCCCAATATCGTGAAGATGTTACCCAAGATGCGTCAAAGCTCTGTTCTACTCAGATGCATGACGAGGAAATCAGAACTCGGTCCAGTCCGCTTCCTTGCTTGTCGATGTCTGGCCGGCGCCGAATGCGCTGAGCAACTTCTGGCCGAGCGCGCGTGCCGGTGAGGGGGTAGGACGCACCTTGGCCCCATCGGCTGCCCGGATGGCAGGTGCCGCGACAGGCCGCGGCGCAGGGCGGCTCGGCGGGCGCGATGTGGTGCCTGAGACCGGCGCAACAGACAGATGAACGGCTTCATTGCCGCTTGTTCGGAACTGGCCGAGCAAGTTTGCAAGCGAGGCGGCCTCCGTTGCCAGTCCATGGCTCGCTGCGGTGCTTTCCTCGACCATGGCCGCGTTCTGCTGGGTGCCATGATCCATGGCGTTGACGGCGGTATTGATCTCCTGCAGGCCGGCCGACTGCTCGCGCGAGGCCTCGGCGATCGCATGCACATGGCGATTGATTTCCTGCACTTCCGACACGATGGCAGCGAGCGCCTTTCCGGTCTCGCCGACCAGGTTCACGCCGGTGCGCACATGCGTTTCCGATGTGGCGATCAGCGTCTTGATTTCCTTGGCGGCATTGGCGGAGCGTTGCGCCAGCTCTCGCACTTCCTGAGCGACGACCGCAAAGCCCTTGCCGGCTTCGCCGGCACGAGCCGCCTCGACGCCTGCATTCAACGCCAGAAGGTTGGTTTGGAACGCGATGTCGTCGATAACGCTGATGATGTTGTTGATCTCGCCCGAGGATTTCTCGATCTGTTCCATGGCTCCGATGGCGTTGCGCACGATCTCGCCCGAACGCTCTGCGCCGGCACGGGTATGGGCGACAAGCTGGCTTGCTTCCTGCGTGCGTCGGGCGGCATCCTTGACGGTCGTGGTGATCTGTTCCAGGGCTGCCGCCGTCTCTTCAACCGCTGCCGCCTGTTGTTCTGTCCGCTTGGAAAGCTCGTCGGCCGCGCCACGCACTTCATTGGCGCCGGCGCTGATCGCCCGCGCATTCGAGCCTACAGCCTGCATGGTTCCATTGAGCTTTACCAGCGAGCTGTTGAAGTCTTGCCGCAACTGATCGAGATGGGCGACAAACTGGGTGTCGATATGCGTGACGAGATCGCCCTCCGCCAGCCGCTTCAAGCCGTCGCCGACAGCTTGGACGGCCTGTTGCAGATGGGCAGCTTCGGCGGCCTGGCGGGTTTCCCGCTGAGCGCGCTCGCTGTCGCTAAGCGTCCGGTCGGCCTCCGCCTGGGCTTCCAGCCGGCCCCGCTCGATGGCATTGTCGCGGAAGATGGCGACGGCGGATGCCATCTGGCCGATCTCGTCGCGCCGGTCGCGCCCATCGATCTCGCTTGCAGTATCGCCGTCGGCAAGCGCCGTCATGCGTCGATGCAGGCGCATCAGCGGCGCGGTGATACCATTCTGCGCGACGTAGATGCCCAGGACCAGCGCAAGCAGCGTCAGGCCGCTGAGCGCGATGAGCGTGTAGTTGACGGCGCTGTTGACGTCGACGGACAAGGCATCCGCGCCGTTGTTCATGCGGTTGGACAGAGCGGCATCATTGGTGATCATGATGGCTATGATCTTGCCCAACTTGTCGTTGACCGAGACCATGCTCGCCTCAGCGCCCTTGAGGTCGCCGTCCTGGCGCTGCTGGATGGCTTTGTTCGTAAGCGCTTGCAGTTCGTCCAGCCCGGCAAGAAGGTCTTCGATCGACTGCTTTTCGTCCGGAACCAGGCTCAGGGCGTGCCTGAGCCGCTCCCTTGCCTCGTCGAAATGATTTTTACCCGATGCAACCGCCTTGAATGCGTCGCTGGCAGGATCGAAGTTCAGCATCAAGCTTGCCTGCAGCACCGAGGCGAGCGCAGCGGCGCTGGCGCGTGCGGATTCGGTTGCGGCAACGGCCTCGTTGTCGAGGAAGGCGCTATAGGCGCGGTCTGCCCGGCGGAACTCGCCGGCGATGTGCAGCAAGCCGGCGATGGAGATGATGCCGAGAAGCAGGATTACCGCTAGCATCTTGGTCTTGATTTTCAGATTCCTGAACATGGCTGTCCGTCTGCGAATGCCGCGCTGGCACCGGGGAAACATGCGGAACGCCGCTCGCCCGGAAATGATCAAGGGGCGTGTTACCTGATGGGTGCGGGTGAAGGTCGAATGGCTTGATACCTTGCGAGGAAGGTTTGGACGACCTGCGTCATGCGATCGGCCCGGCCGATGTCGTCGATGCTGGTGAGTACAATCAACAGAGTTTAATCGACTGCTAACGGCGGGAACATTGCGAGCGGATTCCCAAACTAATTTCATGTTTGTCACAGTGGCGCAATCAAGGGGTGCATGTGGCGTATGGATTCTTCTCCTGCACGCTGCATCGGTCATTCCCGGCGCGATATTCCCCCTGCGGCATGACTCTGCTACATCGGGTTGGTGAATCAGGAATGTGCATTCGCGATCGGAGGCCGGATCAAGACCATGCGTGTTTGCCTTTCGACGATGATCTCCGCGGCCGGGCATCTGACGCGTGCGATGTTGGTGGCACTCTCATGCACGCTGCCGCTGGCTGCTCAGGAGGCCAAGCCGCCCGGTCTGCCGATCCTGTTCGATGCGCGAGAACGTTTGCCGAAGCCCGACCTGTCTTCGCTCGTCAGGCTTCGCTTCCTGACGTCAACAGACTTTCCGCCTTTCAATTTTCTCGACCAGAACGGCAAGCTCACGGGCTTCCATGTCGAACTTGCCCGCAAGATCTGTGATGAACTCGCGATAGCGGACAAATGCCAGATCCAGGCTCTGCCGTTCAATGATCTGCAGGGCGCGCTTGCGGCGTCGCAGGGCGACGCGGTGATCGGCGGCATCGCGGTCACGCCGGAACTGCGCAAAAGCTTCGCTTTTTCGCGCCCCTTCCTGATGTTGCCGGCGCGCTTCCTGCGCAATCTCAAGGCCTCGCTCAACGGAACGACCGCGGCATCGCTGGCCGGCCATCCGGTCGGTGTGGTCAAGGGAACGACGCACGAAGCGATGCTGGCGTCCTTCTTTCCAACGATCAAGCCGGTGCCGTTCGACGACAAGGATGCGCTTCTGGCCGCCCTCAAGGACGGCAAGGTCGATGCTGTTTTTGCCGACGGCCTGCAGCTGTCCTTCTGGGTATCGTCGCCGGCAGCTGAAAAATGCTGCGCTCTTTTCGACGGACCCTATCTATCCCAGCAGTTTCTCGGCGAAGGCATGACGATCATGCTGCGCCAGCAGGACGCCGATCTGACGGCGGCGATCAACCACGCGCTGGCGACCCTGTCGCGTGACGGCAGGCTGCAGGAAATCTATCTGCGCTATTTCCCTTACGGGCTCTATTGATCAGGTCACGCCTGGAAAGCGCGCAGCCGTCGTCCGTCCGGAGGGCGGATAGTAAGATGCTTTATGCCTTGCGATAACGTGCGATGGCACTGCGCTCGATGGCGGCGCAGGTGAGCTTGTCCAAGCCGAGGCGGTCGCGCAGCAGGCTGAGCAGACGCAGTTCCTCCGCCTTCACCGACAGGTCGGCCGAGGCGACTTCGACGGCAAGCGCGTAGGCGGTATCGTAGAGGCGCGCCGGCAGGGTGTCGCGCACCGTTTCGAGCACGATGTCGAGCCCTTCGCTGCCCGAAAGCAGCTTGGCACAGTCGCGCGAAACCGAAATCAGCTTCTCGTCGTCAAAGCCTTTGAACACCGGCAGGGCATGAATGAGCTCTCCGATGCGGCTGAGCTCCCGGTCGTTCATCGTGCGGTCGACGGCCGAGGCCAGTACCATGACGTAGATCAGGGCTTCGTGAGCGGAAAGCGGCTTGTTCATGACAGAAGAAGTCCTTTGAATTTGGCAGACTGAAAAGTCGCGCGTCTCATGCCAAAAGCTGGTGGCGGAAGCAAGGCGTCAGATCGGATTGAGCGGATCTTCCTTGGGCAAGGCAGGGGCGAGGGTCGATTTTCCGTTCTTTCGCGGATCGTCACCATACATGCCGCGCTTCTTCTCCTTGGCCTCGTCGACGAGCGATGCGAGTGGAGAGCCCGGCTCGGGATCGGCCCAGCCGAAACGAACCAGCCAGGCGCTGAGATCGACGCGGACATAGCGGCAGTTGGCCTTGACGGTGCCTTTCCAGGCGGCATCAGGCACATCGCAATCAATGGAGCGCCCGCGCAGATACATGCGGAACGCAGTACGTGCCGCTTGGCCGCAGGGCCAGCTTTTTCCGCTAGGACCGGTGCACATCCGCTCGACATCGGTCGGAATGACGCCATTAAGCTGCACGCTCCTGCCGCCGATGGTCAATATGCCCGCCAAGTCGGCAAAGGGACGAACAAGCTCGATAGTCGCCGTGTGCCCTTCCGTTTGGGAAGACGGATCGATGGAAGCCGGTTCCGATGTGGGTTTGGACTGAGGTGCAGGCTGTGGCTGTTCGGCAAGAGTGCGATGCTCCGTCGCTGCCTTCTGCCGGTCGATCTGGTCGGCCGGGATCCGATTGTCCGGAGGGAGATCCGTTTTCGCCTGGTCCGCCGGTGCAGGCGGCGGCGACACGGCGGCTGCATCGGGCTTGTTCGTTGCCGCTTCAGCAGGTTTTGCTGCCTCGGCAGGTGCGGTTTCAGAGCTCTTCGCAGCGTCGACAGTCGCAGTCGCCGGCTGTATCGGCGGCGTTTCCGCTGGCTTTGCCGGCGTATCATTGACCTTGACCGCTTCGGCAACAGCCTTGTTTGCTTGTGGTGTCGTGGACGCGGGCGTCGCAGGCTTGTTGTCTTCGGCCTTGGCCGTTTCGCCGGCCGGGGCTTTCCCCGCACCATCGATCGCGAGCGATGACACCACAGTGGCGGCGGCCAACATTGCCGCGTCCGGGGGCTGGATGACGCTGGCAGGCGCGGTGGTTGTC
>NZ_JAELUG010001165.1 GCF_016429255.1 Rhizobium sp. ASV8
CGCCCATGACACCGGCAAAGGCCGGCAGCAGGACAAGCGCCAGCACCATGGCCAGATCTTCGACGATGAGCCAGCCAACGGCGACGCGACCATTCGTCGAACTGACCAGATTGCGCTCCTCTAGCGCTGTCTCTTATACACATCTCCGAGCCCACGCTGTCTCTTATACACATCTCCGAGCCCACGAGACGGTCTATTAAATCGCGTATGCCGTCGTCTGCTTGAAAAGGGGGGGGGGGGGGGGGGGGGGGGGGGGGGGGGGGGGGGGGGGGGGGGGGGGGGGGGGGGGGGGGGGGGGGGGGGGGGGGGGGGGGGGGGGGGGGGGGGGGGG
>NZ_JAELUG010001166.1 GCF_016429255.1 Rhizobium sp. ASV8
CCAGCCCGGTATTTTGTCGAGCTGCCGCGCGGCGCTACGTGCCCTCGGCTACGAAACTGACCCGGAGATGGATATCCGCTCGATCATCGGACCGCCGATCGAGGATGTGATGCGGTATCTTCTAAGCCTGTCTCTTATACACATCTGACGCTGCCGACGACGTGTCGTGGGTGTAGGTGTCGGGGGGGGGCGGGGGAGTATAAGGGGGGGGGGGGGGGGGGGGGGGGGGGGGGGGGGGGGGGGGGGGGGGGGGGGGGGGGGGGGGGGGGGGGGGGGGGGGGGGGGGGGGGGGGGGGGGGGGGGGGGGGGGGGGGGGGGGGGGGGGGGG
>NZ_JAELUG010001167.1 GCF_016429255.1 Rhizobium sp. ASV8
CCCCCCCCCCCCCCCCCCCCCCCCCCCCCCCCCCCCCCCCCCCCCCCCCCCCCCCCCCCCCCCCCCCCCCCCCCCCCCCCCCCCCCCCCCCCCCCCCCCCCCCCCCCCCCCCCCCCCCCCCCCTCTTCACCCCCCCCCCCCCCCCCCCCACCAACCCCCACGACACGTCGTCGGCAGCGTCAGATGTGTATAAGAGACAGCAATAAAGGGAATGGCCGTGACCGCGAGTTCAAAAGCACTGCGGCCCGGACTGGGTGTGCGATATTTCGACAGAATTTTCAGCCATGCCGCCGCGTCTGGTTGATTTGGAGATTTGGAAATGGTCAT
>NZ_JAELUG010000125.1 GCF_016429255.1 Rhizobium sp. ASV8
CACAAATGTGCCAAGCACCACCACATCGGCGCGATCCATCGATTTCCTCCCAATATACAGTCCGACGAAGCGGCTCCGTCCGTTCATCTCATCCTGACATGCCAGTGCCGCGCCCGCTGCGCAAGGCATGATCGCTTATCCGTGGATCGGCTGTTCTGATCGATTATGCCCCGGGAGACTTTGGCGACCAGAGGATGGTTTGGGCCGTCTTTTCGTAGGCCATGCCGTTTGGATAGCTGATTGCTTCCAGTTGCAGGCCCCAGGGCGACTGGAAGTAGAGAATGCTTTGTCCGGCATGCGGCCCCTCATTCATGGTAAGGGGGCCAAGGCGTGTCGCAATGCCCTCTTTATCGAGATAGGCCTTGGCGGCCTGGATGTCCTCGACATAGAGCCCGACATGGAAGGCGCCAATATCGCTGTTCCTCTGCTCGAGGCGCCGCTGGTCGGGTGCGTCATACTCAAACAGCTCGAGATTGGAACCGTGGCCGATGCGTATGAGCGCAGCGCGCTTGATGCGGGCTCGCGGATGCGTGCCCAGAGCCTGATGCATGAAGTCGCCTTCTTCATCACCAATCGGGCCAAAGGTATATGCGTGTTTGCAGCCGAGCACCCGTACGAAAAAATCCAGTGCCTCATCGAGATCAGGAACCGTTACCCCCGTATGATCCTGCCCGAGAAGGCCGGGCAACCCTCGGCTCGCGATATTCGTCATGCTTCCCTCCCATTAAGGGGCTCAAGGACAAAGTGCCGCTTGGGCGACCGTCCTAGAGACCCGGTTCTGTATTCGCCTATATGTCTCCCTGAATTGCGGAATGTGCAACTGCCGAGAGAGCGCCATCCGCTTCTGATTGGATTGCGATGCATGCGAAGGCCGGTGATCGCCCCTACGGCTCAGCGAGGCAAAACATGCCTCGTGGGGAGGTAGAGGCTGCCGGTGGTTAGCATGAAGAGTCCGACTGGCACGATCTTTTCGGACCCAATTGGGCGAGGATACGCCTTATCAACTAAGCTTCATCGAGAGTTCAATATCCTCGGCAATGGGAAGGGATAGGTAATTCTCCTTGGAGGCGCGGATGCAGTTTAGATATTCGGGGCACATTTCCGCATCGTCGGCAAGGATCAATGCGCCCGTCCGCAGCCTTGGCGCCACCAGTTCAAAAATGTCGGCGTAGAGCGCCTTCGCGCCGTCCAGCAGCAGCAGGTCGATGGATTCGGGGAGGTCGTATCTCAATGTCTGCATGGCATCTCCGGCGCGAATCTCGACCAGATCGGCAAGGCCTGCCTCCTCAAGGTTTTGCTGCGCCCTGTCGATCTTGCTCTTTTCAAACTCGCTGGAAATCAGCCGGCCGCCGCCATTGTCGCGCAATGCCGCCGCGATGTAGAGGGCTGATATCCCGAAAGAGGTTCCGAATTCGACGACTGTTCGCGCGCCTGTCGCCCGGACGAGCATATAGAGGAGCTCACCCGTCTCACGGGATACGGGTAACCAAAGATCTTTTAGCCGCGTATAGAGATCGAGATATTGCGTTTTGCTGGTTGTGAGCGCGGCGCGCTCCTCCGATGTGAAAGACCGGATGGCAGGGCTCGTGGCGGCATCCGCCTCTGCGAACAAGCGATCAAGCAATGGCCCGACGGGGGCGGAAGAAAGGCTATTCATGGTGGTCTCCAGAATATGAGGTTGTGCCGGAGACAGAAATACGAATAATCATTCGCATTTTCTAATCGCATTGTAGAGCGGCTTGATGACTGAACGCGTAACATCCCGGATTTCCACGAGAAAGGAACCAAAACAGAGCCGCTCGAATGAGCTTGTTTCGGCCATTCTGACAGCGGCTGTTCAGGTTTTGACGGTGGAAGGCGCCCAGCGGTTCACCACGGCGCGCGTGGCGGAAAGAGCGGGCGTCAGCATTGGTTCACTTTACCAATATTTCCCCAACAAGGCTTCGATCCTCTTCAGGCTCCAAAGCGACGAATGGCAACGCTCGACCGAAATGCTTCGAGACGTTCTCGCAGACACGAGGCCGCCGAGAGATAGATTGCGACACCTCGTGCATGAGTTTGTTCGGTCCGAATGCGAGGAGGCGCCGGTGCGCATGGCGCTCGCCGATGCAGCGCCGCTCTATCGGAATGCTCCGGAAGCGCGCGCGCTCAGGTTAGAGACGGACCGTATTTTCGACAGCTTCATCCTGGAGCTGCTTCCGGACCTGTCCGACGGCGCCCGCGACATTGCTGGCGAGCTGATTGCGACGACACTGACCACGGTTGGCAAGGAGTTTTCACAGACATTGCGTGCGAAGAATGAGATCGATGCCTATGCCGGCGCCATGGCCGATATGCTTTGTGCTTATGTCGACACGCTGGCAGCGGGCTGAGTTGGGGCCGTCGTGCCATTGAGTGTTGAGCCCGAGTTGCCTACCCACTCAAGTATCAGGCGATGATCAACGACGCATCTCCTGTGCCGTCGTGATCCACGTAGATCGCAGAGCTTATGCAATCGTTCCCCATATCTGTGGTTACGACAGGGATCACCCTCAGGCACGCATAGGTGCGTGCTTTCGAACTCGCGCAGCCATGTGATAGTAGTTTGCCGAATCGATTGGGCGAATTAGCCCCGATCCGATGACAACCGAAAATCCGAAGTGTGAGTATGTAATGAAGCGACTTCTCTCGATCGCATTGCTTTGCCTTGTTCCGGCGGCAGGTTTTGCGGCTGCGCCGACCAAGACGGTGACTTATTTTCAGGTGGTCAGCGCCTATCTCAAGGATGCGAAGGCTGCTGCGGCCAAGTACGATCACAAGCGACTTGCTTTCGATGGCTATGTCGTGCGGATGGGCACCGATCCCGACGGCACCTTCTTCGGCGGCATCCAGAGCGATGGCCAGAAATTCGACCTCTCGTTCAGCCCTGCCGATCAGGCGCCTCTCAAAAGCAAATATGACGGCGGAGAGATTAAGCCGTTCGAGCCATCGAACGCCCTTACGTTCGAATGCCTGAACGAAGGTTATGTGCCCGAAGCAATGACGATCAGGCTGACCAACTGCAAAATGGTGCACTAATTTCAGCCGGTCATCTCCAGCAGATGCCCCCGAAGTCCCGCGTACCGGCGAGTTCGCCGCTACGCGGGCTGTCTTTCGGCGAGCCTCTGTTCGAGGCGGCGATAGTCGATCTTGCCGTTGACGTTGACGGGGAGATCTTCGATCAGGTGGATCTCCGCGGGGAGCATGTAGGGCGGCAACAGACGATACAGCTGCTGTTTGACCTCGCCGATATCGATCTTCGCCCCCGCGATGAAACCAATGATTGCTTCGGCGGACCCTTCATCGCGTCGCGGCCATGCGACGACGGCCACTCGCTCGCTCTGTGATGCGGACGCCATCGCTGCTTCCACGTCCTGAAGCTCGACACGGTATCCGCGGATCTTGATCTGGCGATCCAGCCTGCCAGCAAAAACCACCCCGTGCCGCGCATCCAACCGCCCGGCATCACCGGTCCGATACCAGCGTCCATCATGATCGGCGACAAATTTTTCCGCGTCTAGCGCAGGAGCATGCCAATAGCCAGCGGTCATTTGCGGCCCGGTGAGCCAGATTTCACCGGTCTCGCCATGGGCGACCTCGGCTCCATCTCCGTTTCTAATTGAAAGGCGCTGCTCTCCTATCGGCCAGCCGATCGGCGTCACGGCTCCGTCGAAGAAATTCTGCGGATCGATGCGATAATAGGAGGTGTGGATGGTGCCTTCTGTCGGGCCGTACATGTTGAAGATCGTCGCGTTCGGCGCTGCTGCTTGCCATTTCCGGCTGAGGGAGACGGGAAGAGCCTCGCCGGCAAAGAGGCTATATTTGAGGGAGGGCATGCCATCCGGTGTAATAAGCCCGAGTTCGGCCGATTTGGCGGCCGCGGAGGGAACAAGCAGACATGCCGTCAGGCTGTTTGCGCGAATCGTGCGGGGTGCAAGAATGGCACCGTTCTGGGGGGCAACGAACAATTCGGCTCCATGCAGCCAGCACATCATCATGTCGTGCACGGACAGATCAAAGGTCAGATCGACCGCCTGGAGGAGCCGGTCGCTGCTGTCGATCGGTATCAGCTCATGAACGGCGTCGATGTAGGCTGCGAGGTTGCCGGCATTGATCGGTACGCCCTTGGGCACCCCCGTGGTACCGGAGGTAAACAGGAGATACGCCACCGTTTGGCCGGTAAGTGTACCAGGAGGCTCAAAGCTATCAAGTTCGGCGCCACGCGTGCCCGCCCTTGGAACCGGCTTGGCTTCCACTATCGGCAGTGCCGGCGGCTCGGCACCGAGATGTGTCTCAAGCTCCGCCTTGACCGCATCATCAACGACCAATGCAACGGCGCGCGATGACGACAGGATTTGCCTGTTCCTGATCGCGGGGAAGGTGACATTGAGGGGCACATAGCCGCAGCCGGCAATGAGAATGCCCAGCACGGACGAATATGCGGCAAATGTCCGCTCCGCACATAGCGCGACAAGCTGGCCCGGTTCGATACCGGCGAGATGTAAACTCTTGCACACGTCGATGGCCGAGAGAAACAGCTCCTCGTAGGACGCGCGAACGGCGCCGACAGTGATTGCCGGCTTGTTCCGAAATTGTCTCGCTGCGACCAGAAGCCGTTCGTCGAGTGTCATAGATGGTTCGGGCCCGATAAAGAGGTGTCACGTCGCGACCGGATGAATTGGACACAACTGACGAGATGCGTGCGGAACCATAGACGAACCGCTGCCGCTGCGCTCTTTGCAGATTGACAAGACGATGTTTCGGTTCGGCAATCGCGACGGATGTTTCGTCGTCCCTGTCACACGCGTTTCTAGTATCCCACCTCCTTTTGGTGGCGGAACGCCAACACATAGACCGCATCCTTCGCTGGCTCGTAGCGATAAAGTGCGACATAGCCGGACTCACCGAAGGGGATTAGAAGTTCACGACATTCCAGCATCCCGACTTCGACGGGGCGGCCGACCTCAGGCATTTTCTCCAGGAGCAAAAACTGCCGTTCAATTGCTTGACCGGCACGCCTTGCTGCTTCCGGCGCCCGGCCGATCAGGAAGCGGCGGCAGCGCTCCAACCCTTGCGTTGCGCCTTCGGTAACGATTACTTGTGGCACTCAGGTACCGTTGTTTCGTCACCCGTACCCCAGTTGTTCAGCCAGTCCCGGGCTTCTGGGCCGGTCAGGTGGCGTCCCGTTTCCTGATAGGATTCCCAGGACGCCAGCGCCTCATTTTTAAAACTCTCGCGAGCCTCTTCGCGGTCTACATATTGCTGTATGGCTTCGAGCATGATCCAGTGGGCCGAGCGCCGACGTGTGTTGGCAAGCTGCTGGACGCGGCTTTTCAAGCCATCGTCAATCTTCAAAGACGTCGCCATATCTGAGCCTTTTATCACATGGTAATACCTTGTGATATGCTACTCCTCGTTTTCCTTATTGTCCACCTCGCTCTGAGTAACAGTCTTATCGCGGTCCGCAGCACTCTTGGTTTTGCGGATATACTCTGGAGATGTCGTTTGACAAGCGTCCCGCGGTTCCACTCTTGCGAAGACTGAAGCATCACAAAAAATCAGGTGTTTTCGAGAAAGTTGTGCTAAAAGCAGACTATGACATTCTGCAAAGGCCAGGGAGGGGACGATGCAGTCATTGCTCACGCCGGTTCACACACCCGTGCCGGTCGAGGTGCTTGAAGCGGAGATCCGCAGGATCTGCGGGGCGTTTACGCTTGAACCAACCCTGTCGTCGGGCATTGTCGCCGGCGATGTCGCCACCCGCCGCATGGGGCTTTTCGAGACGGCAATCGTCGGGCTCGATGCCAGCAAGCATGTCGAGCGTGGCGCAAAGGCGATCCGTCAGGATCCTGGCGAGCACTTCTTTCTTCTAGTTCAGGATACCGGCCAGTGCAGTGTCGAACAGAATGGCAGGGTGGCCGATCTGGAGCCCGGCGACATGTTTCTCGTGGATTCAGTTCGTCCCTCGCGGTTCCTTTATCGCGGCATTCGCTCAAGCCAGGTTTCGATCCATTTGCCGCGCAACGAGATGGTGCACCGCTTCGGCGACGCCTGTACCGGCGGCGTGTCGATTAGCCGAAGCGATCCGCTATGGTTGGCGATGCGCGCCGTGTTGACGAAGATGATCGACAGCTCGATTGCCCAGACCCAACTTGGAGAGGCATTTCTCTGTCTTCTGGGAGCCTATCTCCAGTCGACGCGCGGGGCAGGTGCCGCCGAAACCTTGCTGTCACGCGCGCTTGCTCTCATCGACCGCCATGGCGCCGATCCTGCCTTCGGTCCGCGAGAGCTTGCCAGCCGGCTTAATGTTTCCGAGCGCATGCTGCAGCGGCATTTCCAGGTGCTCGGGGAGACGCCCGGACACCGCCTGCTGAACCGGCGTCTCGAGATCGCCCACAACCGTCTCTCCGCTCGAATTCCGCATGGGACCGGTGACGGCATTGCCGCTATCGCCTATGATGCAGGCTTCAACGATCTCTCTTACTTCTACCGGGAGTTCCGCAAGAAGTACGGTGTTACGCCGGGCGCCGTCGCTCGCTGTCATTGACGCTTTTGTCCAACAGTCCGGACGCATCAGTCCAAGTCTGCCGCGTGTTTCTGCCCTAATCTTCCGCCAATCCTGGCCTCTGGCCGGGCTTTCGTGGAGGAAACTGGCAATGACGCTTTATTCTGCAACCATCAATGGAACGCCGGTGAAGGGCGCCGCGGATTTCGTTGTATTCAATCCGGCGACCGGACAAGAGGCCGGCCGCGCACCCGACATGGACGGCGGCGATCTCGACCGCGCAGTTGAGGCCGCGCGCATGGCATTCGCTGCGTGGTCAGCACGCAGCGACAAGGACTTGCAGAGTATCTGCGCCGCGGTGACCGCCCGCATCGAGCAGAGCGCGGAGGAACTCGCCACTCTCATCACGCTCGAACAAGGCAAACCGCTCAATGGACTTGGCTCGCGTTGGGAAATGGGCGGTGCAGTTGCCTGGGCAGGCTATACGACCGGGCTTTCCCTGCCGGTCAAAGTGCTGCAGGACAATGCCGAGGGGCGCGTGGAACTGCATCGAAAGCCGGTCGGCGTCGTTGGCTCGATCACGCCATGGAACTTCCCCGTGATGATCGCGATCTGGCATATCATGCCGGCGCTGCGGACGGGCAATACGGTTGTCGTCAAGCCGTCGCCGCTCACTCCGCTTTCGACGCTGCGTCTTGTGGAAATCATGAACGAGGTGCTGCCGCCGGGCGTATTGAATGTGGTGACCGCCGATGACAAGGGCTTCAATATGGGTGCGGCCATGGCCGCTCATCCCGGCATCAACAAGATCGTCTTTACCGGCTCCATCGCGACGGGCCAGAAGGTCATGCAGTCGGCGGCATCCAACATGAAGCGGCTGACGCTGGAGCTTGGCGGCAATGACGCCGGCATTGTGCTGCCGGATGCCGATCCGCAAAAGATTGCCGAAGGCCTTTTCTGGGGCGCCTTCATCAACAACGGCCAGACCTGCGCCGCGCTGAAGCGCCTCTATGTGCATGAGACGATCCATGACGCCGTCTGTGCGGCACTGGTCGCCTATGCCGGCAATATTCCGGTCGGCGACGGCATGGACGAGGCGAGTATTCTCGGCCCGGTGCAGAACCGCATGCAGTTCGACAAGCTGAGCCGCCTGGTGGCCGATGCCAGAGGGCGTGGCAAGGTGCTCCTCGGCGGCGCGCCGGGCGAGGGGCTCTTCTTTCCCCCCACTGTCATCGCCGGGCTCTCGAATGGAGATCCGCTGGTTGATGAGGAGCAGTTCGGCCCCGCTTTGCCTGTGATCAAGTACAGCACTATCGACGATGCTATCCGCATGGCGAACGACAGCCCGAACGGCCTCGGAGGCTCCGTCTGGTCCTCGGACATATCGGCGGCGAAGGCGGTGGCGTCGCGCATGCAATGCGGCTCGGTCTGGATCAACAAGCATGGCGCGATCCAGCCCAACGCACCCTTCGGCGGCGTGAAAGCTTCCGGTTTCGGCGTGGAATTCGCTGAGGAGGGGCTGAAAGAATACACGGATATCCAGGTGATATTCGCCTGATCTCGAATAGCTATGACAGGGAGGATGGAAATGAACGTGAAACACTTGCTGGCTTCGGCCGGGCTGCTCATGACGCTTTGCGCGTCCGCAGCCATGAGCCACCCGCTCGACGGGCTGACGGCCGAAGAATATCAAAAGATCAACCAGATCCTGCGCGAGCAGAAAATCGTCGACGACAAGACGCTTTATCCGCTGATCGAGTTGAAGGAGCCGGCCAAGGCCGATGTTCTCAAATGGAAGGAGGGCGACACGCCGCTCGACCGTGAGGCGAAGGTGCAGCTGACCAGCCCTTCGGGCTTCGAGGAGGCTGTCGTCAACGTCACCAAGGGCACCGTCGAAAGCACGACGGCGATCAAGGGACAGCCCATGGTGCTCTTCACCGAGTTCATGGATGCTTTGCAGGGCGTGCTCGGCGACCCGCAAATGGTCGCGGGCCTCAAGAAGCGCGGACTGACGCCGGATCAGGCCTTCTGCCTGCCACTGACGGCCGGCAACTTCTTCACGGAAGAGTATCAGAACTCCCGTTTGATGAAGGTGCCCTGCTACCATGTTCCAGAAGGCTCGAACTATTATGCCAAGCCGATCGAGGGTCTTTTTGCCGTCTATGACATCGGCAAGAAGAAGGTGCTGAAGGTAATCGACACCGGTGCCATCGACGGTCCGAAGGACAATTGGGGCTACACAGAGAAGGAAGTGGCCGAGCGCGAGCCGCTGCGCCCGCAGACCAATCTCGCCACGCTTTCGCAACAGGGCGGGCCGAACTACAAGATATCGGGCAGCCATGTCGAATGGGATATGTGGCGCTTCAACTTCCGCGTCGACAAGCGTCCCGGCCTTGTGCTCTCCAACCTCGACGCGAAGGACGGCGATGCCTGGCGCTCGGTGATCTATCAGTCGCATCTCTCGGAAGTCTTCGTGCCCTATATGGACCCGACGGAAGGCTGGTATTGGCGCACTTATATGGATAGCGGAGAATATGGCTTCGGCCTGTTCCTGAGCCCGCTGCGTGCAGGGGTCGATTGCCCGAACTATGCGACCTTCCTGCCTGCCACGATCGCCGACGACAAGGGCAATCCGCTGACGATCCCGAACGCCATCTGTGTCTTCGAACGCAGCATCGGCGACCCCGCCTGGCGTCATTTCGAGGTCTTTGCGCAGGCGCCTGACAAGCCGGTCCCGGCGGAAGGCAGGCCGGCAAGCGAACTCGTGGTGCGTACGGCTTCCGAAGTTGGCAATTATGACTACCTGATCGACTATCGCCTGTCGCCGGATGGCCAGATCCGCATCATGATCGGCGCGACCGGGCTTGATGCCGTCAAGGGCGTCAAGTCGACCTCGATGGACGATCCGACGGCTGCAGCCGACACCGCGCACGGCACGCTGATCGCGCCAAACCTCGTCGCGGCCAATCACGACCACTATTTCAACTTCCGCATCGATTTCGACATCGACCAACCGGCCAACCATTTCGGCACGATGGACATCGTCCCCGCCAAGGTCGATGCGAAGAACCCGCGTCGCTCCATGTGGACGGTGCAGCACACCATGCCGAAGACCGAGATGGAGGCGCGCTATCAGCTGTCAGCCATGAAGCCGCGTTACTTCATGATCTCTGACCCCTCACGGAAAGGCTATCTCGGCCAGGAGCCCGGCTGGATGATCCATCACGGCGACGTCGCCTACGGCCCCTTCGACTTCGTCAAGGATCCGCCGATGAAGCGCAACGCCTATATCGAATATTCCGTATGGAACACGGTTTATGATCCGGATCAGCAATATGCCGGCGGCAAGTTCGCCATGCAAAGCGACGGGTCCGATACTCTACCGGAATGGGTCAAGGCCAATAAGCCGCTGATGGGGAAGGACATCGTCACCTGGTTCACGGCAGGCTTCCATCATATTCCGCGCATGGAGGATTGGCCCGTCATGTCGACCGAATGGAAGACGATCCATATCGAACCGCACAACTTCTTTGCTCATAATCCCGCTTTGACGTTGCGAAACTGACGACGTTACGCCAGCGCCGTTCAGGCGGCGCTGGCGGATGCACCAGGATCCTACCAGGACCGAGTGGCGGACATTCAATCCAGTATCAACAGGACATTATCCTCAGCCTCCGAACCGCCGGGGTAATGAATTTGGATAATCTCGACAATCCAATCAAACAGTGTCGGCCCGATGCCGTCGCGAGCGGTAGCCAGACGTTGCCTCACGCTCTCTCGATTAGCGGGATGGCATCGCTCGAGCATATGTTCGAGTTTTTTCACCGTCGCGGGATAACCGAGCGCTGCTCTTGAGACCGCCGAATGGGACCATCTGATCGTAAAGCCTTCATCTGGAGTGCCGAACCCGCCCCTCAGAATGTCGTTCAGGGCATCGAGATTCCGGCCCCAGAAATGATGCGGAACCAAGACACGGGTGATCTCGTCATAGAGATCCTCAAGAGATGTTATCCGCGAACCGTCAATGACATATTCAACTGACATGTGATTTCCTAATGGAAATATCGCATTGCGCCGCGCCGGCCTTCAGTGACAGTCAGCATACGGCGTCCTCGAATTGGGATTTGGCGTCGGCACCACGGCGTTGCCGCTCCTGAGCCCTTCCTAGACTTATACGGCTACGGACCCTCCTTGGGAATGATCGCTGTTGCCAGTGATCGAGCGACATGCGGCGAGAGCGTTCAATGCGGTGCACTCGACCCCGTCGTAATGTTCACGCAATGCTTGGCTGCCAGCCTTTTCCTGTGACAATACAACTTGCCGCCGCACCAGCTCACCTGCCTGTAACTCGCAAGACCGCACGAATGTGGTCCCGCGTACATCTAATCGACATTGGGAGACTGGCTCTGCGAAGGTTAGTATTGATGAGGCAGCGCACAGCTGCGCAACCGAAAAACGACAAGGTACGACCGGCTTTGGAAAGCGTCGATGGGCGTGCGGTCACTACCTTTGAGGTTTACCCGCACGACAATGCGGTCGGTGCACCGCGAGTTGTCGCATGAGCGATGCTGGCTCGAAAAAGGGCGCGAGGCCGTTTTCAGCTTTCGAGCGCATGATCGCGTGGCGCTATCTGCGCTCCAGGCGCAAGGAAACGGTGGTCTCTGTCATCTCAATCATCTCGTTCATTGGCATCATGCTGGGTGTGGCGACATTGATCATCGTGATGGCTGTCATGAACGGCTTTCGCGCCGAACTCCTTGATCGCCTCCTCGGCATCAACGGCCATCTGGTCGTGCAGCCGATCGAAAGCGGGCTTGATGACTATGAGGAGATTGCCGCCCGCTTCAACGGCATTGCCGGCGTGCGCTACGCGATCCCGATGACCGAGGGGCAGGTGCTGACGACCGGCCGCATCGGTGCGGGAGCCGGCGCACTGGTGCGCGGCGTGCGTGGGGAGGACATCGCCAAGCTGACGCTGGTCTCCGGTAATATCCGCCAAGGCACGCTGGACAGCTTTAACGCATCGAAGGGCGCGGCTATCGGCAAGCGCATGGCTGACAGACTGGGTCTCTCGGTCGGTGACAGCATTCAGCTTGTCGCGCCCGAAGGTGACGTCACCCCGTTCGGCGTCACCGCGCGCCAGATGAGCTATCCAGTGGTGGCGATCTTCGAGGTCGGCATGTCTCAATATGACGGCTCGATCATCTATCTGCCGCTCGGCGAAGCCCAACGTTACTTCAATTCCGAAGGCGTCGTTCAATCCATCGAGGTCTTCGTCGATGACCCCGATGCCGTGGACCGGTTGCGCCCCGCGGTTGAAAGTGCGGCGATGCGGCCCGTGTTCCTGACCGACTGGCGGCAGCGCAACCAGACATTGTTTTCGGCCCTTCAGGTCCAGCGCAACGTCATGTTCATGGTTCTGACGCTGATCGTGCTGGTTGCAGCGCTCAACATCATTTCGGGATTGTTCATGCTGGTCAAAGACAAAAGCCCCGATATCGCGATCCTGCGCACGATGGGCGCGACGAGCGGTGCGATCATGCGCATCTTCTTCATGGCCGGAGCGGCAATCGGCGGCGTCGGCACCGCAGCTGGCGTCGTGCTCGGCGTCATCGTGTCCATGAATGTCGAATCGATCCGCCAGTTCTTCTCGTGGCTGTCAGGGATAACACTGTTCAATCCCGAGCTTTATTTTCTAAGTCAGTTGCCCGCACGCATGGACATCGGGGAAATCATATCAGTGGTTTTGATGGCGCTGGCACTTTCTTTCCTCGCAACGCTCCTTCCGGCCTGGCGTGCTGCAAGGCTCGATCCTGTCGATGCGTTGAGGTATGAATGATGGCGACGACGCCAGTTCTGTAGCTCAACTATCCCCCACACACGTCCTCCGACCGTATCGGCCACACTTGATGCTGACCGTCGTCAGTCACAGCCCATCGATCGAAAGGGAGGCGGTCCCGGCAGGAATGCCGGGACGGGATTTTGGGCAGCCAATGCTATGTCGGACTTATTTCAGTGTGACGACGCCGGAGACGACATCGGGGATGGTCGGAATGATGCCACTCTTGGCATACCATTCGGCCACCTTGCCGATCTGCTCGGCATCCGCCTTCGAGACCGCCGTCGTTGGAACGGCGTTGTTCTCGCCGATCTTTTGCGCGAGATCGGCCGGAACGTTCATTTCCTTGACCCAGATGGCGCCCGCTTCGCTCTTGTTGGCGACGGCCCAGGCATTTTCCGACTTGATGACGTCGAAGACGAGCTGAAGCTGGTCAGGCTTGGATTGGGCGAATGCCTTGCTTGCGACCAGGACGACGGCGTTGTCCGAGCGAATGGCGTCGCCATCGGCGACCACCTTGCCGTCATAGGCCTTCTCGGCGATCGTCAGGAACGGGTCCCAGGTCGCCCAGGCATCGACATGGCCCTGGGTGAAGCTCGGGCCGCTGTCGCTCGGACTTAGATAGACGCGCTCCACGCTTTTCGGATCGACGCCATTGGTCGCCAGACCCTGCATGAGCAGATATTCGCCCGTGCCGCCGCGATTGACGGCAACTTTCTTGCCGGCAAGGTCCTTGATCGAAGTGATTTTGGAATCCTTCT
This sequence comes from Rhizobium sp. ASV8, assembly GCF_016429255.1. GTDB lineage: Bacteria > Pseudomonadota > Alphaproteobacteria > Rhizobiales > Rhizobiaceae > Rhizobium. Next base: position 13,124 of record NZ_JAELUG010000125.1, read on the forward strand.
TGACGACAATGCCCTCCGAACCTGCCGACATCTTCTGGTAGGCGAAGACGACCAGCGGCACCTTGGCGGCAAGCGCTGCGATTGCAGATGTCGAGCTGCCGGCGGTGACGTCTATGCTGCCGGCATTAAGGGCTTCGAAGGCAGGAGCAGCGGCCGGGAAAGGGCCGGACCATTCCACCTTGATGCCTTTTTCGGCAAGCGCCTTCTCAAGCGTGCCGCGCGATTTGGCAAGGGTGATGTCGTTTGGACCTCTCAACCAACCGATACGGACCACCTGGTCCGCGGCTTGAGCGGCAGGCGCAAGGATTGCGATGGCAGCTGTTGCCGCCGCCGCGATGAAGATTTGGCGCTTGGTGATCATTCTATTGTTCCGATCTGCCGAAATGGCGTGCTGAGGAGCGATGAAATCAGGCATGCGAGGGTTCGACGCCGAGCTCAGTCAAGAGATCGGTTTCGAGGCGGCTTGCTTCCGGACCGCTGCGGCGGCGGGGATGATCAAGGTTGACGGATATTTCCCGGGTGAAGCGGCCATTGTCGAGCACGAGGATGCGATCGGCGAGCGTGATGGCCTCGCCGATGTCGTGGGTGACCAGAAGGACTGCGGGCCGATGCTTTTGCCAGAGATCGAAGACCAACCCATGCATGCGCAAACGCGTCAATGCATCCAGGGCTGCAAATGGCTCGTCGAGCAGCAGGAGCTCAGGCTCGCGAACGAGTGCACGGGCAAGGGCGGCGCGCTGCGCCTCTCCACCGGAAAGGGTGAGCGGCCATGCATTCTGCCGGTGCGACAGGCCGACGTCTTCAAGCGTCCGCTCTGCGACGGAGCGCGCATCCTGCCGCTTGACGCCAAGCGTGACATTGTCGATCACGGTTTTCCACGGCATCAGCCGGGGCTCCTGAAACACCACGGAGCGGCGTTGAGGAAGCTGCAAGTGCCGGGTTGGCGCAGCATCAAGGCCGGCAAGCACGCGCAGCAAGGTGGATTTGCCGGAGCCGCTGCGGCCGAGCAGGGCGACGAATTCGCCCTTTGCGATCGTCAGATCGACGTTATCGAGGATGGCCGGGCCGCCGAAGGAGCGCGTGAGACCACGAATATCGACCAGGGATGTCATGCGATCGCCTCCGGGCGCCAGCGCAGCGCATAGGCTTCGATCATCCGCACGAGAGCGTCTGTCAACAGTCCCATGAGGGCATAGACCATGAGGCAGACGACGATGACATCCGTCTGCAGGAAGTCGCGCGCATAGGTGATGATGTAGCCGATGCCGCTCGACGCATTGATCTGTTCTCCGACCACGAGACTGAGCCAGGCAACGCTGAGACCATATCGAACACCAACCAGAAGAGACGGCAATGCCCCGGGGATGATGATGTGGCGGATGATGCCTGACGTATTGAGGCCGAGCGTCCGGCCGGCTTCGATGAGTTTTCGGTCGATCCCGCGAATGCCGCCATGCAGGGTCAGATAGATCGGGAAAACCGAACCAAATGCGACAAGGCCGATCTTCGGCGCTTCGCCGATCCCGAACCACAGGATGAAGAGCGGCAAGAGGCCGAGAAAGGGCATGGCTTTCAGCATCTGAAGCGGTGGATCGATGGCGGATTCGCCGAGACGGGACAGGCCGGCAGCAAGTGCCAGCGCCACGCCGACGACGAAGGCGATCGAGAAGCCGAGCAGCACCCGCAGGAAGGAGACCGCAAGGCCGGTGACAAGCTCGCCTGACGTGATCAACCGCCCTGCCGCCCCGAGGATTTCACCGGGGGAGGCAAGCGTTCGCGGCGACAGGAACCCCGTCATGCTGGCGATCTGCCAGATCAGGATGATCGCGACCGGCGAAACGAGACGGGTTGCCCATCGAGCTGCTTTCCGACCAGCCTTCCCGGGCGGCATGGAATTGCCGTCTGGACGGGAGATGTCTCGACTTATGGTCGAAATTTCAGCCATGTGCGGGCTTTCCACCAAGATCCCGATCGAACAGGGTCGACCAGGTGAAATGCTTGCGTTCCGGTGCGGAACGTTCGACGGGCAGTCGCGGCAGAACGAGTTCGCCGAAACGGTAGGCCTCTTCGAGAAGCGGCATGCCGGAAAGGATGAACGTATCGACGCCAACCTTCTGATAGGCCTCAAGCGTGCGGATCACCGTATCCGGCGAGCCGACGATCGCCGTACCCGGACCGGGCCGCACGAGGCCGATCCCCGCCCATAGATTGGGAGAGATTTCCAGGTCGCGCAGATTGTCCGGCTTGATGCCGCCATGCATGGCGCTCATCCGCTGCTGGCCGACGGAATCCGTGTTTGACACAAACCGCTGATTGGCCGCAATCGCGGCGTCGTCCATTTGGTCGTAGAGATCCGCGGCCGCCTCCCAGGCTTTCTCATCCGTCTGACGTACAATGACGTAGAGCCGGATACCGTAGTTGAGGGAGCGGCCGTGAGCCTCGGCGCGAAGCTTCACCTTGGCAACCTTGTCGCCCATCTGCTCCGGGGTTTCGCCCCAGGAAAGGTAGGTTTCGACATGCTTGGCGGCAACCTCGATCGCGCGGTCGGACGAGCCGCCGAACCAGAGCGGCGGCGGCTTGATGGCCGATCCGGCCGGAAGGGCGAGCTTTGCTCCTTCAGTCTGAAAATACTTGCCCTTGTGGGTAACGCTCTCGCCGGCCATCAGCCGATGCCAGATAGTCAGATATTCGTCCGCCATGACATAGCGCTCGTCATGCGGCAGCATCATGCCATAGGCGCCAAGCATCTTGGCGTCACCTGAGACGACGTTCAGCATCAGCCGGCCGTTCGAGAATTCCTGGAAGGTCGCCGCCATCTTGGCGAGCAGCGTCGGTGCGATGAGGCCCGGATGGAAGGCGATGAGAAACTTCATCCGCTCCGTATAGGGAAGGAGTGCACCGGCGAGCGGCCAGACGTCGTGAGCGCCGGTCGCAAACAATGCGCCGGTGAAGCCGAGATGGTCATAGGCCTGGGCCAGCTGCTTGTAATAGCCGTAGTCGATGGTGCGCGACCCTTCGGCTTTCCACGGATAGGCGCCATCGGGTGCGCACATGTACCAGAGTACGTTCATGTCAGATCTCTTTGTCGCTTGTCGTCTGAATTGTCAGCTTGGTCGCCAGGTCGCCATGTTTGAAAAGCGTATCGGCTTCTGCCTGTTGCTCACGAAGAACTGCGGAACCGACGGCGGCCACCCGCCAGTTTCGGCCTGAAACGACGCGTGTCCATGCCCGCCGTTCGGCCTCGTCTCCGTCCTTCGAAAGCAGCAAAGCCGCCTTTTCGGGGTCGGCTGCGATTTCATTGCCGAGACGCTCGAGCTCGCCGGAAAAATCAGCCGCTGCGGCACTCGAAATGCCGCGTTCGTCAATGGTCCAGAATAGGGAACGGTTTGGGATGAGGTCGCCGCAATGCGCGAGCACGCGAAACTCGCCACTGGGCAGCGACTGCTCGAGATGGGGCGCCATGGCGACCCAGGCGGCAACAGTACCGTCTTTCAGCGCGTCGCGGGATGGAACCGGCGCCATGTCCCGACGCTGGATGTCGGTGAGTGACAGTCCGGCCTCTTCCAGTCGTTTGGCAAGGAAATAGGTCAGAAAGGAACCATCGACCAGGGCAACAGCTTTGTCCTTGAGATCGGCAAGGGTTTCGATGCCGCCGGCCTTCCATACCAGAATTGCGCCGTTGGCCGGGCGGGGTGCGGATGCTGCTATATAGGAAACGGACAGCCCGGAGGACGCGGCGAGGATAGGGGGAGTGGACCCCGTCCCACCGATGTCAAATTCGCCGCGCACCAGCTTTTCTGCCGTATCGCGTCCCTCGGGATAAGCAATAAACTCCGGATTCATCGACGCAAAGGCGCCAGGCCAGAGCGCCGCCAGATGCAAGTGCAGATTGTTCGGATGGTGGCCAATCCTGAAAGCCAAGATATTTACCTCATTGCCATTGTTATATAAATTTATATAATGAATGGGGAATTGATGACGAGAAACTCCGCGTTTAAAATTCCGCAAGAAAGAGAAAACTATTCTCATCGAGCGTAAGGTTCGAAATCGATGATAAAGACTCTAGATGACAAATTTCGCTTGCGTCGAGCACATGAGCCGAAGGTCAAATGCCGCGCCATCGGTGCAGCCTCTGATTTCATGAAAGCTATGTCAAACCCGGTACGGTTGGCAATCCTCTGCGTGCTCATGGAGGGTGCAAGGACGGTCGGCGAGCTTGAGGACGTTCTCGATGTCCATCAGCCGACATTGTCGCAGCAGATCGGAGAATTGCGTGACGCCGGCATCATTTTCGGGACGCGCCGCTCGAAGGCGGTCGTCTATCGCCTGGCGGATCCAAGGGCCGGCCAGATCATTGCACATCTGCGGTTGCTGTTTGCAGATTCCGAGGCGTCGGCCATATGGCGCGGCGCCCAGTTCGAAGCGGGCAACGCGATGGAAATGACGTAAGCGGCATACTCCAGGGAACTCCGCCTCCCTTCTGGCGAAGCCATGAGCCGAGCAAGCCATCATAGCGATGGCCACCTTCTTGCTGGAATGCTTCCTCGTGATCGTTGACGGACGGTCAATCAGCCCTTGTTGCCTCGGCGATCGCCTTTGCCAGACCCTCCGGATTTTCCGTTGCCATGGAATGACCGGCATTTGCGACGATGCGCACCGGGATGCCCAAGGACGACAGGCGCTGAACATCAGGATCCGGTAGGCTGCGCTCGCCGAAGATAAAGGTTTTCCGGGACGGGTGCTTCAAGAACCGAGAACGCCAGTCAGGCGAGCCGCCTTCTACCAGCGATTTTGCGCTTCGATGAACCCCGAGAGCGGATGAGGCTCGCATCATGGCTGCCCATTCCCGATTTCCAGCCTCGTCCGCCTGAGTGAGGTACGTCTTGTGGCCGCCGCTGACATAGTCAGCCTCTTCGAAAGCCGCGATCGCCCGACTGAACGTCCCACCGCCGCTATCGAGATTGGCCTCCGACAGGACCAGATGAACGACTTTGTCTCCGAGTATATCCGCCGTTTCGATGGCAACGGATCCGCCCATGCTGTGTCCGTAGATATCTATTCGCTGAAGGTTTTGTGCCTGGATGAAGCTTTGAACCTGCAAAGCGTGGTCATGGATGCGATAGCTGAAATCATCCGGGCGATCGCTGTAGCCAAAGCCGAGGAGATCGAGAAGGATAAGCCGTCGCCCGCGCAAACCGGGTGCGAGCGCCACATGGGGATACTCGAATGATGAAGCGCAGCCGAGGCCATGGATCATCAGAAGGGGAATGCCGTCACCCGTAAACTGGAGATACCGCAAGTGGGTTGTCGACGGTGGAATTGCGAAAGAGTGCATGACAAATGCCCCAATGAACGAAAGGCATGCAAATGCCCAAGAGCGTCGTCAGGAAACGTCCGGGGGAGAGATCGGCAACCCATGCTTCGCTGTCAGGCGAGCAGTTTTTCTCCGCTAAGGTGGCGTTCCAGGAAGGGCAAGCTGTCCTGGCCCCAATAGAGTTCTCCCTCGTAGCGAAAGGTGGGAAAGCCGAAGACGCCGGCCGCCTTGGCGATTTCATAATTCGACTCCCACTTTGCCAGAACATCTCTGCTTCCTGCGCGGGCCTCGATATCGGCGCCGTCGAAGCCCGCCGCGTCCGCGATGGCTCGGCGTATCTCGCTATTGCCGATGTCTTCGGCGCGCGTCCAGAAGGCTTCCTGCAGGGCCTGGGTCAAGCCGAGCCAATGTTGACCTGCGAGATGTGCTGCAATCACCGCAAGGCCTGCGGGCGTCGGATCGGAAAGCGTGCTCCTGTTCTCGAACATCAGCGACCTGCCGCGTAAGGCTGCCCATCGCTTGAGATCCTTTACTCCATATGCTCGCCGTGCGTCGGGTCGATTGCGTGCATAGATCGCTCCATTGTCTTCGATCAGAGGAATGACGTAGGGCTCGATCTGAGCATCGAAACGCGCTACAAGTGCCTTGAACGGTTCAAGTCCGATATAGGCCCAAGGGCTGCCGATCCCGAAAAAATAGTCGATGGTCTTGGTCACTGCGTGCATACTCCCATAGGGGTAAGTGATGGAACGGCGATGTCGAATGCCAAAAGAGGGTAGGCGATGATGCCGGGACGGCGGCCTGAAATCATGGTTGCCGACGCATCCTGAAAGAGCTCGACAAGATCTGCGGATCGCAATCCAGAAATGTCTTGGGGCTGTTTCGCCGAGGCGTCGGTATAGGCGGTGATGGTGAACTTGGTCGCTTTGTCCGAGCCTTCTTTGCTGTGTCGAATTCGTCCCCAGGCTAAGCAAGGGATCAGTGATCGGGAAGGGCTATTATTCTAGCTTTCTATGGAATTTATAGAATAATTTGATCCGCGTCCAATCGGGACAACCGGTGACAATTGCAAGACGGCGATCGGGATGACCATAAGAATGACCGCTCCCGCCGCCAAGCCCAAGGACGCGATCGCCAGATCATCCTATGCGATCATCGTTAGCTGGATTTTTCCGCATGACTGGAACCAAATGACCGATCAGACGGTTTAGCTGTAACTTTGATCCGACGCCGATATCCCTGGCCGGTTGGGTAAGCGGCAATTTTAAGGAGTGACCATTATGACCATTTCCTCTGGTTTTCGTTCCGTTGCATTCGCCGCCATCGCAGCCGCAGGAGTTAGCCTTGCCGGCGTTGCGCACGCCGATAGCGGCACGATCCGCTTTTCCGTCTACAAGGCAGCCTTCTTTATCGGGGGATCGGGTGGCGAAGGTACGCTGACATTCCACGGTCGCCACTATCCCGTCTCGATCGGCGGTATCTCGGGCGGCCTCGCCTTCGGGGCTTCCAAGACCTACTTCCAGGGCACCGTGCGCCACATCCGTCGTGCACAGGATGTGACGGGCGTCTATGGCGCAGCTGGCGGCGGTGGTGCGGTCGGCAAAGGGGCTCAGATGATCGTCATGACCAATGAAAAAGGCGCCCAGCTCGAGCTCTCGGGCAAGCAGGTCGGCCTGCAGGTCAACGCTGATATCAGCGGTATCAGCATCACCGTGAAATAAGAGCTGCGGTTCGGCATCATCGCTGTCGGTCGATCCGGCTCGACGAAAGTTCTGACATTGTGGCGGAGCGGCGAGAGCTGCTCCGCCACAAGCGGTATTTATGGGCGGTTCAGTCTTAGGATTCGAGCCCTGACATGTCCTTCTCGGAACGCCAAAGCTCTCCGCATCGTCTGCAGCGACGAGCCATAGGCATGCATGCCGCAAGGCGGCTTCTCACCCTTCTCTGATTGCCGCTGACCTCAGGCGATGCGTGCCTGGGTCTG
>NZ_JAELUG010001168.1 GCF_016429255.1 Rhizobium sp. ASV8
GAAAACCACGCTTTGCGGCCGTTGACGGTAACAGCATTGCGGGCCTTGAGATCGACGGCAATGTGCTCGTAGCCAAGGACAATGCCATCAAGCGGATAGCTGGCTTTGTAGACGGCCTCCTTGGCACCTGTCTCTTATACACATCTGACGCTGCCGACGACGTGTCGTGGGGGTAGGTGTCGGGGGGGGGGGGGGGGGGAGAAAGGGGGGGGGGGGGGGGGGGGGGGGGGGGGGGGGGGGGGGGGGGGGGGGGGGGGGGGGGGGGGGGGGGGGGGGGGGGGGGGGGGGGGGGGGGGGGGGGGGGGGGGGGGGGGGGGGGGGGGGGGG
>NZ_JAELUG010001169.1 GCF_016429255.1 Rhizobium sp. ASV8
CTGCGCAATACCCACAAGCAGGAGAGGGAGGGTCAGCACGGCGGACTTCAGACTTAAACCATTCAAACGGGACATTTTGACACCGGGCTTGTGATCGCGTGTTGGCGGCTGATTGCCACATCACTATCTGTCTCTTATACACATCTGACGCTGCCGACGACGTGTCGTGGGTGTTGTTGTCGGGGGGGGGGGGGGGGGTATAAAGGGGGGGGGGGGGGGGGGGGGGGGGGGGGGGGGGGGGGGGGGGGGGGGGGGGGGGGGGGGGGGGGGGGGGGGGGGGGGGGGGGGGGGGGGGGGGGGGGGGGGGGGGGGGGGGGGGGGGGGGGG
>NZ_JAELUG010000126.1 GCF_016429255.1 Rhizobium sp. ASV8
GCGTGAAGGTGCACGGCTGGGGCCTCTGCTGGAATGGATGCGGGAACGTTTGCAGGAGGAACAGCCCATTCCAGCGCTTGCGGCTCGGGCGGGCATGAGCGTGCGGACTTTCCAACGCCGCTTCGAGGCGACCACCGGCATGTCTCCGGGTGAATGGCTATTGAGCGAGCGCTTGCGGCGCGCAAAGGACCTGCTGGAAAAGCAAGTTGCCATTTCGCTTGACGATGTGGCGGTGGCGAGCGGTTTCGGATCGCTCGCCACCATGCGTCATCATTTTCGAGAGAGGCTTGCGGTCAGCCCTAGCGACTACCGCAAGCGTTTTTCGGCTATTAGACCAGCCGGCTCTGTTCCGTCGCCGCTTCAATGAAGCTCGAGAACAGCGGATGCGGCTCCAGCGGCCGAGATTTCAGTTCCGGGTGATACTGAACGCCGATGAACCACGGATGGTCGGGATATTCGACCGTCTCTGGCAGAATGCCATCCGGTGACATGCCGGAGAAGACGAGGCCGCAATTTTCCAGCTTGTCCTTGTAGTCGACGTTGACTTCGTAGCGGTGGCGATGGCGTTCCGAAATATCGGTAGACCCATAGATCTCCGAAATCTTCGTGCCCTTCTTCAAGGCCGCCTTGTAGGCACCGAGACGCATCGTGCCGCCGAGGTCGCCGGATGCCGTGCGCTTCTGCAGCTCGTTGCCCTTCAGCCATTCGGTCATCAGGCCGACCACCGGCTCCTTCGTGGGGCCGAATTCGGTCGAGGATGCATGTTCGACGCCAGCCAGATTGCGGGCCGCTTCGATCACGGCCATCTGCATGCCAAAGCAGATGCCGAAATACGGCACCTTGCGCTCGCGTGCGAAGCGGGCTGCCAGAATCTTGCCTTCCGAACCGCGCTCGCCGAAGCCGCCGGGGACGAGAATGCCGTGAACCTTCTCGAGATACGGCGCCGGATCTTCCTTTTCGAAGACCTCGGACTCGATCCATTCGAGATTGACCTTGACCCGGTTTGCAATGCCGCCGTGATGCAGTGCTTCGATCAGCGACTTATAAGCATCCTTCAGGCCCGTATACTTGCCGACGATGGCAATGGTCACCTCGCCTTCCGGCGTGCGGATACGGTTGCAGACTTCTTCCCATTGGTCGAGGCGCGGCTTCGGAGCCGGCTCGATTCCGAAGGCGGCCAGCACTTCGTTGTCGAGACCTTCCTTGTGGTAGGCCATCGGCACGTCGTAGATGTTGGCGACGTCGAGCGCCTGGATGACGGCGGATTCGCGAACGTTGCAGAACAGCGAAAGCTTGCGGCGTTCGGCTTCCGGAATCTCGCGATCCGCACGCACGAGAAGTATGTCGGGGTGAATGCCGAGAGCCTGCAGTTCCTTGACGGAATGCTGCGTCGGCTTGGTCTTCAGCTCACCGGCAGCCGGAATATACGGCATCAGCGTCAGGTGAACGTAGATCGCGGTGCCACGCGGCAGATCGTTGCCGAGCTGGCGGATCGCTTCCATGAAGGGCATAGCTTCGATGTCACCGACGGTGCCGCCGATCTCGCAGATGACGAAATCATAGTCGTCATTGCCTTCGATCACGAAATCCTTGATCTCGTTCGTAACGTGCGGAATGACCTGAACGGTGGCGCCGAGATAATCGCCGCGACGTTCCTTGTCGATGATGTTCTTGTAGATGCGACCGGTGGTGATGTTGTCGGTCTTGGTGGCCGAGCGACCGGTAAAGCGCTCGTAGTGGCCGAGATCGAGGTCGGTTTCCGCACCATCGTCGGTGACGAATACCTCGCCGTGCTGGGTCGGGCTCATGGTGCCCGGATCCACGTTCAAATAGGGGTCGAGTTTGCGCAGGCGGACTCGATAACCACGAGCCTGCAACAACGCTCCGAGAGCCGCGGCCGCAATTCCTTTTCCGAGGGAAGAAACCACGCCGCCTGTGATGAATACATATCGCGCCATGGGAGTCACCGGATACCTTTTCACAAATGATTCCGCTAGCCCTAAAATTCGTTTCCGGAATTTTGGACGCATTACGCGGAAGATAGACAAAACAAAACCGGCAGATCCGAGGACCTGCCGGGGATGATCTTTACGACCAGGCTTACTTGCCGGTCGGAACGTCGCCGCCGCTTTGGGCGGGTGCCGGCGTCGTGGCCGCAGGCGCTGTCTGCTGACCGGTGGCGGCCGGAGCCTGCGCAGCCGGTGCCGTAGCGGCAGGCTGGGTCGTCGTTGCTGCCGGCGGCGTTGCCTGCGACTGCGGAGCGACGGCGCCGCTGTTCGGAACACCGCTATTGTCGGCTGGCTTTGCCGGGGTCGTCGCCGGAGCGGCACCCTTCTGGCCACCCAGCGAATCAAGGATGCCATTGCCCTGACCGGCGGTGCTCGGGATACGGTTGAGAATATCGGTCGGGCGAGCTTCGAAGCGCGACAGCACGTTCATGCCAAGTGCCAGCGCAAAGAAGAGCGCAGCCAGGATGGCTGTCGTGCGCGTCAGCGCATTGGCCGTCCCGCGTGCGGACATGAAGCCCGATCCGCCGCCGATGCCGAGGCCGCCACCTTCGGAGCGCTGAATCAGCACCACGCCGATAAGGGCGACGACAATCATGAGATAGATGACAAGCAGTACGGTTTGCATAGATCCAGTCCTGCCCGCTGGCGGGCATCAAAAAGAAAAGCTCGCGGCTCTTTACATGAGGCTCTCGCCTATTCCAAGCCTTTTTAAGGCTGGAACTCCGGGCAAGTTGTTCCTTCAGGCGAACTGCCGTTCGAATGCGGCATAAATGGCAAGGAAGTCGGTCGCTTTCAAGCTCTGCCCTCCGACAAGCACGCCGTTGACATGCGCGACCCCAAGAAGGTCGCGAGCGTTGCCGCCGCTGACTGACCCGCCATAGAGGATTCGCATATTCGCGCCTTCCTTGCCGAAGCGCTGGATGAGCTCGGCGCGAATGAAGGCATGTGCCTCCTCGACGTTTTCCTGGGTCGGGACTACACCGGTACCGATCGCCCAGACAGGCTCGTAGGCGATCACGGTGGTCCGCGCGGTCGAACCGTCGGGGATGGAGCCGACCAGTTGGCGCTTCAGCACATCGAGGGTCTGGCCATCATTGCGCTCGTCGGCGGTCTCGCCGATGCAGATGATGGCGATGAGTTCGGCATCGTGCGCCGCCTGTGCCTTGGCCCGCACCAATGCGTCATTCTCCGCGTGATTCCTGCGGCGTTCGGAGTGGCCCACGATGACATGGGTGCCGAAGCAGTCCGCGATCATTTCGGCCGAGATATCCCCTGTATGGGCGCCGCTGACCTGCTGATGGCAATCCTGTGCGCCGATGGCGAGTGGGCTATCGTCGCAAAGCGCCGTCGCGACATAAAGCAAGGTGGCCGGGGGGCAGAGCAGCGTATCGATTTTTTCCGACAGCGGCGCCTTGACGCCATCGGCGATCGCCTTGATCTGATCGAGGCTCGCGCGTGTGCCGTTCATCTTCCAGTTTCCGGCCAGAAGCGGCCGTATGGACTTGGTCATTCCGATACTCTCCCCCTTATTCCTGCAGCCGGACTAACAAAAAGGCAGAGGAAAGGAAAGTTACGGAAGGGCGGAAAGCGGCTCAAATCGTTTGAAAGATGCTTATCCGGAAAATAAATCCAGCGGCTTCAGATATTTCACGATGCCTGGGGATCGACGATCCAGTTGAGCACCTTGCGCCAGTCGGTCATGCGCACCGGCGTTCCGTGATTTCCGGTTTCAAAAAGGGTGAAGCGCGTCGGATAATGAGCCTTGTAGAGCTTCTCGAACAGCGCCTGCTGGTTGGTCGCTGCGTAGACCGGGTCCTTGCTGCCATGCGTGAACCAAAGCGGTAGCCTGGCCTTGTAGAAGGCGCTCTTGGTAAAATCCGGATCGGTGACGCCGCTCAGAATCGCCATGCCTTTCAGGCGCTTGACGCTGTCGGCATCGCGGGTGATGCCCCAGCAGACGAAGCTGCCCATGGAAGCACAGGTCAGAATGACGGGCTTGCCGCCCGATTGCTCGTAGGAACTCCTAATCAAAGCCGCGACATCGGCTACGCCATTGCTGTCGAAGCTCTTGACGCTCGGCGCGTAGTAGGTGCCGCCATTGCGGTAGGCGAGGTTCTTCAGCCGATTGAAATTGCCGCCGAACGTATAGTCGTTGGAGCCGAGCCGGCGGTCGCCGCCGCGGCCATGGATGAAGATGACGGTGAAAGCCTGCTTCGATGCCGGACCTATGCGCGTGACATCAACCTTGCGGTCGCCGAGCTGCAAGGTTTCGTCTTCTTGCGCTTTCCAGCGCACGCCAGTGTCGACATAGGCGGGCTTGACGCGCTTCTCCGGGATCTGGTCCCGGCCATTGATGTCCCGCATCTCCTGATAATCGATCGTCTGGAACGCGCCGTTGTCGTGACTCTCCAGAACGGTCTGGCTGGAAAACAGCTCGTCCTTAAACGGTTTCAGCATCTCGGCGGCTGCGCCCGGAGCGGTGGCCACCAGTGCAACGCCTGAGATCGTGGCCAGAAAAGACAAATGAGCTGTGGACATTCGCATGCGGATACTTCCTCTGATCGGCTACCGGGCTTGCCATTGCGCACCCGACAACGCAAATCTCTTCATACATCCGCCCCATCGTGGGGCGCCATCGCACTTGTGTGCCGTTTCTGGCAGAATCACGATGATTCGCGAATACCGGCAGCAAATGCATGATAAAAGGGGTCTGGCCCCACCAGAACAAATCTGAGCAGCTTGAAATTCTATGGATAACAGCAACGATCTCTTCTCCGGACTCCCCCGCCGCTCCGCAAAGCCCGAGGCAGCCGAAAAGCCAGATGTGAAGGTTGAAAAGCCGGCGCCGCGCGCTGCGCCGACGACATCTTCGGCCGAGGAATACGGCGCGAGCTCGATTCGCGTTCTTGAGGGCCTTGAGCCGGTTCGCATGCGTCCCGGCATGTATATCGGCGGCACGGACGAGAAGGCGCTGCATCACCTTTTCGCTGAAGTCATAGACAACTCGATGGACGAGGCGGTTGCCGGCCATGCCAATTTCATCGAGGTCTATCTCGATCGGCAGGGCTATCTGACCGTTACGGACAACGGCCGCGGTATTCCGGTGGAAAACCATCCGCAGGTGCCAGGAAAGTCGACGCTCGAAGTCATCATGACCAAGCTGCATGCCGGCGGTAAATTCGATGGCAAGGCCTACGAAACCTCTGGCGGTCTGCACGGCGTCGGCGTCTCCGTCGTCAATGCGCTCTCGGACGATCTGGAAGTCGAAGTCGCCCGCAATCGCAAGCTTTATCGCCAGCGTTTCTCGCGCGGCCTGCCGGTCGGCGGCCTCGAAGAGCTTGGCGATGTCCACAATCGTCGCGGCACGCGTATTCGCTTCCACCCCGATCCACAGATTTTCGGCGACCATGCCCGCTTCGATCCGGCCCGCGTCTTCCGCATGGCTCGTTCCAAGGCCTATCTGTTCGGCGGCGTCGAGATCCGCTGGAGCTGCGATCCGGAGCTGGCGCCGGAAGGCGCAGACGTTCCCGAAAAAGCTGTTTTCCATTTTCCCGGCGGTTTGAAAGACTATCTCAAGGCGACGATGGGCAACGAATTCACCGTTACCCGTGAGATCTTTGCCGGCAAGTCGGAAAAGGAAAGCGGCCACGGCTCGCTCGAATGGGCGATCACCTGGTACGGCGGCGACCCTCAGATCCACTCCTACTGCAATACGATCCCGACGCCCGAAGGTGGTACGCACGAGGCCGGGTTCCGCATTGCGCTCACCAAGGGCTTGAAGAACTACGCCGAGCTGACCCAGAACAAGCGCGCGGCCAACATCACGACGGACGACGTCATGATTTCCGGCGTCGGCATGTTGTCTATCTTCATCCGCGAACCGGAATTCGTCGGTCAGACGAAGGACAAGCTTGCGACCGTCGAAGCCCAGCGCCTCGTCGAAAACACGTTGCGAGACCCCTTCGACCATTATCTCACCGACAATCCGGCCGAGGCCGAGAAGCTTCTGGAATGGGTGATCGAGCGCTCCGACGAGCGCATGCGTCGCCGCAAGGAAAAGGAAGTCAACCGCAAGACCGCCGTGCGCAAGCTGCGCCTGCCGGGCAAGCTGGCGGATTGCTCGCAGAGCACGTCGGAAGGTGCCGAACTCTTCCTAGTGGAGGGCGATTCGGCAGGTGGCTCGGCGAAGCAGGCGCGAAACCGCACCAACCAGGCCATCCTGCCTCTGCGCGGCAAGATCCTGAACGTTGCGAGCGCCGGTCGCGAGAAGCTTTCCGCCAACCAGCAGATCACCGATCTGGTGCAGGCGCTCGGCTGCGGTACGCGCACGAAGTACCGTGAGGAAGATCTTCGTTATCAGCGCATCGTCGTCATGACCGATGCCGATGTCGACGGTGCTCACATCGCCTCGCTGCTGATTACCTTCTTCTATCAGGAGATGCCGGAGCTCATCCGTGGCGGCCATCTCTTTTTGGCGGTGCCGCCGCTCTACAAGATCACGCAGGGTTCGAAGTCCATTTACGCCCGCGACGATGCGCATCGGCTCGAGTTGATGGAAACCGAGTTCAGAGGCAAGGGCAAGGTCGAGATCAGTCGCTTTAAAGGTCTGGGCGAAATGCTGCCTGCGCAGCTCAAGGAAACCACGATGGACCCGTCCAAGCGCACGCTTCTGCGCGTCGAGATCGATGACGTCGATTTCGAGGGCACGCGCGACGCCGTCGACAATCTGATGGGCACGAAGGCTGATGCCCGTTTCCGCTTCATTCAGGAGAGAGCCGCTTTCGCAGAAGATCTGGATATCTGACGGCCAAGCAATCGCCGGTTGCCTACCAACAGAATTTCCCGAAATTTTACTGGATTGTCGGATATCCGTTACGAAGGCGTCATGGACGAATGTGTAGATGGCGGCATTGTTCTCAATGCCGCCATTTCACTATCTGGATTGATGTTTTCGCCATGTTGAAGCCATTTCTCACGACTGCTGCCGTTCTCCTGTTTGGTCATGCCGCCTCTGCGCTTGAGATCGGAACGGCGATCGAAGTGCCCTGCCCCTTCGGCGACTGCAATGCGGGTATAAGCCTCTCCTATCTCGGCAGCTATGATATCCCCACGGGTTTCACGGAGAACGGCGTCGAGGTCGGCGGTCTTTCGGGTATCGAGTTCGATCCGTCCACCGGTCGCTATGTATCGATCAGCGACGACCGCTCGGAAAAAGCGCCGGCTCGCTTCTACAATCTCGATATCGATGTCAGCGCCGGCGGCTTGAAAGGCGTGACCGTGCTCGATCATGTCACGCTGAAGGACAAGGATGGCCAACCTTTCGCAACCAAGAAGGTCGATGCTGAAGCCATTCGTCTGGGCAGGGACGGGATATATTGGACCAGCGAAGGTGACGGCAAGGCGTTGCTGTCGCCTTTCGTGCGGATCGCCGGTCGTGACGGCAGTTTCATGCGTGAGTTCTCGCTTCCGGCAGAATTTGCGCCGACCGCCGACAAGAGCACCGGCATTCGCGACAACCTCGCATTCGAAGGCCTGGCCTTCCTGCCCGATGGCGATCTGATCGTCGGCGTGGAATCGGCGCTCTATCAGGATGGCCCGATCGCCACGCTGACCGGCGGCACTCTGGCCCGCCTCATCCGCTATGACGTGGCGACCGGCGAACAGAAGGCGCAGTATGCCTATCCGATCTCGCCCATTCCGCAGGCTCCATCCACGGCGAAAGGCTGGAACGATTTCGGCCTATCCGAGATCATGGCACTTGACGATCGTCGCCTGCTGTCGATCGAGCGCGGTTATGCCGAGGGTGTCGGGACTTCGGTCGTCATCAACATGTTCGACCTCGATGGCGCGACCGACATCACCAACATCGCTTCCCTGGCAAAGACCGATCAGCGGATCGTACCGGTGCGCAAGACGCAGGTCATGGATCTACGCGCGCTCGGTCTCGAACCGGACAATATCGAAGGCATCACCTTCGGCAAGGCGAAGGATGGTACGGATGTGCTGATCCTCGTCTCGGACAACAACTTCAATCCCACGCAGAAAACCCAATTCTTTGCTTTCAAGGTAGTTCGCCGGCCGGCTTGATGACTTGTATTTATCTTCAAGGCAGTCGTGCTACTGTCACGGCGGCGGAATAAAGAGGCTTTCAGGGCGCTGCCCTTGAAAGAGCCTAGATCATACCCCATAACCGGGTGATCTAGTAACGTGGGGCGAAGTAAGTCTGGTGGGTGTCTTTGAACGTCAGAAGCTGAAAGAGCATCGTTGGCTCGGGCCGAGCGCGCATGCGCGAATGCCACTCATACCATCCATCTCCGCCGCCCGCTGGCTTCTTATCCTCATAGCTGTTGCCGGCATCTACTTCTTCTACGGTTTCCTCGTTCCCGTTTTAGCTGCTGCAGTCATCGGCTTCGCCACCTGGCCGCTCTACAGTGATCTGGTCCGCCGCACCGGCGGAAACACGACCCTTGCGGCCAGTATCGCCATCGCATTCATCGTCACCTTCCTCGTCCTGCCAATCGTCCTCTCGGCGCTTTATATGGCCGGGGAAGTGCGCGATTGGTTCGGTTGGGCGGTGCATGTCAATCGCGATGGTGCGCCGCCGCCGCAGTGGATCCTGGCCCTGCCCGTTATTGGCTCATGGCTTGGCGACCAGTGGGTGCAGTATGTCGGCAGCCCCGGTTCCCTGGGCGAATTGGCCCAGATCGTCAGCGGCGCGCATATCGGTAATATCTACAGGGCTGTGCTCGCTGCTGGCGGCAATGCGTTCCACGTCATGCTGACTCTGCTTTTCATGCTGATCGCGCTATTCTTCATCTATCGCGACGGCTCGACATTCGTCCGTCAGGTCGATTTACTCGGCGAACGTATACTCCCGAACCGCTGGGAGCGGATTTCGCGTGTCGTGCCGGCGACCATCAGCTCGACCGTTATGGGCATGACGCTGATCGCCATCGGTGAAGGCATCGTTCTCGGTGTCGCCTATTGGATCGCTGGCGCACCGTCCGCGATTACGCTCGGCGTTCTAACGGGTGTCATGGCGCTGGTGCCGGGTGGCGCTCCGCTGTCCATGTCGCTGGTCTCCATCTATCTCGTAGCCAGCGGCTCGCTGTGGGCCGGTATCGCGCTCTTTCTTTGGGGCACGATCGAACTCTTCATCGTCGACAAGACGCTTCGTCCAAAGCTCGTCGGCGGTCCCATCAAGCTGCCGTTCCTGCCAACCTTCTTCGGCCTCGTCGGTGGCGTGAAAACCATGGGATTCCTTGGCCTCTTCATCGGTCCCGTGCTGATGGCGATTATCGTCGCAATCTGGCGCGAATGGATCCGCGAGGCAGAATTGACGGAAGAACAGCATGTGCCGGAGCCGGAGCTTCAGCTGGAACTTCAGGACGCCGCCGAAAAATAGGCGCCGCCTTAAGCCTGCGTTAGCCGTTTTTCCATGAAGAGGCTGAGCGGGTCCGGTCTATAACTGCCGAAAGCTGGAATTTCGACATAGCCGAACCTCTTATAGAGGCCGATTGCTTCCGGTTGATAGATGCCGGTTTCGAGCCGAACGGCGCTGAGACGCTTTTCGATCGCCGCTGCTTCGACTGTTTCCATCAATGTTCGGGCGACGCTCTTCCCTCTGGCGGCAGGGTCTACGAACATGCGCTTGATCTCGGCGGTTCCGTCGCCAGCCTCGACCAGAGCGCAGCATCCGACGATCTCGCTCTCGATCCTCGCAACCCAGAAAGTCACGGCCGGCTTCTCCAGCGAGGAGAGATCGAGCATGTGGTTGCTTTCAGCCGGATAGAGTGTTTCCGCGTAAGCATCCGACATTTCAAGAAGACGGATGACGCCACTCTGGCGGGGGGATTCAACTGATATAATCAACGACAAGATACACCTCGCAAACGAGCCGCCTGCTGGATATCACGCAGCGGCAAGCGTCGCCAGTGCGGCAAAGTTCCGCGCGGCGTGCCGGCGCTCGGTGTTTGCGAGTTTCTCGACCATGTCGAGCAGCTGCTTCGCGGCCGCTGCTTGCTCTGTCAGACGAAATTTCCGAGCAAGGTGTGAAGAAACATTTTCCAGCATGGCCTCGCCGTTCTTGCGCGAGGCATCACGCCAGATCAGCGTGGCCTCCACGAACACGGTGCTGATGTCCCTGGACAGGCCGGCGCTCTCGTAAAGCGCACGGATCGCATAGACCCGACCTCTGGAAATGATGGAGCGCGCACGCCGTTCGTCGCAGCCCGAAAGATTGGTGATCGCGCAGGCGAAGAAATCGACCTTGCCGGAGCATAGCGCATGCATCAGGAACGCCGGCGTCAGCCAGCCGGATTGCCTCAGATGTTCGACCAGATCGGGCAATTGTTCATGCTGCGCCGATCCCGCAATCGCAACCGTGGCGCAATCGCTGGCTTCACGAGTAACCTGTTGCAGCCTGCCGGCTCCGATAACTTTCTGGATGAGATCGGATTCTGACAATGCATCACTGACCCGGCGCATCAACAAGTGCCTGATGTCGGAAGACAAGGTGTCGCGCGCCAAGAGAAGGCCGCGTATGTCGGCGCAGTCGCCAAGCCGCTCGGCAATGCGCTTCAGCGAAGCTTGCGATAGCAGCGCCCCGTCATTTTCCAGAAGACAAAGGATCTCGGTTTCCGCGCCGATTTCGGCGAGCGCCGCACAGACCACGCGCGGCACCTGCCCGCGCGATGCAATCAGAACCCGAGTGACGTCGCTGCCATGCAACGCAAGATCGACGAGATCCGCGTCGGTAAACACAGGCGAAAACAGAATGATCTGCCCCGCGATCTCGGGCTGGTCTTCCGCAAGCGTCAGAATCACGTTGCGTGGAGTTCTCTGCGAGTGTGCAACGGCTTCCGCGAGCGAAAGCCGCACGCGCGGCGACGGGTCGTCCAGCAGGTAGGTCATCGCCATCTCGGCGGCAACGCGCTCTTCCTTGGGCATATCCGACTGCAGATAGGCGCGGCCGAGCGCATTGGCGGCCCTTGCACGGTTCTCTGCCTTTGCAGTCTCGGCCCAACGAAGGAATGCTTCTATGATCACGTAACGCCCCGATATCGGCGAGGCGATTCCCGCCCCGCAAACTCATGCTGCCAACGTTACCGGGCAAAGGTTTACGGGTCGTTTACCGTGTTTGTTAACTCCTTCAAAAACAAAGGCTGAAGTCGGGAAGCGTCGAGCATGATGCCGAAAAGTATATGCGTTTTTCGGACGGCATCATGTTCTGCCTCATTGATTCCTGGGCGGACCGAGATTTTACGCCACGCAGACGGTGAGTCATGCGGCGCTAGGGCCGCATCATTTCGAAAACATCGCTGCCTTCGGCGTAGTCCATATAGCCCATGCGCGCGACCGGCCTTGCAAGCGCCATATCGAGCCTGCCGTCGCGAATGATCGTCTCATCGATATGGATGCCAACGACCTGGCCGATGACCATGATATTGTCCGAGGGTTGACCGTCGAGGCCCTTCGGCTGGAGGATCTCCGTCACACGGCACTCGAGCACGGCGAAGGCTTCACCCACATAGGGGGCGTCGATCAGCTTGGCAGGCGCAGCTGTCAATCCGGCTAGCTCGAACTCGTTGACGCCATAAGGCGCCGCAATCGAAGAATGGTTCATCTTCTCCACGAGATTGCGGCTGACAAGGTTGGTGGTGAAAACACCGGTCTCCTCGACATTGCGCGCACTGTCCTTGCGGCCGGACGAAGAAAACATCACCAGCTTCGGCCGATCGCTGACCGCATTGAAGAAGGAATAGGGGGACAGGTTCAGCGAACCGTCCCTGCCCTTGCTCCCGATCCAGCCAATCGGCCTCGGCGCGACGATCGCCTTGAAGGGATCGTGCGCCAGGCCATGCCTATTGCTATCCGTCGAGTAGAACATCAGGCGCTGCCGCCTCCGACCCAGGTAACGGTTTCGGCCAACTCCGGACGCGGACGTTCCACAGGCGGGAAGTCTGAAGAGCCGATATGGATGAAGCCGGCAACTTTCTCGCCCGGCGCGACGCCGAGCAGCGGATAGGCGCGTTCATCATAGGCGAACCATTCGGTCAACCAGTTCGATACCCAGCCATGGGCGTTCGCGGAGATCAGCAGATTGAGGCAAAGCGCACCCGCCGACATCAACTGCTCCCACTCAGGGATCTTCACGTGCGGAGCGGCCTTGCTGACGACGGCGATCACGACAGGCGCACGGGTGAACCGCGTGCGTTCCACCTGAATCATGTCCTCCGACAGATCAGGTTTGGCCTCCAAAGCGAGCTTCAGCAATTCCTCACCAATGCGCACGCGTTCCTCGCCGCGATAGACGATGAAGCGCCAGGGTGCGAGCTTGCCATGATCGGGAACGCGCGATGCCAACCGAATGATCTCCTCGATCTCGGCCTTCTCCGGGCCTGGCTCCGCCATTTGAAACGCGGGAATGGATCGGCGCACGGCAAGATAATCAATCAGCTTAATATCGGTTTTCATGGAGTGATTGCTTTCATTTAACGGATAAGAGGATGTAGGCCTTGAATTTGTCATGGCATTGGTTTTGAAGTGGCGTGTGTCTTATCGGAAGTCAATCGGTTCGGAACCCATGTCAGGCATTTCATCGGCTCGCCGATTGAGCGCGGCTTTCGCGGTTCTCGGCTGCCTCTGTACAAACGCCTCGGCGCAGGAAGCTTTCAAAGAGTTCAAGCAACTCGACGGCAGCATGAAGATGCCGAAGCTGAACGCCTTCATCGCGCCCGATGGCGAGAATTCTCCTGCCCGAACGTTGCGCGACGTTTCGCTGGAAGCCAAGCTGACGCCGCAGAGCGGCCCGCAGCAACAGGGCCTGTCCTGGTATGTCTTCAGTCCGATTGCCGGTGCCGACGGCAAGCTGCCGCTGGTGGCCAGCTCGAAGGGTGGCTCGGCCTCCTTCCATCTCCTGCCCGGCGATTACTTCGTCAACGTTTCCTTCGGCCGCGCCGGCGTCACCAAGAAACTGAGCGTGTCGGAAACGGGCGAAACACAGAAGCAGACCATGGTGCTCGACGCCGGCGGCATGGTGTTGAACGCCGTATCGGGCTCCGATGTGCGAATCCCGCCCGATGAACTGAGCTTCTCGATCTATTCCAGCGAAGCCAAGGACGATGGCGAGCGTGGCCTTGTCATGGATGATGTCAAGCCGAACACGCTCGTCGGCCTTAGCGCCGGCACCTACCATGTCGTTTCCGAATATGGCGAGGTCAACGCCGTCATCCGTGCCGATATCCAGGTGGAAGCCGGCAAGGTCACCGAGGCGACGATCCAGCACAGGGCGGCCAAGATCACGTTCAAGCTGGTGTCCGACGCCGGCAGCGAGGCGATCGCCGACACCGCCTGGTCGATCCTGACCTCCGCCGGCGATATCGTCGGCGAAAGCGTCAGCGCTTTCCCGACCATGGTGCTTGCAGAAGGTCGCTACACCGCCGTTGCCCGCAACAAGGACAAGATCTATCAGCGCGATTTTACCGTGGCCGCGGGGATGAATACCGACGTGGAAGTGCTGATGAAGCAGCAGCAGCCGCAGGATGCCGACAAACGGCAACCGGCTCAGCAGATTCCGCTTCAGATGCCGCAAATGCGGCAGACACAATCGCCGCAGACCGAGCCGGCAACGTCGAACCAGCGACCGCTACCCACGTATGAGCAACTGTCACCCGCCGGTGGCGATGAAGGCGACAGCATGGATTGAAGGCGCCGGCAGATTCCCGACACCGCTATATCCGCCTTGAAAAACCCGGCCTCTCAGACCGCTTTTCGGCGCGGCATCTTTCGCGGCGGCGCCATGGAAAACACGGCGCTGTAGAGCTTCGAGAGCAGATCCTTCCGGTCGCCTCCCTCACTGAGCGCTTCCCAGCTCATCAGTGCACCGATATGCGCCGTGATGGTACTTCCAGATAGGCGCCGAAATTCGCGGATCAGCAGCGATATGCGCAACGTCATCGAGAGGCGGCTCGCGAGGTGGAAGAGCCGACCGTTCTGTCCCTCGAAATAGATGGGTATGACGCTGGCGCGCGCCGCCTGGATAAGTTTTGCGGGAAAAATCTTCCACGGAAGGTCTTCGGCGCGGCCAAACCCCTTCTTGGCGGTGGCGACGCCGCCAGCCGGAAAGATGATGATCGTCGTGCCTTCCTTCAGCAGACGAACGGCCTCATGACGCGTCTTCATGTTGATCGCCATCGCCTCCTTGGTTTCCTCGAAGGAAACGGGAAGCGAGTAGTCGTGCATCTCCGGCACCTTCAACAGCTCGTTGTTGATCAGCACCTTGAAGGGACGACCGAGTTGCTCGGCGAGTGCCAGGACGGCGATCCCGTCGCCGATGCCATAGGGATGATTGGCGACGATGACGATCGGCGCGTCGGGAATATCCCGAGGCGGCCATTCGCCCTTGGCGAGCAAACGCACATCGATAAGGTCAAGCATCTTGCCAAAGACGCGCTCGCTCTTGCCGATGATATCGGTGCGCCAGATATCGTAGAGCCGGGCGTAACGGTCGCGGCCAGACAGGCCTTCTATGGAGCGGATGAACCAGCGCTTGATGCGCGTATCCCGTTCATTGGCGTAGGATAATTCTTTGAAATCCAAATGCGCAACGGGCTGCCCCGCTCCTATCCTTCTGCTGCGCCACACCCAGCGGCTGCAGCAACGCTTTGATTTTTCTACTATATGAAAGCTTTATGTCAGTTGTCTGACGGCACCCTTAAGGTGCCGTCAGCTATGGTTGGCCTCAAGCAGCCTTGATGCGCCGAGCTTCCCGCTTACGCAGAACGTCCGGCGGCGTAGCTTCCAGCGTAAGCGCTGCGATCGCCTCGTCGAGAGACATCGAGGTCTGCGCCTGGCTGCCGAGACGGCGGATATTGACCGAGCGCTCCTCGGCTTCCTTCTTGCCGCAAACGATGATCACCGGAACCTTCGTCACCGAATGCTCGCGGATCTTGTAGTTGATCTTCTCGTTGCGGAAATCGGTTTCGACATCGAGACCGGCATCGCGCAGCGCTTCCGCTACTTCTTCGCCGTAGGCATCGGCTTCCGAGGTAATCGTCGCGACGACGACCTGCAGCGGTGAGACCCAGAGCGGCATATGGCCGGCGAAGTTCTCGATCAGGATGCCGAGGAAGCGCTCCATCGAGCCGCAGATGGCGCGGTGGATCATCACCGGCTGGGTCTTTTCCGAATGCTGGTCGATGTAGAAGGCACCGAAGCGCTCCGGCAGGTTGAAGTCGACCTGCGTCGTGCCGCACTGCCATTCACGGCCGATGGCGTCCTTGAGCGTATATTCAAACTTCGGGCCATAGAACGCGCCCTCACCCGGCAGAATGCCGGTCTTGATGCGTCCTTCGGACTGTGCCTCGATCGTCTTCAGCACGTCCATCATCACGCTTTCAGCGCGATCCCAGAGCGCGTCGGAGCCAACGCGCTTCTCCGGGCGGGTCGAAAGCTTGACGACGATCTCCTTGAAGCCGAAATCCTCATAGACCGACAGGATAAGGTCATTGATCTTCAGGCATTCGGCGGCCATCTGCTCGTCGGTGCAGAAGATGTGCGCATCGTCCTGCGTGAAGCCGCGTACGCGCATCAGACCATGCAACGCGCCCGAGGGCTCGTAACGATGGACTGCACCGAATTCCGCAAGACGGATCGGCAGTTCGCGATAGGACTTCAAACCATGCTTGAAGATCTGGATGTGACCAGGGCAGTTCATTGGCTTCAGTGCGAAGACGCGATCGTCATCCGTATCATCGCCCGCGACGGTGACCTTGAACATGTTGTCACGGTACCAGCCCCAGTGACCCGAGGTCTCCCACAACGACTTGTCGAGCACCTGCGGCGCGTTGACTTCCTGATAGTCGCCTTGAAGGCGCCGGCGCATATAGGAGACGAGCGTCTGGAATACGCGCCAGCCCTTGCCGTGCCAGAAGACGACGCCTGGGCCTTCTTCCTGGAAATGGAACAGGTCCATTTCGCGGCCGAGACGCCGATGGTCGCGCTTTTCCGCTTCTGCAAGTATGTGCAGATAGTTGTCGAGGTCGGCCTGCTCGGCAAACGCCGTGCCGTAGATGCGGGTCAGCATCGGATTGTTGCTGTCGCCACGCCAATAGGCGCCGGCAACCTTCATCAGCTTGAAGGCATTGCCGATCTGGCCGGTCGAGGCCATGTGCGGGCCGCGGCAAAGGTCGAACCAATCGCCCTGGTAATAGATCTTCAGATCCTGACCTTCGGGGATCGCGTCGACCAATTCCAACTTGTAGCGCTCGCCCTTTGCGGCAAAGACTTCCTTTGCCTTTTCGCGCGACCAGATCTGCTTGGTAAACGGCTTGTTGCGCTGAATGATCTCGCGCATCCGCTTTTCGATCACAGGTAGATCGTCGGGCGTGAAGGGCTCGTTCTTGGCGAAATCGTAATAGAAGCCATTTTCGATGACCGGGCCGATCGTCACCTGCGTTCCCGGCCAGAGTTCCTGCACTGCCTCGGCGAGAACGTGTGCGGTGTCATGGCGGATCAGCTCCAGCGCGCGGTCATCCGAGCGGGTAATGATTTCAATCTTGCCGTCGGTGACCGGATCGGAAAGGTCGCGGACGGTGCCATCGATGGCAATCGCGACAGCCTTCTTGGCCAGAGACTTGGAAATGGATTCGGCGACATCGCGACCGGTCGTGCCGGCAGCAAAGCTGCGCACGGAATCATCGGGAAATGTCAGGGAAACAGGTTGGGACATCGATATTCTCCTTGTCCAGTCCCGCCAACGAATGCGGGTGGTTTGGTGGAAATGATCACGTATCCGCATCGTTGCGGACAAATGACCGCGTGCCTGATAAAGGCTTTTCGCCGGTTAGTCAAAGGACAGCCGGTTTAAGAGCCCTGCAAATCGAGTGGCTCTTTATCCGTTGGATGAGGGGGATTCGGAACAGGCTTTTGTAAAAAATACATAATGAGGCTGAGCACCCAAGTGAAAAGCAAAAAATAATAAAGATGTATTCTAAATAGGCTTTTGATGATTGCGGAGCCGATAGAATCATGCGGGTGAAAGCCAATCCAAGCGTACCGGCCGTTATAATTGTCGAACTTGTCCAGCCACATCAAAAATATAGCGAAACCTATAAGTAAAACCGGAAGCGTTAGAGATACTTTCTTGAGTCTGTAATTTCTCAAACCCTTGGCGGACCAAGCTAAAAGAGCGGCAAAACCTAAAAATAAAGTCAGGCTTGCTATCGATCTCACTCCGAAGAAAATACATTGATTCCGCTCGGTGTAGGGTAAGCTCGGCATTTGCGACAGAGCGGTAGCATTTGGCGGCCAAAGATCACGCAAGAATGGATTGTCGCGGAAATAGCAAGCGGAGGATTGCAGCTGGTAGCGGAACAGCACCCAAGCCACGATCGTCACAAGAAGCGAGATACCCCACACAGACATAAGCACTTGGCCGCGTTTGTTCGCAGCGGCAATTTTTGCCTGCAAGTCCTGTTTGGGATCTTTTAAGATATCCTCACTCAATGCGCTCCCACCCATAATCTATCGCCATGGCTGTATTTCAACACCAAACCACAAGCTCGATATGATAGCAAAAGCCTAACCTAGAGCTCGTAAATACTAGCTCTTTCGTAGCGTTCGATCATCTCGGCCAAACCGCGCACCGTGTTCCAGTTTCGCATCGTTCCGACACCGAGCTTTTTTGTGGTAAGCGCCGGCAACAGTTTTGTTTCGCTGGCCTTGAGACCGAAATCGACCCAGAGATCGCCATCGACAACAGCCATGCGCTCATCGCGCCGATATCTGGCAAGTGTGTCGATGATTTCTCCCGGAAGCGGCTGGCGCATGATGCGAATACAGACTTCGCTGCCGATTCCGTCGAGGAAAGGATTGCTCTCGGCGAGCCTCAGCCATGTCGCGGCATCACGCACAATGATATCGACATGTTTCCCGAAGGTTGCGGCAAAGGCGGTCTCAAGCTTCGCCTCGATATCAGCGATCGGCTGCTTTTCACTCTCGAAAATCAGATTGCCGGTTGCAACGAGCGTCCTGGGGTTTTCAAAACCAAGCCGTTCCGCCATCGCCTTGAGATCGTTCATCACGACCCTGCGTCCGGCGCCGAGTACGATACTGTAAAGCAGGGCAACGTAAACGGTCATACGGGCTCAAGCGACCTTCTGCCCGAGGCGGAAGTAGCGCCACGGTGTCCACCAATGATAGCGCTGCTCCAACGCATCGGGCACCGGATCCAGCCCGCTGGTGCCGCCAGGCCCGCAGCGCCCGACGCGAAACAGCGTCATCCAGCCGCCGGCCCATAGCCCATGGCGCGCAACGGCCTCATAACCATATTCCGAACATGTCGGAATGTGGCGGCAGGAATTGCCGACGAAGCCGGAAAGAGTAAGCTGGTAGAGCCGGATAAAACCCATACCGAGAAGGCGATCCGGCGTCTTGCGGAAAGGACCGGAGTAATTGCGTGAGCGCATCGCCTTGTCGCCGAGCGGTGACGCAGCAACACGCGACTTTTTCGAAGGGGCTGCGCCGCCTTCGTCGCCGTCATCGTCCTGCATCAAACAGAATTGGCACATTGCCCGGCGCTCCGATCAGACGGCCTTGGCCGTTTTGGCATTTTCGCCCTGGCGAGCCGCTTCGATCTGACCGATGGCATCGACAACGGCATCGAAGGTAAGCATCGTCGATGCGTGGCGTGCCTTGTAATCCCTGACGGGCCGCAGATAGCGCATGTCCTCGAACCGACCGCTCGGCCCCTCGCCATCAGCCTTGAGCATGGCGAGCATGTCTTCGCGGGCCTTGCGCACTTCATCTGCCGAAGCGCCGACCACGTGAAGTGCCATGACCGACGACGACGCCTGGCCAAGCGCACAGGCCTTGACGTCATGAGCAAAATCCGTCACCACATCGCCGTCCATTTTCAGCCAGATTTTTACGCGAGAACCGCACAGTCTGGAATGGGCCTGGGCACTGGCATCGGCGTCAGGAAGACTGCCGATACGGCCGATATTGCCGGCAAACTCCAGGATTTTGCTGTTGTAGATGTCGTCCATACCAGATTTTGCTCCGATGCACCCGTTAGAGCATGATGCCGAAAAGTGTCAGCGGTTTTCGGACGACATCATGCTCTATTTATTTGATTCTAGAGCGGATTCAGATTTTAGGTCGAGCAGACCTAAAATCATCCGGCTCTAGTGTTTCGTAACAAAAAACACAGCGTGTCCGTTTAGGACACTTTCACAGGGACAATGCCATACTATATGTATGTCGTTCGAAGACCAACGAAATGCAATGGTCTTCTGTAAGTTTGATGGGAAACCGTGCAGGACGGCAGGCTTGTCCGCCAGCCAGAACGCCCCGGAGCCCGCCAAAGGTACACACTCTCCGTACCTCGGGGAATGCCAGTGGCGAGTCCGACAAGATGATATCCGCTTAGCGGGTCAGGAGAACCACAGGTAATGGACGCCATTGTAAAGAACTTTCCGCAAGCCGTTGAATCCGACCGCCCGTCGCAGAAGGAAGCCGAAGACGCAGTTCGCGTTCTGCTTCGCTGGGCTGGCGACGATCCGCAGCGCGAAGGCCTGCTCGACACACCCGCACGCGTCGCCAAGGCCTATCGTGAGCTGTTCTCCGGCTATGACTTGAACCCCGAGGATGTTCTCGGCCGTACCTTCGAAGAGGTCTCCGGCTATGACGACATGGTCCTCGTGCGCGACATTCCCTTCTATTCGCATTGCGAACATCACATGGTCCCGATCATCGGCAAGGCACATGTCGCCTACCTGCCGAACGGCCGCGTTCTCGGTCTGTCCAAGATCGCACGCGTCATCGAAATCTTCGGCCGCAGGCTGCAGACGCAGGAAGCCATGACTGCGCAGATCGCCAACGCCATCGACGATACGCTGCGTCCGCGCGGCGTTGCCGTGATGATCGATGCCGAACACATGTGCATGGCCATGCGCGGTGTGCAGAAGCAGGGTTCAACGACGCTGACGACGACCTTCACCGGCGCCTTCAAGGCGGATCCCGCAGAACAGGTCCGTTTCATGTCGATGGTCCGGGGTCGCTAGAGCCGGATGATTCCGGGCCAAATGCTGTCTCTTATACACATCTCCGAGCCCACGAGACGGTCTATTAAATCTCGTATTCCGTCATCTGCTTGAAAAAGGGGGGGGGGGGGGGGGGGGGGGGGGGGGGGGGGGGGGGGGGGGGGGGGGGGGGGGGGGGGGGGGGGGGGGGGGGGGGGGGGGGGGGGGGGGGGGGGGGGGGGGGGGG
>NZ_JAELUG010001170.1 GCF_016429255.1 Rhizobium sp. ASV8
CGAGATGATTTCGTCGACCAGGCCTTCGGCAAAGAAATCCTCGTCCTGCTCCGGCCCGAGGTTGATGAAGGGCAGTACTGCGAGGGATTGCCTTTCCCGCAGTGTGGCGCGCGATCCCGCCTGGGCCCTGTCTCTTATACACATCTGACGCTGCCGACGACGTGTCGTGGGGGTGGGTGTGGGGGGGGGGGGGGGGGGGGGAGAGGGGGGGGGGGGGGGGGGGGGGGGGGGGGGGGGGGGGGGGGGGGGGGGGGGGGGGGGGGGGGGGGGGGGGGGGGGGGGGGGGGGGGGGGGGGGGGGGGGGGGGGGGGGGGGGGGGGGGGGGG
>NZ_JAELUG010001171.1 GCF_016429255.1 Rhizobium sp. ASV8
CCCCCCCCCCCCCCCCCCCCCCCCCCCCCCCCCCCCCCCCCCCCCCCCCCCCCCCCCCCCCCCCCCCCCCCCCCCCCCCCCCCCCCCCCCCCCCCCCCCCCCCCCCCCCCCCCCCCCCCCCCCCTCCACCCCCCCCCCCCCCCCCCCCACCAACCCCCACGACACGTCGTCGGCAGCGTCAGATGTGTATAAGAGACAGGAACAAGCGTCAGCGCGGGAAGTGCCGTTGCCTGTATCCACTCAAGGAAGGTCATCCCGTCATAGGTGTCCGCGAGGCTCGGAAGCAGATTGAAACGGATCGACAGGAAGAGGATCAGCAGCAGGCC
>NZ_JAELUG010001172.1 GCF_016429255.1 Rhizobium sp. ASV8
CAGCTGGCCGACCGAAGCCCTTCTGGCTGAGATCGCCGTCGCCAAGCATTCCGAACATATGCCGCTCAACCGGCAGGCCGAGGTCATGGCGCGACACGGGGTGCCGATCGACCGCACGGTCCTGGCCCTGTCTCTTATACACATCTGACGCTGCCGACGACGTGTCGTGGGGGTAGTTGTGGGGGGGGGGGGGGGGGGTGAGAGGGGGGGGGGGGGGGGGGGGGGGGGGGGGGGGGGGGGGGGGGGGGGGGGGGGGGGGGGGGGGGGGGGGGGGGGGGGGGGGGGGGGGGGGGGGGGGGGGGGGGGGGGGGGGGGGGGGGGGGGGG
>NZ_JAELUG010001173.1 GCF_016429255.1 Rhizobium sp. ASV8
CCCCCCCCCCCCCCCCCCCCCCCCCCCCCCCCCCCCCCCCCCCCCCCCCCCCCCCCCCCCCCCCCCCCCCCCCCCCCCCCCCCCCCCCCCCCCCCCCCCCCCCCCCCCCCCCCCCCCCCCCCCTTTCACCCCCCCCCCCCCCCCCCCCATCAACCCCCACGACACGTCGTCGGCAGCGTCAGATGTGTATAAGAGACAGGCTTCGAGAAGACCAAAGAGCTCAATCCGCTGGCCACAAGCTATTATGCTCATGTCGTAAGCGCTGAAAAGACCGGCGAGCGCGACATCACCTTCCATTTCGATGAGAAGGGCAATCGCGAGCTGCC
>NZ_JAELUG010000127.1 GCF_016429255.1 Rhizobium sp. ASV8
CGACGACGTGCTCAACGTTTCGGGCCACCGTCTCGGCACAGCGGAAGTGGAATCGGCGCTGGTGTCGCACAGCCAAGTGTCGGAAGCGGCCGTGGTCGGCTATCCGCATTCGATCAAGGGCCAGGGCATCTATTGCTATGTGACTCTGATGGTCGGTCTGGAGGGCTCAGACACGCTGCGGCAGGAGCTGGTGAAGCATGTTCGCGCCGAAATCGGCCCGATCGCCTCGCCGGACAAGATCCAGTTCACGCCCGGCCTGCCGAAAACCCGCTCCGGCAAGATCATGCGCCGTATCCTGCGCAAGATCGCCGAGGACGATTTCGGCGCGCTCGGCGATACCTCGACGCTTGCTGATCCGGCTGTGGTCGATGATCTGATTGCCAACCGCCAGAACAAGGCGGATGCTGCTTAAAACTCTCAAGGCGCCGTGCCTTTTGGCACGGCGCCTTTTCAAATGTACTTCGGACGCTTGAGTGTTCCGCTGCCTACCTCTGAGCCGGTGATTTGAAATGCACCCGGCATGGCATATCTCAGCGCTTATCTCTCAAAAATCGATGGCCCGACCATTGATCTCCCAGTCACCGAAGCGGGCGGGATCGGCGCCGCCGCGACCGCCGATTTCGGCGGGAGGGTTCGCTTCGGCTTGCGCCTGTCGGCGCTCCTCGGCTTCGGCAAGGGCGCGCTTGGCGGCGGGCGAGAGCGGCTTACGCGTGGTTTCACCGGCTTCAGTGTCTATTTTATTGTCGTTATCTGCGGATTGCATGGTCTCGAGCGACCTCCGAAATATTGAAATGAGGGGAGGAATAGCCAAATCATAGAGCATGATGCCGAAAAGTGTGAACGGTTTTCGGGTGACATCATGCTTTGTTTTTTGATTTCGGAGACGGATGCGTTCGGCCGCAAAGAAAAAGGTTTGGACGTCAGATCTGTTGGAGACCCTTTGATGAATCTTATGCGTACCGCCATGCTGCTCGCCTTCATGACCGCCCTGTTCATGGGGGTTGGCTATCTGATCGGCGGTCAATCCGGCATGTTGATCGCATTTGTCGTCGCTGCCGGCATGAACTTTTTCTCCTACTGGAATTCTGACCGCATGGTGCTCTCCACCTACAATGCGCAGGAGGTGGATGAACGCAGCGCCCCGGAATTCTATCGCATCGTTCGGGATCTCGCCCGCAATGCAGGCCTGCCGATGCCTAGGGTTTATCTCTACGACAGTCTGCAACCGAACGCCTTTGCAACGGGGCGCAACCCCGAAAACGCCGCCGTTGCCGCCTCCACCGGCCTCCTGCACGCGCTGACGCCGGAGGAAGTGGCCGGCGTGATGGCGCATGAGCTTGCCCACGTACAGAACCGTGACACGCTGACCATGACGATCACGGCGACGCTTGCCGGCGCCATTTCCATGCTCGGCAACTTCGCCTTCCTGTTCGGTGGTCGCCGTGACAACAACAATCCGCTCGGCATGATCGGCGTTCTCGTCGCGATGATCGTTGCACCTCTGGCGGCGATGCTGGTGCAGATGGCGATCAGCCGCACGCGCGAATATTCCGCCGACCGTCGTGGCGCCGAGATATGTGGCAACCCGCTGTGGCTGGCCTCGGCGCTCGGCAAGATCGCCCGCGGTGCGTCGCATATCCCCAATGAAGAAGCCGAAGGGCATCCGGCCACGGCGCATATGTTCATCATCAACCCGCTCTCGGGCGAGCGGATGGACAATCTGTTTTCGACCCATCCGAATACCGAAAACCGCATCGCCGCGCTGCATGACATGGCCCGCTACGGCGGCGGCGGCGCCTCGCCCATGGCGTCATCTTCCGGCTTTGGCTCGACGGGACCGGCCATGACTGCTAATCCGGAGCGGAAATCGCGCTCCGTGCCGAATACGGGTCGCGGTGGTTCGCAACCGCCGAAGGGTCCCTGGTCTTGAGTTCTGACACGAAAAACAACGCTTTCAACAAAGACGGAAAGAGATCCGGCAAGAGGCCGAGCGATTCCAGGCCGCATGATTCGGCACCGGCGAAACCCGGTTTTGCAGCGCGTGCCGCCGCGACGAAAATCCTCGCCGCCGTCATAGATCGCAAGACGCCGCTCGACGGCATGCTGGACGCTGAAGGCGGCAACCCAGCCTATAAGGCTCTTGGCGAAAGCGATCGGTCGCTGGTGCGCGCCATCCTGAACAGCGCGCTCAGGCATCTGCCGCGCATCGAGGCGACGATATCGTCTCTGCTCGATTCGCCGCTGCCGGAAGGCGCCCGCGCGCTACATCATGTGCTCGTCGTCGGTGCGGCGCAGATGCTCTATCTGGATGTGCCGGACCATTCCGCCGTCGACCTTGCCGTCGAACAGGCCAACCGCGATCCCCGCAATCGGCGCTTTGCCAAGCTGGTCAATGCCATTCTCCGCCGGATCGGCCGGGAAAAGCAGGAGATTCTCGAGCAGGTCGCGGGCGTCCCCGCGATGCCGGCTTGGTTTCTCTCCCGCCTGGAGGCGGCTTACGGCGCTTCCGCCGCGCTCAGAATTTCAGAAACGCAGCTTGAGCCGGCCGCAATCGATCTCACCGTAAAGTCCGATGCTGAAGGCTGGGCGAAGCGGCTCAACGGCGTTGTTCTGCCGACCGGTGGCGTGCGGCTTGCTGCATTCGAGGGATCTATCCCTTCGCTCGAGGGCTTCAATGAAGGCGGATGGTGGGTGCAGGATGCAGCTGCCAGCATTCCGGCGAAGCTATTCGGCTCACTGGCGGGCAAGCGGGTGGTCGACCTTTGTGCGGCCCCGGGCGGCAAGACAGCACAGCTCGTTCTCGCAGGCGCCAAGGTCACGGCTCTCGACCAATCCGCCAACCGGCTGAAAAGATTGTCCGGTAATCTCGCGCGTCTCGGTTTCGAGGCGGAAACCGTCGGCGCCGACATGAGCAAATATCGGCCCGACGAACTTTTCGACGCCGCCCTTCTCGATGCGCCCTGCTCATCGACCGGAACGACACGCCGCCATCCCGACGTGCTCTGGACCAAGGGGCCGGAAGATATCGCCAAGCTCGCCGCGCTGCAGGAGCGTCTGCTCCGCCACGCCCTGACGTTGGTCAAGCCCGGCGGCATCGTCGTTTTTTCCAATTGCTCGCTCGATCCCGAGGAGGGCGAAGATCTCGTCGCCCTGCTTCTTGCGGATACCGATAATGTCGAGCGGGTTCCGATCACGGCAAGCGACTGGCCGGGCCTCGAAGCGGCGATTTCTCCGCTCGGCGCCTTCCGCACTACGCCCGACATGCTGCCGCTTGGTGATGGTTTTGCTTCGGGCCTGGACGGTTTCTACGCGGTCGTGCTTCGGCGCACCCGCTAGAGCATGATGCCGAAAAGTGTCGTCGGTTTCCGGACGACATCATGCGCTACTTCTTTGTTTCCAGAGCGGATTCGGATTTCAGGTCGAACAGACCTGAAATCACCCGGCTCTAGTCATGGTTTCCACAGGCTTTCGAAAGTGGTTCAAAAGTCGGTAACCTGTTCTTAATTGGTATATTTGTAACCTCTTTTTAACCACGGGTAATGAGAGTAAGCAGAAGCAAATATGCAGGTCTGCGGCAGGGTTTTGTGAGTTCATACATGCGGGAAGCATGGCGGCGGATGTCTCGCCGCGCGGCGTTGACGCGATTGCGTCTCATCCGCCACACGATGCGTGTGCCGGAACGCCTTATCGTGGCGCCGACGGATCTGCGCAGCGTCGATCCTTTTTTCGTCGAAGAACTTCTGAACGGCCGCATCCTGCTTGCCGGACGTGTTCTCGAAACGCAAGGTGTCTCCCCCTTCTCGCTTGAGTTGCCTTCGCGCGCATTTGCGGCGCGGCTGCATAATTTCCGCTGGCTGCGGCACTTGCGGTCGGAAAAAAGCGATCAGGCATCGGCGCTGGCGCGGTCCATCCTCACGGATTGGATCGCCGTCCACGGTCGCCGCCTGCACGGGCTTGCCTGGGCACCCGATATCGCAGCGCAGCGGCTCATTGCTCTCCTGTCGCATTCGCCGGTGCTTCTGCATGGGACGGATAGCGGCTTTTATCGCCGCTTCATGCGCATGCTCGTTTTCCATGTCCGCTTTTTGCGCCGCATGGCACCATCGGCGCGGGATGGAACGACGCGGTTTCGCGTGCGCATCGCGCTTGCCATGTCGTCGGTTGCCATGCCGAATAGTGCGCTGGCGGTAAAGCGCGCCGGCCAGGCGCTCGATCGTGAAATCGACCGGCAGATCTTGGCAGACGGCGGCCATATCTCCCGCAATCCGCGGGTGTCGCTGGAGCTGCTGCTCGACCTGCTGCCGTTGCGGCAGACCTACGTCAATCTTGGCCACGACGTGCCGATACGGCTCATTCCCGGTATCGATCGCATGTATCCGGCATTGCGATTCTTCCGCCATCAGGACGGTGATCTTGCGCTGTTCAACGGGGCGACATCGACGCTTGCCAACGAGCTCATGTCGGTGCTGCGCTACGACGAGACGGCGGGGCAGATCTTCAAGGCGCTGCCGCACACGAAGTATCACCGGCTAGCCGCCGGTCAGGCTGTCGTCATCGTCGATGCCGGCGCTCCCGCTTCGACGGATCTCAGCCGCACGGCACATGCCGGCTGCCTTTCCTTCGAGATGTCGTCGGGCAAGACACGCTTCATCATCAATTCGGGCTCGCCGGAATTTGCCGGAGATCGTTACGTGCAGGCCGCACGGGCGACGGCTGCGCATTCAGCCGTTACGCTCAACGACACCTCATCGTCGCAATTCTCCAAGTCGAAGTCTTTAGGCCCGATCATGGTCGGCGGTGTTAAGAAAGTCATCGTCGAGCGTGCCGAGACCGAAGATGGGCGCGATTACGTCCGGGCAGCGCATGACGGTTATCTCGCGACCTTCGGCTATGCTCATGAGCGCGAACTCAGCCTAAACGCCAAAGGCACTATCCTGGCCGGCCGCGACCGCTTCTTTGTGCCGGAGGGCAGGAAGCAGGCGCCGAAGGGCGAAGGCATCGCCTCTGCACGCTTCCACATCCATCCCTCCATCAGCCTGCTGCAGACAGAAACGGATTCCGCCCTGCTGATCGCGCCGGATGGCGAGACCTGGGTCTTCTCCTCGCCCGGCAACGAAGTGCTTGTCGCCGAAGACATCTTCTTTGCCGATCCCTCGGGAATGCGCTCTTCCGACCAGCTCGAGATCGTCTTCCGAATTACCGAAAAGCCGGAAATCCGTTGGTTTTTATCCCATCGGCCATAGGCTAACCGCGCCAGCTATGCTAACGGGGCGGCATTATCGTCCCGCGCTTTTCCGCCGGACATCTCCTCATGCCAGAGCGTTTTTCGCTCTGTTTTTGTTATCTCGCGATTCCGGACGGAAAACCGCCCTGCACTTTTCCTGGAATTGCTTCAGACCGGAGAAAGCCCATGGCCGTCGTTTCCAAGAAAATTCCTGCTCCCGACAAGGTGAAGGTGAAAACCGCGCTTCTGTCCGTCTTCGACAAGACCGGCATCGTCGAGCTGGCGCGTGCGCTCAGCGAACAGGGCGTGCGGTTGCTGTCGACCGGCGGCACGCACAAGGCGATCGCCGCGGCGGGCCTTGCTGTCACCGACGTCTCCGAAGTGACGGAGTTTCCGGAGATCATGGACGGCCGCGTCAAGACGCTGCATCCGAAGGTGCATGGCGGCCTGCTCGCCATTCGTGACGATGCCGAGCATCAGGCTGCAATGAAGGCGCACGGCATCGAAGGCATCGATCTTGCCGTCATCAATCTCTATCCCTTCGAGGACGTTCGCAAGGCGGGTGGCGATTATCCGACGACGGTCGAGAATATCGATATCGGCGGTCCGGCGATGATCCGCGCTTCGGCCAAGAACCATGCCTACGTGACGACGCTGACCGATCCCGCCGATTATGCGGAGCTGCTTGCGCAGCTCTCCGGCGATGCCGGCCAGACGACCTATGATTTCCGCAAGCGCATGGCCGCCAAGGCCTTTGCCCGCACCGCCGCCTACGACGCGATGATCTCCAACTGGTTTGCCGAAGCGCTCGATATCGCCACGCCGCGCCACCGCGTCATCGGCGGCGTTCTGCGTGAGGAAATGCGCTATGGCGAAAACCCGCACCAGAAGGCGGCCTTCTACGTGACCGGCGAGAATCGCCCCGGCGTCTCCACGGCAACCCTCCTCCAGGGCAAGCAGCTCTCCTACAACAACATCAACGATACCGATGCGGCCTATGAACTCGTCGCCGAGTTCCTGCCGGAAAACGGTCCGGCCTGCGCGATCATCAAGCACGCCAATCCTTGCGGCGTCGCCACAGGCCCGAGCCTGGTCGAAGCCTACAAGCGCGCGCTCGCCTGCGATTCCACCTCAGCCTTCGGCGGCATCATCGCGCTGAACAGCCTGCTCGACGCGGAAACGGCCGAGGAGATCGTCAAGCTCTTCACCGAGGTCATCATCGCGCCTGATGTCACCGAGGAAGCCAAGGCAATCATTGCCCGCAAGCCGAACCTTCGCCTGCTCTCGGTGGGCGCCCTGCCCGATCCGCGTGCTGCCGGCCTCACTGCCAAGACCGTCTCCGGCGGTCTGCTCGTGCAGAACCGCGATAATGCGCTGGTCGAGGATATGGAACTCAAGGTCGTCACCAAGCGCGCGCCGACGGCTCAGGAGCTTGAGGACATGAAGTTCGCCTTCCGCGTCGCCAAGCATGTGAAGTCGAATGCCGTTGTTTACGCCAAGGATGGCCAGACGGCCGGTATCGGCGCCGGGCAGATGAGCCGTGTCGATTCCGCTCGTATCGCTGCCATCAAGGCCGAGGACGCCGCCAAGGCCATGGGGCTTGCCGAACCGTTGACACGCGGCTCTGCCGTCGCTTCCGAAGCTTTTCTGCCGTTCGCTGACGGCCTGCTTTCCGCGATTGCGGCGGGCGCCACGGCCGTCATCCAGCCCGGCGGCTCGATGCGCGACCAGGAAGTGATCGACGCGGCCAACGAGCACAATGTCGCGATGGTCTTCACGGGCGTGCGCCATTTCCGCCATTGATCGGCAGATATACCAAATATAGAAAATATATATCCCGGTTGGGTCGCCAGCCGGGATTTTCTTTGCCTACTTCGTTGCCCTGTCGGCGGGATAGGGTGTCGGTAGCAGAAGCAAGAGGCCGCCGGCGAGGAAGATGACGAGCGTCGCCATGCCGAGGCGGGCAGAACCGCTGAAATGGGTCACCAGCGAGAAGAAGAGCGTAGCCATAAAGCTCGTGGCGCGGCCCGAGAGCGCATAGATGCCGAAATAACGCCCGGCTTCCGCGAGGCTGACGCTGCGGGCGAGATAGGAGCGCGAGGAGGCCTGCACGGGGCCAAAGGCGATGCCGATCAATAGCCCATAGCCGATATAGGCCTTCTCCGCCGCCGTTCCGAACAGGCCTCCGGTGCTAACGGTCGAGAGTGGAACGAGGCCGAAGAGCGTGAACCCGGGGCCGGTCGAGATGATGCCGAAGGTCGCGACCAGCAGCAAAGTCAGGCTGATGACGACAGTGGTCTTCGAGCCGAGCCAGCGGTCGACACAGCCGGCGGCGAAGCAGCCGAAAATGGCGATGATGTTGAGGATAATGCCGTAGATGCCGATCTCGATCGTTGCCCAGCCGAACATGCCGGCTGCGAAGGTGCCGCCGAGAATCAGCAAGCCGTTGACGCCGTCCTGATAGACCATGCGGGCGATGAGGAAGAGGCTGATACCGCGCCGGCGTTTCAATTCGCCCAGGGTCGCCGACAGTTCGTGCAAGCCTGAACGAACCGCGGCGCGCAGCGGCAGGCCGCGGGCGGCGTCCGGCGTGAAGAAGAACATCGGCAGGATGAAGATCAGATACCAGGCGGCCGAAATCGGCCCGGTGATGCGGGCATCCTCGCCGAGCGTGGCGTCGAGGCCGAAGAGCGGCGTCATGCCGAGAATGGTCTTGCCGGTCTGTGGATTACCGGCGAGCAGCGTAACGACGGTGATCAGCACGATCATACCGCCGAGATAGCCGAGCCCCCAGGCCGTGTTCGACAGCCTGCCGACATCGTCCTTGCCGACGAGCCGGGGCATCATCGAATCGTTGAAGACGATGGAGAATTCGGCCGAGATCGAAGCCAGGATCATGAAAATGACGGGATAGATGACAGGCGATCCGGGCGCGGCTCCCCAGAGACAGAAGAGGCTGGCGATCTTGATGACGGCGAAGAAGGCGATCCATGGTTTGCGGGTGCCGGATTGATCGGCGATCGAGCCGAGGACCGGCGAGAGGATGGCGATAATCACCGAGGAGATCGTCGCCATGTTGCTCCAGGTCGTCTGCGCGGAGACGGGATCGGCGGTCAGCCGCGCGACGAAATAGGGTCCGAAAATGAAGGTGGTGACGACAGTGAAGAACGGCTGAGCCGCCCAGTCGAAGAACATCCAGCCCCAAATGCCGCGTGCCGGCACTTTTGCCGGCACGTCGTTGTCAATCTCGGTCGTCACCAAATCCAGCCCCTTGCTCCCTCACCCGTTTGCCGGGGTCGGGGCGGACTGTGTCATCTTGCCCGGCCGTTCGCAAGATCGCTGAGCAGGCCGGCGGCAACGGTGATGCGGGCGAGGTTCGGATCGCCGCTTTCGCTGAGGCCGCCGAGCTCTTCGGCGATGCGATTGATGCGGATCCGGTCCTCCGCATGCCATGCCTGGACCGGCTGCTTGTCCTTCGGATGGTTTGATAGCGCGGAGATGACGATATCGCGACGAGCGCCGGCGATCTGGTCGAGGCTGCGCGCGAGCGCCAGGCTCTCATAGTGATCGCCGGTGACGATCCGGCTGCCGGCAAGCAGCAGGCGGCCGACGCGGAAAGTCTGCGAGACGGTGAAGTAGCTTTCCGCCGCCCGGTTCAGCGTGTCGCCGGTGCGTTCGGCAATCTGCATGATTTCCGGAACAAGCACGAGCGCGTAGATCGTGGCGATCTCCGAAGCCAGCTTCTCGGGCAGGCCCGCTGCCAGATATTCCGCTTCGCGTGCGGCGATTTCGGCTGCGAAATCCGCCGGGATGTGAGTGAGGAAGACGGGTCGCAGTTTCTTGAGAGCGGCGCGAAGCCGGCTAACCGTCTCTTCGATATCACCCTTGGCCGCGCCGGTTTTCAAGAGCAGGCGGGTCAATACCGTATAGACTTCGGTGATTTCGCCGTAGACGCGGTTCTGCATCTGGCCGCCGACCTTGCCGTCGAGCGCGTCCGTCTCGTTCCAGAGCCGGTCGAGATCAAAGCCGTCGCGGGCGACCACAGCTGCCTTGACCACCTCGGCAGCCGATGCCGCCGTTGCATCCATCATGCTGACTGCGAAGCCCGGACCACCACGATTGATCGCCTCGTTGGCAAGCCCCGTCGCGATGATCTCGCGGCGCAGGCGATGGGTTTCGATATCGGCTGCGTTGGAGCGCTGCATCTTGGCCGGGAAATAGCGGCTGAGCGTTGCAGCGAAGTAGGGATCATCAGGCAGATCGCTGGCGACGAGGGCGTCGAAGAGAACGATCTTGGCGTAGGAAAGCAGCACACCGATTTCTGGGCGCGTCAGCGGCCGGCCGTTGGCATAACGCTCTGCGAAGGTCTGGTCGTCGGGCAGGGTCTCCACCTTGCGGTTGAGCTGCTTGGCGGCTTCCAGCACGCTCATGAAGCGGCTGAGTTCCAGGCCATTGCCGGTGCCCTTGCGCTCCGTCAGCGAAATCGCCAAGGATTGCAGATAGTTGTTGCGCAATACCAGCACGGCCACTTCATCGGTCATGGAGGCGAGCAGCGTGTCGCGCTTGGCGCGCGTCAGCCGTTCGTCGAACATGGCGGACGCCAGCGCGATCTTGATGTTGACCTCGACGTCGGAGGTGTTGACGCCGGCGGAGTTGTCGATGGCGTCGGAGTTGCAGCGTCCGCCCTTGAGACCATAGGCGATACGGCCCTTCTGGGTGACACCGAGATTGGCGCCTTCGCCGATGACCTTGGCGCGTACTTCGTCGGCTGCGATACGGATCGGATCGTTGGCGCGATCGCCGACTTCGGAATCCGTCTCGGCCGGTGCCTTCACATAGGTGCCGATGCCGCCGAACCACAGCAAATCAACGGGAGCCTTGAGGATTGCCGTCATGATCTCGAAGGGCGTTGCGACCGATTTGTCGATGCCGATGGCGGCAACCGCTTCCGGGGTCAGCGTCACAGATTTCGCCGAGCGGGAAATGATCATCGCGCCCTTCGACAGGACGGACTTGTCGAAATCCTGCCAGCTGGAACGCGGCAGGCTGAAGAGACGCTGGCGTTCGGCGAGCGTCTTTTCCATATCCGGATCGGGATCGATGAAGATGTCGCGGTGATCGAAGGCGGCGAGCAGGCGGATCTTCGGCGAGAGCAGCATGCCGTTGCCGAAGACGTCGCCCGACATGTCGCCGACGCCGACGACGTTGAAGGGCGTTGTCTGGATGTCGATGTCCATCTCGCGGAAGTGCCGTTTTACCGTTTCCCACGCGCCGCGGGCGGTGATGCCCATCTTCTTGTGGTCGTAGCCGGCAGAACCGCCCGAGGCGAAGGCATCATCCAGCCAGAAGCCGGCTTCCTGAGCCAGCGCATTGGCGGTGTCGGAGAAGGTCGCGGTGCCCTTGTCGGCTGCGACGACGAAATAGGGATCGTCACCGTCAAGCCGCACGGTATCATCAGGCGGGATAATATCGGCGCCGGAGATATTGTCGGTGATCGACAGCAGCGTGCGGATATAGGTCTTGTAGGCCTCGCGGCCTGTGTTGAAGATTTCGTCGCGGCTGCCGCCGACCGGAAGCTTCTTCGGATAGAAGCCGCCCTTGGCCCCAACCGGGACAATGACGGCGTTCTTGACCTGCTGGGCCTTCACCAGGCCGAGCACTTCGGTGCGATAGTCCTCGGCACGGTCCGACCAGCGCAGACCGCCACGCGCCACCTTGCCGAAGCGCAGATGCACGCCTTCGACCTCCACGCCATAGACGAAGACTTCGCGGAAGGGCCGCGGCTCGGGCAGGCCGTCGAGAAGTTTCGGATCGAGCTTGAAGGCCAACATGGCCTTCGGCGAGCCGTCGGCATTTTTCTGGAAATAGTTGGTGCGCAGCGTTGCATCGATGGCGTTGACGTAGCGGCGCAGGATGCGGTCGTCGTCCAGGCTCGGTACGTCGGCCAGCTCGCTTTCGATAGCCTCGTGCAGCTCGGTGAGCTTTTTCGTGCGGTTCTTGTCGCTGAGTTTTGGATCGAGCGTGTCGTGGAACAGGCGGAAGAGCGCGGCGGCGATGCGTGGATATTTGTCCAGCGTCGCGGCGATGTAGTCCTGCGAATAGGCAATGCCGGCCTGGCGCAGGTAACGCGAGTAGGCGCGCAGCACGTTGGTTTCGCGGGCCGAGAGATCGGCTGAGACGATCAGCCGGTTGAAGGCATCATTGTCGATCGTTCCACCGAAGGCGGCGAGGAAAGCCTCTTCCAGTGCAGCACCGTGGCGGGCAAGATCGATTGTCAGACCGCTGCGGGCTTCCAGCTCCATGTCGTGAAGTACGACGTGGCCGGTCGAATCGTCCTTCGCCGTGACATAGATGTCGAAGGTACGCTCGCTGATGACGTTGAAACCGAGATTTTCGAGGAGAGGCACGCGGCGCGACAGCGCCAGATTGCCTTGACCGTGGAAGATCTTCAGCGACAGGATCTCGCCTGCTTCGTCCTTGCGGACATAGAAGCCGATGCGGATCGGCTCGACACCGGCAGTCGCGACCATGTCAGGCAGATCCGCAAAGGCGTCTTCCGGCGAAAAGGCTTCCTGGAATGCCTGGCTCACCGAGATGGTCGGTGCCTTCGGGCCTGCCAGCATGACGAAACGCTCGTCCCAGCGAGCGGTGATGCCGCGGACCGCCTCTTCCAGCTTGGCCTGGGGAACATGCGGCGTCTTGCCGGCGCTGCGACCGATGATGAAGTGCACGCGTGCCACGCCGCCTTCCGGGAAGGCAGGATAATAGGCGGAGACGCGGCCATCATAAACGGTCTTCAGATAATTGCCGATCTTTTCGCGGACGACGGAATCATATTCCTCGCGCGGCACATAGACGATGACGGAAACGAAGCGGTCGAAATGATCGATGCGCGGCAGCGCACGCACGCGCGGCCGATCGGTCAGGTCGTTGATCTGCTCTGCGAAGCTTGCCAGCAGGGTGGTGTCGATCTGGAATAGGTCGTCGCGCGGGTAGGATTCCAGCGTGTTGTCGAGCATGCGGCCGGAATGGCTGGTGGGATCGAAACCGAAATGATCCTTGACCTTCTGCACCTTCGAGCGAAGCAGCGGCACTTCCGAGGCGGCGCTGGTGTAGGCGGTGGAGGTGAAGAGGCCGACGATGCGCAGTTCGCCCGTGACGTTGCCTTCCGAATCGAAGCGCTTGATGCCGACATAATCCATATAGGCGCGGCGATGCACGATCGACTTGACGTTGGCCTTGGTAACGATCAGGAAATCCGGGCCATTGAGGAAGGCGAGGATTTCCGGTGTCGTGGTGACGGCGTCCTTGCCTTGTCTCAGAACACGGACATCGGGATTGGAGAGAATGCCGAGGCCGGCGCCGCGGTCGCGCTCGATCGTGGCGTTGGCGCCCTTGCCGGAATAGACGTATTCGCGCATGCCGAGGAACGTGAAGTTGCCATCGCGCAGCCAGGCGAGGAAGGCGAGAGCCTCGTCGCGGTCGCTCTTGCGACGTCCGGCCGCCTCATATGTGGAAAGCTCCGAAATGACGGTATCCAGGCGCGACAGCATCGGCTTCCAGCCGGAAACGACGAGATGCGTCTGATCGAGCACGGTTTGCACCCGCTTGACCAGGTCTGCTGCCTGGGCTGTCGTCAGCGGGGAGAGATGAAGCTGGATGTGGCTGACCCGATGGGCGGGATCGCTCGGATGATCGGCGGAATAAAGGCTTGCCGCCTTGCCCTCTTTCATGACGAGGATGGGATGCACGGCCATGTAGAGATCGCGGTAGCTGCTGCTGACCTCTCCCATGACTGATTCGTAGAGGAACGG
The DNA here is from genome assembly GCF_016429255.1 of Rhizobium sp. ASV8. Classification (GTDB taxonomy): domain Bacteria; phylum Pseudomonadota; class Alphaproteobacteria; order Rhizobiales; family Rhizobiaceae; genus Rhizobium. Next base: position 13,039 of record NZ_JAELUG010000127.1, read on the forward strand.
CATGTTGTGATCGGTGATCGAGAGGATCGACACGGCGACGCCATCGGGCTCGATGCCGGCCACCTGCTCGATGCTGACACGCGGAGCCGTCTTGCTCCAGGCTGCCAGTTCCTTGGCCGCATGAGCTGCGGCAAGAGCCAGCATTTCCGGGCTGTAACGCCCCATGTCATCATTGCTAGCCCGGCCGAACAGGATTTCGGGATCGAGGTGAGCCCCGCCCGTCGCAGCGGCAATTTTCTGTGCCGCTTCGATCTGTTTTTCCCGTTTCGGATTGGTCTTGGGCGCCATGGAATTCCTCCCGATTTTCGAATTTTGACCACAATATCAGAACGTTTAGCGAAAAAACTGGCAAAAAGATTGCGAATTTGGTTGGTTTCGGACTGATTTTGGTCCGTTTTTTTAAAAAACTTGCCGGAATGCGTGTTCTCGACGAAAAGCTCATATCGTCGGCAAGAAATTGATGGAATCAGTTCGTCAACAGAGGTTTTCATGTCTCTGTGAAGTGCCGTTGACAGAGTGCCGCCAAAGGGATCATCAACGGCACCAAGGCAGTTTGAAGCCCCGAATTGGAAGCTAGCATCATGTCGCAAGTCTCGGCCGGCGCCGTTATCGTCATCTCCAGTCATGTCGTGCGTGGTTCCGTCGGCAATCGGGCGGCGGTGTTTGCGTTGGAAACGCTCGGCCACCCCGTCTGGGCGCTGCCGACCATCGTCCTGCCATGGCATCCAGGCCACGGCCGTTCGACGCGGTTGACCTTCAACGAGGCGGATTTCGACCATGCAATCGACGATCTGATCGCCGCGCCCTGGCTGTCCGAGGTAAAGGCGGTTCTGTCGGGATATTTCGGCAATGCTGCACAAGCGCTTTCCGTCGCCAGGCTGGTGACGGCGTTACGCGAGAAGAATCCGGATCTTCTCTATGCCTGCGATCCCGTGATCGGTGATGCCGGCGGCCTTTATGTGCCGGCGGCGACTGCGGAAGCAATCCGCGATCACCTGATCCCGCTTGCGTCTCTCGCGACACCGAACCGCTACGAACTTGCCTGGCTTGCCGGCGCGCCGCTTGAGGACAACAACGCCATCATGGAGGCGGCGCTCGCGCTCGGGCCTTCACGCATGCTGGTGACATCGGCGGTGCCGATGATGGCGGGTGGTATCGGCAATCTCTATCTCAGCGGCCGGAACGCGTTGCTTGCCGAGCACCGCAGCATAGAAGGCGCGCCGAATGGGCTCGGCGATCTGCTCTGTGCCTTGTTCCTGTCGCGCATCCTGTCCGGCTTGGATGAAGAACGGGCCCTGCAATTGACGACCGCAAGTGTCTACGAAGTGCTGGCACGCGCCGTCAAACGCGGCAGCAACGAGTTGACGCTCGCCGTCGATTCAGCGAGCCTCTCGACACCGATGGCGATGGTGCAGCTGCGTCATCTCGTGCATCCGGCGCAACGGCGGAAAAAATAGTGTTACGCAACAGTTAACGGTTTTTGCAGCGCAACAGTTGCCATCGATCCCGGTGCGCTGTAATTCAATATCATGCAAAGCTTTCCCGACACCCTTCTGAACGGTTATCGCAACTTCATGAGCGGGCGTTACGTCGATGAGCGCGAACGTTATCGCACTCTGGCGGAGCTCGGCCAGAACCCGTCGACACTTGTGATTGCCTGTTGTGACTCCCGCGCGGCCCCGGAGACCATCTTCGACGCCGGCCCGGGAGAACTTTTCGTTATCCGCAACGTCGCCAATATGGTGCCGCCTTATGAACCGGACGGTAATTTCCACGCGACTTCGTCGGCGCTCGAATTTGCCGTCCTGTCGCTCAAGGTGTCCGATATCGTCGTGATGGGCCACGGCCGCTGCGGTGGCATCCGCGCCGCGCTAGATCCCAATGCCGAGCCGTTGTCGCCGGGCGATTTCATCGGCCGGTGGATGGCCCTGCTGAAGCCGGCGGCCGAACAGATCCAGAGCAACGACATCATGACCCAGACCGAGCGTCAGACGGCGCTGGAGCGCATTTCGATCCGCAATTCGCTCGATAACCTGCGCAGCTTTCCGGAGATCAAGGCGCGCGAGGAAGAGGGCAAGCTCAATCTTCATGGCGCATGGTTTGACATTTCGACCGGCGAATTGTGGGTGATGGATCCTCAGACCCGGGATTTCAAGCGTCCGGATATTTCGTAATCTGCAACGGCTGAAACAAAAAGGCGCTGCGAACCGTTTGGTTGCAGCGCCTTTTTTATATCCGATAACCGGATTATCGGCCGTCGATCTGCTGGCCGATGTAAGCGATTGCCTGCTGATAGACCTTGGCGTCGTTCCAGCCGGCGATGGCGGAGAAATTAGGCTCTCCGGGCTGATAGCCGGCGCCGGGCTGCCAGCCATGGCCGCGCAGGAAGTTGGCCGTCGAGGCAAGCGCATCGGCGCGCGATCCCACAAGATCGACCCTGCCGTTTCCATCTTCATCGATGCCGTAGAGAACGACGTTCTTGGGCATGAACTGCGTCTGGCCGATTTCGCCGTGAGCAGCGCCGCGTGCCGCGGGGCTGAGATAGCCTTCGCCGACGAGCTTCAGGGCGGCATAGAGCTGTTCGGTAAAGAATGCGGAACGGCGGCAGTCATAAGCAAGGGTGGAGACCGCAGAAAGCGTATGCTGGTCGCCCATATAGCTACCGAAGCCGGTTTCCATGCCCCAGATCGCGATGATCGGGCCGGCAGGGACGCCGAAGCGCTTCTCGATCTTGGCAAATAGCGCGGCATTGGCCTGCTTCATGCTCTTGCCGCGATTGATGATCGTCTGGCCGCCACGCTTCTTCATGAATTCCTCGAAGGAAAGCTTGAAGCTCTTCTGGCCGCGGTCGGCGCGGATGGTGGGCTGGTTGTAATGAACGTTGGCGAAAGCCTTGTCGAGGACGGAGGGGCTGACGCCCTGTCCTTGCGCTTCGCGCTTGAATTCCTGCACCCAATTCTCGAAACCGGCAGATGTGTTGCCGCAGGATGCAGCGTTTGCCGTAATCGGCATGGCGAGCAGCAGCCCGCCCGCGACGAGAGCTGCCATTCCAGACTTTGTGATGCGCATTCAATGTCCCCGAATTCTTACCGCGATGCGAAACGCGGTAACTGTTTTGGAAGGCGCACAAACCCGCCAATCTTCAGGCTCATGCTCTATCTCTTTAGTCTTGCCGCATTGCCCGACGCCGAAACGGTCCCGCTTCGACTGGAAATGCTCTAGTCATCGCTGGACCATGCCAGTATCCGACCGTCCTGTCATTATCACATTTTAGCGATCAATATTTTTGCTTCACGTGAAACAACCGCCAAATGTATTTGCAAAAAAACCCCGCCTTTCGGTCCGAAATGGCGAGGCTTCCATATAGTCATGCTTAGCTAGACAAGGTTTATAAACCGTAAATTGGTTTAGAAATGCTTATGCAGCCTGCTTGCGTGGCTTGATCAGGCCACGGTTGACGAGCAGTTCGGCGATCTGGATGGCATTGAGAGCGGCGCCCTTGCGCAGGTTGTCGGAGACGACCCACATGTTGAGGCCGTTTTCGACGGTCGCATCTTCACGGATACGCGAAATATAGGTCGCGTCCTCGCCGGCGGATTCGTAAGGCGTGATGTAGCCGCCGTTTTCATGCTTGTCGATGACGAGGCAGCCCGGTGCTTCGCGCAGGATATCGCGGGCCTGATCGGCGGTAATCTCGTTTTCGAACTCGATGTTCACCGATTCGGAGTGGCCGATGAAGACAGGCACGCGCACGGCCGTGCAGGTGACCTTGATCTTCGGGTCGAGCATCTTCTTGGTTTCGGCCAGCACCTTCCACTCTTCCTTGGTGTAGCCGTCTTCCATGAAGCTATCGATGTGCGGGATGACGTTGAAGGCGATGCGCTTGGTGAACTTCTTATTTTCGATCGGATCGGCGACGAAGACGGCGCGGGTCTGATTGAACAGTTCGTCCATGCCGTCCTTGCCGGCGCCGGAGACCGACTGGTAGGTCGAGACGACGACGCGCTTGATCTTGGCGAAATCATGCAGCGGCTTCAGCGCGACGACGAGCTGTGCGGTCGAGCAATTCGGGTTGGCGATGATGTTGCGCTTGGTGAACTGCGTGATGGCATCCGGGTTCACTTCCGGCACGATCAGCGGCACGTCGGCGTCGTAGCGCCAGGCGGAGGAGTTGTCGATGACGACGCAGCCCTGGGCGCCGATCTTCGGCGAGAACTTCTTCGAGACTTCGCCGCCGGCAGACATCAGGCAGATGTCGGTGCTGGAGAAATCGTAATTCTCGAGGTTGGCAACCTTCAGCGTCCGGTCACCGAAGGAAACTTCGGTTCCCTGCGAGCGTGCGGATGCGAGCGCTACGACTTCATCGGCCGGAAAGCCGCGTTCGGACAGGATGTTGAGCATTTCACGGCCGACATTCCCGGTCGCGCCCGCTACTGCAACTTTGAAACCCATTTCTCAAGCTCTCTTTCTCTTCTCTCCTCTTGGGCGAAGGGGGGAACCGTGGCCGTGACGACCGGTTCCTGTCCCCAGCCGAGCCGGGGAGAGAGCGGCAGGCCAGAGACGTCAGACGGTTTTCGTCGTCGTTTTGGCCATGGTTTTGGAAGAAACCGGAAAATAGACATCCCGCCCGGCATAACCAGCCAGGTGACTGAAGCTGTCGATCTGTTCGAAGCGAAGCATGGAAGTCTTCCTTTTCCGTCGCCGGTTCTAAGATGTTTTCCACAGGAGTCAAGGATTTCCTCGCCGTTGCCGTGGCGCGAGCGAGGAAATCGAGGGCGCTGCGTGCCGCCTTCAACATATCGTGTTCGAAGACGGAGGCTTTCTGATGTCAGCGGTTGGACTTGCGCGTGGTCTCGAACAGGAACCAGGTGCGGCGTTCCGTTTCGTCCAGCCAGTTTTCAAGCAAGCTGGCGGTGGCGACATCGCCATATTCATCGCAGACGTCGTGGACGGCGCGCATTTCCGCCGAGAGCTTGAGATTGTCGTCCGCCAGTTCAGCCAGCATGTCCTGCGGATCGACATATTCCGCGTCATTGTCCGGAATGCGCTGGAGCTTGGCGATCTGGCCGATCGATCGCAGGGTCGTTCCGCCGATCTTGCGGGCGCGCTCGGCCATGGGGTCAGTCATCGCGAAGATCTGGTCGCCGTGCTCGTCGAGGAGCAGGTGATAGTCGCGGAAATGCGGACCGCTCATGTGCCAATGAAAATTCTTGGTCTTCAGATAGAGGGCAAAGACATCGGCCAGCAAGGCACTGAGCGCTGCCGAAATATCGCGGGTCGCGTCCTCGCTGAGATTGGTGTGGGTACCCAATTTCGACTTGGTATTGGCGGTATTCATACACACGTCCTCCGTTTGTTGTTCACGGCAGCGGTTGCGGCGGTTCTCAGGGCGTTTCCGCTTTTCGTCGAGACGTTAGAATGCGCTATCTTCTTGTTTCGCCCGGTATTTCGGGCTGAAGTCGCTGCGCATTTTTCCTGGAAATGTTCCAAGGGAGTTCGATGATATTCGCTGCTGCGTTGAATCGGATTGAAGACAGGGATCTGTTTTGAAAAATTGCGCCGACACATCGCTTTGCGGCATGGTCGGCTACGATGCTAGGCGGAAAACCCGAACACCCATACTAGATAGGAAAATCGAATGGTTTGGCAATCGCTTGCTAAGCCATCGGCCGGGTGCGCGGTTGCGCTGCGCCCGGCCGATGGTTCTCTTTTCTGAAGACGGCATCGCGAATGCGCGATTACTTCAAGCCGCCGCCGGCATAGATGGTTTCACCGGTCAGCCAGGCGGACTCTGATGAAGCGAGGAAGACGGCGATCGGAGCGATATCGGTCGGTTGGCCAAGGCGGCCAAGGGGCGTCTGGGAGACGAGATGCTTTTCGAAGTCGCTGCCGAGAAAGCCGGCGGCGACGACGCCTTCCGTCTCGACGCCGCCTGGCGCCAGATTGTTGACCCGGATGTTCCTCGAACCGAGTTCCTTGGCAAGAACCTGGGTGATCGAACTCACGGCGGCCTTGGTTGCGGTGTAAACCGATGCGGTCGGCAGGTTCATGCTGACCGCATTCGAGCCGATGTTGATGATATTGCCGCCTTGCGGACCGAAATGCTTCACCGCTTCCTGTGTGGTCAGCAGCGTGCCGAGCACATTGATATTGAATTCACGGTGGAATTCCTCCTCCGTGAATTCCTCGATCGGCGCGAATTGATAGACGCCGGCATTGTTGACGAGGATGTCGACGGCGCCGAAGGCCTGTTTCGTTTCCGCAAAGAGGCGTTTGACGTCTTCGGATTTGGACACATCGCCGTGGACGGCGAGCGCCTTGCCGCCCTTGGCCGCGATGTCAGCCACAACCTTGTCGGCTCCTTCGCGGCTCGACGCATAGTTGACGACCACGGATGCGCCCGCTTCAGCCATCGCCTTGGCGATTCCGGCGCCGATGCCCTTGGATGCTCCGGTTACGATCGCGACCTTGCCTGCCAATTTGCTCATGTCATTTTCCTTCGGAAATTGTTCGATAGTTTTATAATTATCTAATCGTTTGACGTATGCGACCCGAAAACTGTTCGGCATCGTCACTTTGATATTTAGATAATCATCTAATTGATACAAGGGCGGGGATAAAAAATGCCGATCGAGCGAACGAAAGCGTCAGATCTTGGAGAGTTCGGCCATGTAGGCGTTCAGCGTATCGCGGCGCAGGACGAGGCTTGCGAACTTGCCTTCGCGCTGGATCTCGATCAATCCTGCGTCTGTCTCTTATACACATCTCCGAGCCCACGAGACGGTCTATTAAAATCGGGGGGGGGGGGGGGGGGGGGGGGGGGGGGGGGGGGGGGGGGGGGGGGGGGGGGGGGGGGGGGGGGGGGGGGGGGGGGGGGGGGGGGGGGGGGGGGGGGGGGGGGGGGGGGGGGGGGGGGGGGGGG